>CAMBRC010000124.1 GCA_945869965.1 Asaia bogorensis
CCTGATCGAGGTCGGGCGCATGGCCGAGGAGATCGTCGGCCACGTGCTGCCCAGCGAGCTGATCCATGCCGGCAGCCTCGGCGCGTTCCGCCGCATGGCCGCCGAATGACGGTGTCTGCTGGGCCCCTCGCGGGGCTACGGGTGCTGGAGTTCAGCCACACCATCATGGGCCCGACGGCGGGGCTGGTGCTGGCAGATCTCGGCGCCGATGTGGTGAAGGTGGAGCCGGCGCCGAACGGCGATCACACGCGCCAGCTTGGCGGATTCGCCGCCGGATTCTTCGCCGCGTTCAACCGCAACAAGCGTGGCATCGCGCTGGACCTCAAGCGGCCCGAGGGCCAGGCGGCGGTGCACCGCCTCGTCGAACAGGCGGATATCGTGCTGGAGAATTACGGCCCCGGCACAATGGAAAAACTCGGCTGCGGATACGAGGCGCTGGCCGCGCGCAACCCCCGCCTGATCTACCTGGCGCTTAAGGGCTACCTCGCCGGCCCATACGCCCACCGCCCGGCGCTTGACGAGGTGGTGCAGTTCCATGTCGGCCTCGCCCACATGACCGGCCCCTATGGTCGCCCGCTGCGCGCCGGCGCCTCGGTGATCGATATCCTGGGTGCGGTGTTCGGCGTGGTCGCGGTCCAGGCCGCCTTGCGCGAGCGCGACGCCACCGGGCGCGGCCAACGCGTGTCCAGCGCCCTGTTCGAAAGTGCCGCCTTCCTAATGGCCAGCCACATGGCCGGCATCGCCATCACCGGCGAGGACATGCCGCCGATGCCCGAACGGCGCGGCGCCTGGGCGATCTACGAGGTCTTTCCGACCGCCGACAGCCAGCTCTTCATCGGCGTCACCAGCGACCAGCAATGGTCCCGCTTCACCGAGGAGTTCGCCCTGCAATCCCTCGCCGCCGACCCCCGCCTGGCCACCAACGTCATGCGGGTGACCGAGCGCGAATGGCTCATCCCGGAATTGAAGAAAGTCACCGCCGCGCTGCCCACCGCCGAGGTCGCCGCCCGGCTGGAGCGCTGCGCCGTCTCCTGGGCGCCGGTCGGCAAACCCGCCGACATGTTCGAGGATGCACACCTGCTGGCCACAGGCGGGCTGCTCGACGTCTTCGTCTCCCGAATCGGCGGCGAATCCGGCGTGAAGGTGGGCCTGCCTGCCCTGCCGCTGGAATTCGGCCCAGAGCGCGCCCGCGGCACGCTGCACCGCCAGCCGCCACGCGTGGGCGAGCACAATGCCGAGGTGCTGGGCGCGGCCGGTTTCAGCGCCGCGGAAATCGCGGTCCTCGTCGCCGCCGGGGTTGCCGTTTCCGCCCCTTGACACAAATCTGTCACGGTCCACGCTTGACCCAAGCCGAGCCACAAAAGGGGTGCCCCATGCTCACGCGCCGTCACAGCCTCGCCCTCGCCGCCGCCGCTTTGCCATTTGCCGCCATGGCCCAGGACATGCCCGCCAAGGGCAAACGCCCGTGGGCCGCCCAGGTCCCGGTCATCCGTATCGGCATGCTCGGCGGCGAGAACGACGCCGATCGACTGGCCCGCTTCGGCGGCTACCAGAAGATCCTGGAAGAGACCTTCGGCGTGCCCGTCAAGCTGCTGATGGCCGCCGACTATGCCGGGGTGATCCAGGCCTTCGCCGCCAAACAGGTCGACGCCGCCTATATGTCGCCCGCCGCCTATGCCGCCGCCTGGAACGAGAGCAACGGCAACGTCTACCCGATTCTGACCACGCTGGAAAAAGACGGCACCAACTCATACGTCGCGTTGATGTACGTGCGCGCCGATTCCGGCATCACCAACCTGGAGCAGATGAAGGGCAAGTCGGTCGGCTGGTCCGATCCGAACAGCGCCAGCGGCTACCTGATCCCGCGCGCCGAATTCCGCGCCGCCGGCATCGACCCGGAGCCCACCAAATACTTCGGCCGCACCGGCTTCGCCGGCGGGCACGAACAGGCCGTGGTCGCGGTGATGGGTCGCCAATACGACGCCGGCGTCACCTGGTCGTCCGGCCAGGGTGACGAGGCCACGGGCTTCTCGCGCGGGGTGCTGACCACCATGGTGCAGAAGAAGATGATCGAGATGAAGGACCTCAAGGCCATCTGGCGCTCGCGCCCGATCCTCAACGGCCCCTTCACCATCCGCAAGGACACGCCACCGGACTTCCAGGCCGACATGCTGGCGCTGCACCGCGCAATCCCCGTGCACCACCGCGATATCTACCAGGCGCTGGACATGGGCTCGGGCGCCGGATGGACGCCGGTGAAACACGAAGACTACCAGGTGTTCATCGATATCCTGAAAGCCGAAGCCGAAGCGCGCCGGCGGCGGTGAGGGTGGGGGCTAGAGAAAGCAAGGCCAGGGGCTTTGCCCCTGGACCCCACCAGGGGTCCGAGACCCCTGGACCCTCGACCTTTAAGCGCCTTCGGCTGAGGGGGGCATCAAGGCATCGACACCCCCCTCAGCCGAAGGCGCTTAAAGAATGGGGTCTGGGGCCGCCGGCCCCAGCGGGTCCAGGGCAGAGCCCTGGCCTTGCCTTCCCGTGACCCCCACCCTCACCGCCGAGGCCGCGTTCCAGGCGCGTCGCCGCGTTCGCCGTATAGCCACGCTCGGCTATGGCGCGGTGGTGCTGGTATTGCTAGCGATGTCCGCGCGGGTGTCGGAGGTCTATCCTCAAACGTTGCTCGACGGCATTCCACGGGTTGGCGAATATCTCCACAAGCTGCTGCCGACGCTGAAGGCCGACGCGGTGTTTGCCGGGCCGAAGGTCGAGGGCTCGCTGGCGTTCTGGATGTACCGGCTGGATGCCTGGGCCTGGCTGTTGTTCGAGACCAGCCAGATCGCCGCTCTGGCCACGCTGATGGGCGCGATCGGCGCGGCGCTGGCCAGCTTTCCGGCAGCGGCGAACCTGGCGCCGAACCGGGCGGTGTATCTGGTCTGCCGACGCGCGCTGGAGCTGTTTCGCACCGTGCCCGACATCGTCTATGCACTGATGCTGGTCTGGGCGTTCGGGGTTGGCCCGCTGGCAGGGATTTTCGCCATTGCGCTGCATTCCGTGGGGGCGCTGGGCAAACAGTTCGCCGAGGTGGTCGAGAATGCCGACATGCGGCCATGGGACGGCGTTCGCGCCGCCGGCGGCAATTGGGCCCAGGCGGTGCGCTATGCCATCCTGCCGCAGGTGGCGCCGAATTTTCTCTCCTATGTTCTGTTGCGGTTTGAAATCAATGTGCGCGGTGCCACGGTGATCGGCTTCGTCGGCGCGGGCGGGATCGGGCAAGAACTGTACCTGGTGATCAGCCGCAATTACTACGAGGAGATCGGCGCGATCATCCTGCTGATCGTGCTGACGGTGATGGCGATCGACCTGACCTCGGAGCGGTTGCGCAACCAGGCCACGGGGGCGCGAGCATGACGGCAGCCGACATCGCCCGCTACCGCGCCGTGCTGCCGCGCGCCTTCGGGCCGACGCCAGGGGGGCGGGCGTTGCGCTGGCTGGGGGCGGCGGCGTTCCTGTCATGGCTTGGCGCGCTGCTGTGGTGGTTCGATTTCTCCCCGCTGCGCATCTGGAACGGCATCGGCGGCGTGATGGTGATCATCCGCCAGATGGTGCCGCCGAGCCCGGGCGAACACTGGGACGCCATCCTGCTCGGCCTGACCGAGTCGGTGGCGATGGCGTTCCTCGGCTCAACCATAGCCGTACTTGTGGCGTTGCCGCTGGGCTTGCTGGGCGCGAACAACGTGGTGGTCAACACGCTGGCGCATTTCTCGATCCGGCGCTTCTTCGACCTGTTCCGTGGCATGGACCAGTTGATCTGGGCGCTGGTCTTCGTGCGCGCGGTCGGACTGGGGCCACTGGCCGGCGTGCTAGCGATCGCTGCGGCCGAGATCGCGGTGCTGTCCAAGCTGTTCGCCGAGGCGATCGAGAACGCGGAAGCCAGGCAGCCCGAGGCAATCACTGCCGTGGGCGGACGGCGCATCCTGGCGATCCGCTTCGGCCTGTTGCCACAGGTGTTTCCGGTGATGCTGGCCCAGTACCTCTATCAGATCGAAAGCAACACCCGCAGCGCCAGCATTTTGGGAGTCGTCGGCGCCGGGGGGATCGGCTTGCAGATCGCCGAGCGCATCAAGGTGCGCTACTGGGACGAAGTGCTGTTCATCATCCTGCTGATCCTGGTGATGGTGGCGGTGATTGACACTCTTTCCGCCCTGGTGCGGCGGCGGCTGATCGGAGCGGCGTGATAATGTGGCCAGTGAACGACTGGGACTCCTTTTGCGCACGCTGGCGCGCGGCCTGTGCCGCCGACGCTGTACTCGCGGCAATCGCCGGGCCGTGGTCGACAAACTTCGCCATTCGCGTTGACGCATACGAAGCGCGATTCGGCTTCTCCGAAGGGCGGATCGCAGCACCAGGCGAACCCGCCTTCACCTTCAGCGCACCCGCCGCCGTCTGGGCGAAGTTCCTCGAACCCGTCCCGCCGCGCTACCACCACGTCATCCTGGCCATGCTGGCCCGCGTGCCGGAAGCCAAGCTGGACGGTGACCCCCTGGCCTTCGCCCAATCCTGCCACGTCGTACGCCGGGTGCTCGAAATCGGCAAATGGCTGACCCTGGGCCGCCCCCTGCCGGTGCCGAGCAGCCTGCGCCCCGCCATCACAACCCCGCCCCCGCGCCTCCAAGGCGGCTACGTCCCGGTGAAGATCGGCGCTGTCCGACACGACATCTTTCACGAATGGGCGGGCGAAGGCCAGGATATCCTCTGCCTCCACACCGCAGGCTCCGACGGCCGCCAGTTCCACCGCCTGATGACCGACGCGCGCATCACCAACACCCATCGCCTGGTCCCCTTCGACCTCCCCTGGCACGGCCGCAGCCCGCCGCCCCCTGGCTGCCTGCCGGGCACCTGGCGCATGACCACGGACGTCTACGTCGAGACCATCATGGGCTTCATCAAGGCCGCCGGCCTGAAACGCCCAATCGTCCTCGGCGCCTCGATGTCCGGCGAGATCTGCCTCGAACTCGCCCACCGTCACCCCGAAGCCTTCCGCGCCATCATCGCCTGCGAAGCCACCGACAACATCCAGGGCCGCCAAACCCCCTACGCCTTCCACCCCCAGGTCAACCAGAGCCTGTTCGTCCCGGAATGGATCCACGGCCTGATGGCCCCGCAATCCCCCGCCGAATGCGCCGCCGAAGTCCTGTGGCACTACAGCCAAGGTGGCCCCGGCGTGTTCTGGGGCGACATCCACTTCTACTCCGGCGAATGGGACGCCCGCAGCCGCGTCGCCGCCATCGACACCACCAAGTGCCCGCTCTTCATGCTGACCGGCGAATACGACTACTCCTGCACCATGGAGATGTCGCAATCCACCGCCCAAAAGATCGCCGGCGCCCGCTTCATCGAGATGCACGGCATCGGCCATTTCCCCTTCGCCGAAAACCCGGCACTATTCGCCGACTACCTACTACCGGTGCTCGCAGAAATCGCCGCAGCCTGAGGGAACGCAAAGATGCCAGCCATGGTCAACACCGTCACCGGCCCCATCCCGGTCACAGCCCTCGGCCGCACCCTGATGCACGAACACCTGTTCATCGCCTTCGGCGGCGTGGAGTTCGACCCGCTCGCCACCTTCGACCGCCCGGCCTTCATCGCCGAAGCCGTCAAACGTCTGGTCGAGCTCCGCGAAGTCCACGGCGTGCGCAGCTTCGTCGATCCCTGCCCGATCGAACTGGGCCGCGACCCCACCATGATGAAAGAGATCAGCGAGAAATCCGGCGTCCACATCGTCTGCACCACCGGCTTCTACTTCGAAGCCATGGGCCTGCCGCCGTACTGGCGCGCCCGCACCGTGGACGAAATCGCCGAACTCTACATCCGCGAAATCACCCACGGCATCGGCACCACCGGCATCAAAGCCGGCGCCATCAAAGTCGCCACCGGCGCACCCGACATCACAGCCTTCGAAAAACACTTCCTCGCCGCCGCCTGCATCGCCCAGAAAGCCACCGGCGTCCCCATCATCACCCACACCCAGGACGGCGTCGGCGCGCCGGAACAACAGAAACTCTTCGCCGATGGCGGCGTCGGCGCGCATCGCTGCCTGATCGGCCATTGCTGCGGCAACGCCGACCCCGCCTATCACCGCCGCGTCGTCGATGGCGGCTCCTATATCGGCTTCGACCGTATCGGCATCCTGCGCCTGATGCCCGACGAAACCCGCGCCGACAACCTCGCCAAACTCGTCCGCGACGGCTTCACCAACCAGATCATGATGAGCCAGGACCGCCACTGCGGCTGGCACGGCAAGATGCAGCGCCAGCTCACCCCCGCCGAACAAGCCAACATCGACCGCCTGACCGCCGAGGGCAAATGGCCACCGCCGTACAGCTACATGTTCACCGATTTCATGCCGCTGCTGCATGCCCGCGGCGTCAACCAGTCAGACATCGCGGTGATGCTGGACGAAAACCCGCGCCGCTTCTTCGCCGGAGAAGCGATACCGGTTTAAAAAGAAGCGCTTTCTTTTTTGAAAAAAAGAAACAAAAAACTTTTATCCACTGCGTAGGGCCACGCCGATATAGGTACGGTCATCGGCCCAGCGCGACGGTATGCTGCCTTTGGTCGAGCGGTATCGCGCGACTTTGGCAGGGTCTTCGGCCTCAACCACGGCATGCGCAGCCTCCCAGGCGGCCAGGCCCATCGTCTCGCCCAGCCGGAAATACCCGTCGGTAAAAAGCTCCAGCGTCTCCACCCCGCGTGCCTCGACCGTGGTGATCCGCATCAGCGTGCGCGGGACGGTGAAGCCGTCCAGGCAGGCATAGCCCAGGATGGATTCGGGATTGTTCTGATAATCGCCCTGCGCGCCGACAATGCCGTGCTTCAGCAGATGGACCACATCCCCGCGCGGCACATGCGGCAGCGCCGCGGCGCACTCGGCCTCAGCGACCTCGGCAATGGCGGCCAGATCAGCGGCGTCCAGATGCGGCGCCAGCGGCGCGGAATCCTGGGTCACGCCGCGCCAGGTGACCTGCCGCGCCAGGTGATCCCGCAGCACGGGATCGGACGCGGCAACCCGATGCCAGGCATGGCTGCGCAGCGACGCGGTGATCCGGTCGATGTCCTTGGGCATCTGCAGAACCTCGCGCCCGTTCAGCCGGATCCCGCTATCGCCCACCAGCACCAGATGCAGCCGCGCCCCGTCATGCATCGCCAGCGCCAGGGTGCAGCACAGCCGGTTGCCCCAATCCGCCCGCGCCGCCTCCAGCGTGCCATGCCGGCGATAGGCCTCGTTCAGCGCCGCGGTCAGCGTCGGCACGATCGATTCCACCGGCGGCGGCGGCCCCAGCAACAGCCGCTCCAACGTGCCCGCCACCAGCCGCGCCGCATGCCGCCCGGACAGCTCGCCATCGTACCGCATGCCGGTGCGATCCGAGACCCCGTCGATCACCGCATAGGCCCGGCCAGGCAGCACCACGAACGCATCCTCGTTGGCCTCCGCCCGCAGCGGATCGCGCGAAAGCGAGGAGGCCTCTAGGCGCAAGGAAGCAAAGCCTTCTTTTTGTGAACAAAAAGAAGCAAAAAAACTTCATCCATAAGTAAGTGAATAAAAGTTTTTTGGTTCTTTTTTTCAAAAAAGAACATGCTTCCTACCCTACCGTTTCTTCCGGCGGATAATTCAACTCGACCGCAATCCCATCGGGATCATGCAAGAAGAGCTGCGTCTGCCGATCCCGCGGAATGATCCGTTCCTCGAACCCGATCCCCCGCCCAGCCAGACTGGCCTTCATCGCCGCCAGCCCGGTGCAGGCAAACGCGATATGATCGAACAGCCCGGTCGGCCCCGCCGCGCGCGGGCCGGGATCACGGTCGCGCGGCCCGATCAGGTGCACGGTCGGGATATCGCCGCAGTACAGCCAGTATCCGGGAAAGCCGAGCGGCGGCCGGTAGCCCACCGGCAGGCCGAGCACATCGCAGTAGAAGGTCTTGGTCGCCTCCAGGTCCGCCGGCCGGATGGTGTAGTGGTTGAGCGCGTTCAGCGGCATGGTCGCGGTTCCCAATTATATATGGCGCAGGGTGGTCAGCGTGTTGCCGAGCAGATGCTGGCCCACCGCTTCCAGATGGGTCATGCGGCCCTGGACCTGCTGGGTGACGGTATTGAGGTCGCGGAAGCGGCGTTCGAAGCCCTGGCTGGCAAAGATCGCCGTCGCCCCGGCCTCGCGCCAGCAGAATTCGGCCACGGCGCGCGCCTGATGAATGGCGAAGGTGCTGGCCAGGCGGATGTTCATCCGCTCGTCCAGCGTCATCCGCCCGCGCGCCGCCACCCCGGCCCAGGTCTCATCGAGAGTGGTCAACAGATGGATCCGCGCCGCGCGCCATTGCGCCTCGGCGATGGCCAGATCGCGATGGATCACCGGGCTTTCCCGCATCGCCCGGCTGGTCAGGCTCGGCGTCTTCTCGCCCGCCACCTCCAGGAACCGGTCCAGCAATCCGCGCGCCACCCCCAGCGCCACGCCGGCAAAGCCCGAGGCATACATGTTGGTGGTGGAGAACTGGTACAGCGTGCCGGGCTCGCGCCGCTCCTCGTCGGTGTCGCGGCAGACCGAAAATGCATCGGGCACGAAATGCTCGGCGATCGCAAACGTATCGCTGCCGGTGCCGCGCAGCCCCACCACATCCCAGGTATCGGTGCTCGAATACAGCCCCCGCGGGATCAGCATCGTCCGCTCGATCGGCCGTCCATCCGCCCCCGCCCGCAGGCTGCCGTCACGCTCCACCACATGGCAATGCCCGCCGATCCAGGTGGCGTGATGCCCGCCGCTGACAAAGGTCCAAGTTCCGGTCACGATGTATCCGCCATCGACCACCCGCGCCCGCGCCCCCTGGTTCTGTCCCCAGGCCAGCACCGCCCGGGGATCGCCGCCCCAGATGGTTTGCGCGGTTTCCTGCGGCAGGTAGGCGGCGGCCATCGAACAGCCCGAGCCCTGGCCGATGCACCAGGCGGTCGAGGCATCGGCGGCGGCGACGGCAATCAGCATGCGGATGTAGTCGCTCGGCCGTGCCTCATCCCCGCCCGCGGATTTGGGCAACAGGCAGCGGAACAGCCGGTTGGCATGCAGAACATCGAGTGCCGCCGGCGTGATCCGGCGCGTGGCCTCGATCGCGGGGGCCTCGGCCAGCAGCACCGGCGCCGCATCGCGGGCGCGCGCTTCGGGGGTCATGGGCGGCGAGGCGTCGTTCATGCTGGTCTCCCGCGCCGGCTGCGTTGGCGCCGCAACTGTCCTGCTTCGCGGCGCCCCGGTCAACGGCGCTTGAGGGATGCGCCGAGGTGAGGCAGCATCGCACCAAAATACCGAGGAACCCGCCATGAAGATCGACCACGTGTCGCTGACCATCTTCACCTGGGACAACATCCCGCGTACCAGCTATCACGCCGGCAGCTTCACGCAGCCGGTCAGCAATCTCGGCCTGCTGCGCATCCGCACCGATAGCGGGCACGAGGGCCACGCCTTCCTCGGTTCGGCCAGCAATCCCGGCAGCATGGACGGCCCCGGCCTGATCCGCTGGATCAAGCCGATCCTGATGGGCGCCAATCCGCTGGAGCGCGAACGTCTGCACCAGCGCATGCTGAAGATGAACCGCAACGTCACCTGGCGCTGTATCGGGGCGGCCGACGTCGCCCTATGGGACCTCGTCGGCAAGATCGCCGGCCTGCCGGTCCACGCCCTGATGGGCACCTGCCGCACCGAGATCGGCGCCTACGCCAGCTCGCAATTGCTGCCAGATGCCGGCGCCTATGTCGCCCAGGCGCAACAGCACAAGCAGGAAGGCTGGGCCGCCTACAAGATCCACCCGCCGACCGATCCCGACACCGACATCAAGGTCTGCGAAGCCGTCCGCCGCGGCGTCGGCGATGCCTATCCCATCATGCTCGATAGCACCTGGAGCTACGACTATTACGGCGCGCTGAAGGTCGGCCTGGCCATCCAGGAGATGGGCTTCAAATGGTACGAAGACCCTCTGGCCGACGAGGACATTCTTTCATATGTGAAACTGCGCCAGAAACTCAACATCCCGATCCTGGCCACCGAATACCCCGTCGGCGGGCTGGACACCTATCCGATCTGGATCCAGCAACAGGCCACCGACTATCTGCGCGGCGACATCCCGGCCAAGGGCGGCCTCACCACCATGCTCAAGACCGCGCATCTCGCAGAGGCGTTCCACATGAATTACGAAGTCCACCACAGCGGCAATTCGCTGAACAACCTGGCCAACCTGCATCTGTGCATGGCGATCCCGAACACCACCTGGTTCGAGGTGCTGCTGCCCGACGGCGCCCACCGCTACGGGCTTGAAGCGGAGTTCCGACCGGATGCCAATGGCATGCTCCAGGCCCCGACCGGTCCCGGCCTGGGCGCCAGTATCGACTTCGCGCTGATCAAGGCGAAGACGGAGGCGGTGCTGGAGTAGCCTGTCAGCCGCGGCGGCGGCGCATCACGCCGAGCCCGAGCAGGCCTGCGCCCAGCAGCATCATCGTCGCCGGCTCCGGCACGTTGATCCCTTTTTGGGTGAAGGTGTTGGCAAAGCCGGTGACGTTGCTGCCGTCGGTGAAGAACGAGTCGGTGACGTGCATCGTCAGCGTCAGCGAGGGGATCACGACGCTCACCACCGGGTCGATCGCGGTGGCCTGCAGACCGGGCAGCGGGGCGAAGTTCTCGTCGGTGAAGGATTTTGTCAGGGTCGCGGTGCCGCCCGGGCTGGCGAACAGGATGCCGCCGGTGGCGTCGCTGAACGTGATATTGGGGCTGATCAAAGTGTCGATCGCGATCGTGTAGCTGAGATTGTACGTCGTGTTCTGGGCGAAGGGGCCAAGAATGGTGAGGGTGTGCTCATCGAGCCCCGGCAGATTGATCAGGGCGAACACCGCTGAATTGGTGGACGGGATGTTGGTCGAGGCGAAGTTCGACCAAATCTTGTCCTGTTGCGTGCAGGAAAAGCCCGGTTGGGTAAGGATCGACATCGCGACACTGCTGACGCCGCAGGGGATCGCAATTGCCGGGGCGGTGGCGCCGGCGGACAGGGCGGCGCCTAGGGCAAGCGTGGTCAGCGCATATCTGAGGTTTCGGGTCATAATGGCGGTTCCTGCACTGCTGCTCGGGTGGAACCCTGGGGCCGCGGCGCGATGGCCGATGGTACCGTCGGACTCCGTCATGTCACGCTATTGATGGCGCGAAAAAACCGGCACGGGCAGCGTCGGAATATACTCAATTATTTGCGTGGTCAGGCAATACCAGGTGCAACCGTTGTTCATCCGCAGTATTTTGAATACAAGAAATAGTATTGCGATGGTATTCGAAGCGCGCTGGCGGCATGTGGATGTCGTCATAAAGGTCGGGCCGCTCGCTGGATCCTTGCAACCGGCCGGTGGGCGATGGTGGAGCTGAGCGGGATCTCCACCATCGACGCCAAAACATTAAGTATTTCAATAACTTATGGAAACGCGATCCAAGCTTGTGGAGCGAAAAGTGTAGCCATGCCGATGCATTTAGCAAGGGTATTCGGCGGCACGGCGATCGCATACGGCAGATGGATGGCGGCTGGCTGCGTCAGCAAGGAAGCAGTTCCACAAAGAGGCAGAGAGGAGCCAAGCAAGGCGTCTCTTCTCTCTTCGCCCCCGCCGCGGTGCAGAAAGCCGCCGAACGACTGCGTAAACGCATCAACACGCCGGAATGGGGCCGAGCCGAGTTCGCCGGCCTAGTCCGCACGGTCGAGCGCAACGGGGCGTTCCGACAGTAAAGCGGTGGCTTCGCCCCGGACCCCACCAGGTCCGGCGCGGGGCCTGCGTGGCTGATCCCGAAAAGCCTGCGATAGCGCCCGGATGGGGTGCACCCGGTCGCCAATCGGGCCGCTACGGCCGCCCCTTGGGCTTCCACTGCGCCGCCAAACGCTGCGCCTCCGCGATCTGAGCGGGGGGCATCTTTGAGGCAAGGCGGTCCCGATCTTTTTGGGCGTCGGAAATCCTCCGTGCGCTCGCCAGATTGAACCACATGTGAGCAAGAACGTCGTTCTGCGGCACGCCCAGGCCGTCGGCATACCTGCCGCCGAGTTTGAACTGGGCGACGGCAAGTCCCTGATCGGCGGCGAGGCGATACCACTTCACCGCCTCAGAGTGGTTCTGCGGCACGCCCCGGCCGTCGGCATACATGACGCCGAGGCCGTTCTGGGCGCTGGCATGTTTCTGATCGGCGGCGAGGCGATACCACTTCACCGCCTCAGCGTCGTTCTGCGGCACGCCCAGGCCGGCGTGATACATACTGCCGAGAGAAAACTGGGCGTGGGCATTTCCCTGATCGGCGGCGAGGCGATACCACTTCACCGCCTCAGCGTCGTTCTGCGGCACATTCTCGCCGTTGGCATACATGATGCCGAGCTTGAGCTGGACGTCGGCATCTCCTTGATCGGCGGCGAGGCGATACCACTTCACCGCCTCAGCGTGGTTCTGTGGCACGCCCTGGCCGTAGGCATACATGGTGCCGAGGGCGTTCTGGGCGCCGGGAAGTCCCTGATCGGCGGCGAGGCGATACCACTTCACCGCCTCAGCGGTGTTCTGCGGCATGCCCAGGTCGGCGTGATACATACTGCCGAGAGCATACTGGGCAAGGGCCAGTCCCTGATCGGCGGCGAGGCGATACCACTTCACCGCCTCAGCGTCGTTCTGCGGCACGCCCCGGCCGTTGTCATACGCGCTGCCGAGGAAGAGCTGGGCGTGGACCTCTCCCTGATCGGCGGCGAGGCGATACCACTTCGCCGCCTCCGCGTGGTTCTGTGGCACGCCCCCGCCGTTGGCATACGCGCTGCCGAGGAAGAGCTGGGCGCGGGCGTTGCCCTCCAGCGCGCGAGAGGTGAGAGCAGGGATGGAGTAGTCACCCACCGTCTGCGCCGTTGCCGGTTTCAGGGTGCCCAGCATCGGGATCAAGGCGACAAGAACGGCAAAGAACGCTCGGCGCATGTTTGGCTTTCCCTGACATGGCGGACTTATCTATAAACAGCGGCTGCAAAGTGTACCACTTCACCGGTTGATGCGGTCGTCCTGAAGGCGGCGGCAAAGTGTACCGGTCCTGCTAGGCCTTTCTGATGTCCATGACGGGCATGGAGAGGCTGGAAGGATGTTCACAGTGGAGTTCTATG
>CAMBRC010000125.1 GCA_945869965.1 Asaia bogorensis
AGGTCCAGGGGCTTGGCCCCTGGCGGGTCTGGGCAGAGCCCAGCCTTGCTTCTGTCATACCCGCAACCTCCCTTGCCGCCGATCCGCAGGCACCGGCGGCGCGATCTGCCCCATCGCCTCGGCCACCAGCGTCTCCGCCTCGGCCAGCAGCGCATCATCGCCCGCGCCGCTGCGCACGCTTTCGCGGCCGATTTCCAGCAGCACTGGCACCGCCAGCGGCGAGACGCGCGACAGCGGGACGTGGCGCACCCGCCCCTTGATCCGGCGCAGGAAGGCGGCGATGCGTTCCAGGTCGGTCAGCCCGCCGCCGGCATCGGCGCGGGTGGCGCGCAACAGCACGTGGTCGGGCTGGTGCTTGCGCAGCACGTTGTAGATCAGGTCGCTGTTCACCGTGACCTGGCGGCGGGTCTTGGCGGCGCCGGGGTGGTGGCGCTCGATCAGCCCGGCGATCACCGCGACATTGCGAAACGTCCGCCGCAACATCGAGCTCTCCGCCATCCAGGCCTCCAGGTCATCGCCCAGCATGTCCTCCTCGAACAGCCGGGCGACGTTGGTGGGTTCGCGCGCGCTCCAGGTGGCGAGCACATAGTCGGTGGCGACAAACCCCAGCGGCTGGAAGCCGAAGCGCTCCATGCGCCGGGTCAGCAGCATGCCCAGGGTCTGGTGCGCGTTGCGGCCCTCGAAGCAGTAGGCGACGAGGAAATTCGTATCCCCGCGCGGGAAGGTCTCGATCAACAGGTCGTCGCGGCCAGGCAGGCGGGAGAGCGATTGCTGCAACCCCAGCCATTCCCGCACCGGCTCGGGAAAGCTCGGCCAGGTGGCGGGATCGCTCAGCATGGCGCGCACCCGGGCGGCGAGGTTGGTGGTCAGCGGCATGCGCCCGCCGGCATAGGCGGGGACCTTGGGCTCGCCGCTGCCGCCATCGGCCACCTCGGCCCAGGTCTCGCGCAGCCGCACGAAGCGCAGCAGCCGGCCGGCGAACATGAAGGTGTCGCCTTCCGACAGGCCGTTGATGAAGTATTCCTCGACCTCGCCCAGCGTGCCGCCCCCGCGACCCCCGAGCTTCACCTTGATCATCGGCTCCTCGACGATGGTGCCGATATTCATGCGGTGCTGGCGGGCGACACGTTCGCCCATCACCTGGCAGCGCCCCTCGCTGTCGCGGAACAATTTGCGGAACTGGTGATAGGCCTGCAGCGAGTAGCCGCCGTTCTCGACGAACTCCAGCACATCGCGAAAATCACGGCGCGAGAGCGCGGCATAGGGCGCGGCCCGGCGCACTTCGGCATAGAGATCCTCCGGCTGGAACGCCCCGGCACAGGCCACGCCGAGGATATGCTGCGCCAGGACATCCAACCCGCCCGGCCGCGGCGCATCGCCATCCAGCTCGCCGGCCGCCACGCCGAGGATCGCCGCCTCGCATTCCAGCACCTCGAACCGGTTGGCCGGCACCAGGATCGCCCGGCTCGCCTCATCCATCCGGTGGTTCGCCCGCCCCACCCGCTGCAACAACCGCGACACCCCCTTCGGCGCGCCGACCTGCAACACCTGGTCCACGCCTCCCCAGTCGATGCCGAGATCGAGCGACGAGGTCGCCACCACCGCGCGCAGCTTGCCCTCGGCCATCGCGCGCTCGACTTTTTGACGTTGCTCCGGTTCCAGCGAGCCGTGGTGGATGGCGATCGGCAGCGTGTCGGCGTTGAGCTTCCACAGCTCCTGGAACATCAGCTCGGCCTGTGCCCTTGTGTTGACGAACACGATGGTCATGCCGGCGGCACGAATGCGCCCCAGGATCATCGGCGCGCTGGCCAGCCCCATATGCCCGGACCACGGCAGCCGCCCCTCCGGCAGCATCACCTCGATCGCCGGCGGCGCCCCGCCCGTCACCTCCACCCGCCGCACGCCCCCGCCCATTCCGTCGGCCGAGACATAGGCCATCAGTGCCGCCGGATGCGCCGCCGTCGCCGACAGCCCGATCCGCAGCACCCGGGGCGCCAGCGCCGATATCCGCGCCATGCACAGCGCCAGCTGGTCCCCCCGCTTGCTCCCCGCCAGCGCGTGCACTTCGTCCACCACAATGACGCGCAGGCTGGCGAAGAACCCCTCGGCCTCCGGTTGCGAAATCAGCACCGCCAGGCTCTCCGGCGTGGTCAGCAACAGGTTCGGCGGCGCCTCCTTCTGCTGCCGCCGCTTCGCCGTGGAGGTATCGCCGGTGCGCGTATCGATCGTCACCGCCAGCCCCATCTGCTCCACCGGCACCGTCAGGTTGCGCGCGATATCGGCCGCCAGCGCCTTCAGCGGGCTGACATAGAGAGTGTGCAGACCAGGGCAGGGCGCCTCGTGCAACGCGATCAGGCTCGGCAGAAACCCAGCCAGCGTCTTGCCGCCCCCGGTCGGCGCGGTCAGCAGCACGCTCTCGCCCGCCCGCACCGCCGCCAGCACATCAAGCTGATGCGCCCGCGGCGCCCAACCGCGCGCGGCGAACCAGGCGGCAAAAGGTTCTGGTAATGTTCCCGACATCGCCCCCTAGATACGGGGTTCCCGCGCCGACGGGAAGCCGGGCGTCAGTGGCGATGTCAGGCGGGGCGCCGTGCCAAAAGCAGCGACAGCCCCAGCGCCGCCAGGATCGCGCCCGATCCCTGCTGCACGCGCCGCATCATCCGTGGTGCCGCCAGCGCGGCACGACGCAGTCGCATCGCCCCAAGCACCACCACCGCATCCACCGCCGTGTTCAGCCCCACCGAGATCGCACCGAGCACCACGAACTGCATCGCCACCGAGCCCGCCGCCGGGTCCACGAACTGCGGCAGGAAGGCGAGAAAGAACGCCGCCGTCTTCGGGTTGGTCGCCTCGACCAGGATCCCCTCGCGCAGCGCCCGGCTGCTCCCGGTCGCCGCCGCCTCGGGCACCGCCAGCCGGGCGCCGCGAAAGGTGCGGATGCCAAGCCAGATCAGATAAACCCCGCCCACCAGCTTCAGCACCATGAACGCCGTGGCGCTGGCGGCGAGCACCGCGCTCACCCCGATGGCGCCGCCCAGCACATGGACAAACCCGCCAATCCCGGTGCCCAACGTGGACGCCATGCCCTCGCCGCGCCCCCCGGCCAGCGTCCGGCTGGCGACATAGAGCATCCCCGGCCCCGGCGAGAGCGCGATCACCAAGGCGGTGGCAAGGAACAGCAGCAGGCTCGCCAGGTCGGTCATCGTGCGGGTCCCAAGATCTGCCTCCGATGTAGCCGCGAAGCCGGCGCCGATGCACGAACCGCCTGCCGCCATGGCCGCCAGACCAATGAAGCTGGCGTTGGACCGGTACCGCGCCAATATGCCGTCCATGCCACATCCCGAAACCTGGCTCACCCCGTTGCCCGCCGGCCTGTTCTGCGCTCCCGGCGACTTCTTCATCGACCCGCTCCGCCCCGTCGAGCGCGCGGTGATCACGCACGCCCATTCCGACCACGCCCGCCCCGGTCACACCGCTGTGCTCGCCAGCGCCCCCACCCTGGCCCTGATGCGCGCCCGCCTCGGCGCCGGCGCCGGCCGCACCCAACAATCCCTCGCCTGGGGCGAACGCCTGCGCATCGGCGACATCGATCTCTGGCTCGAACCCGCCGGCCACGTGCTGGGCAGCGCCCAGGTGGTCATGGAATACCAAGGCAGCCGCGCCGTGGTCAGCGGCGACTACAAGCGCCAGCCCGACCCCACCTGCGACGCCTTCGTGCCCGTCCCCTGCGACGTCTTCGTCACCGAGGCCACCTTCGCCCTGCCGGTCTTCCGCCACCCGCCCGCCGGCGAAGAAATCGCCAAACTGCTCGCCAGCGTCAGGCTGTTCCCCGAACGCACCCACGTCATCGGCTGCTACTCGCTCGGCAAGACCCAACGCCTGATCGCCCTGCTGCGCGCCGCCGGCTGGGACGAGCCGATCTTCATGCACGGCGCCCTGGCCCCAATGTGCGACATCTACGCGCAGTTCGGCGTCCCCCTGGGCGACCTCCGCCCCGCCACTATCGCGGCCAAGAAGGACCTGGTTGGCCGCATCGTCCTCGCCCCGCCTTCCGCCATCGCCGACCGCTGGGCCCGCCGCCTTGCCGAACCCGTCGTCTGCATGGCCTCGGGCTGGATGCGGGTCCGCCAGCGCGCCAAGCAGGGCGGCGTCGAACTCCCCCTGGTCATCTCCGACCACGCCGACTGGGACGAACTGAACCGCACCGTGGACGAGGTCCAGGCTCCGGAGATCTGGGTCACCCATGGCAGCGAGGAAGCGCTGATCCACGAAGTCGCCAAGCGCGGCGTGCGCGGCCGTCCCCTGCGCCTGATCGGGTATGGGGAAGAGGAGCCATGATCGCCTTCGCCACCCTACTCGAACGCCTGCTCTTCACCCAGGGCCGCAACGACAAGATCCGCCTGCTGGCACATTACTTCGCCACCCAGCCAGACCCCGACCGCGGCATCGCCCTCGCCGCCCTCGCCGGCGAACTCCGCTTCTCCGCCGCCAAGGCCGGGCTGATCCGCGACCTCGCCCGCACCCGCACCGACCCCGTCCTCTTCGCCCTGTCCTACGACTTCGTCGGCGACCTCGCTGAAACCGTCGCCCTGATCTGGCCCGCCTCCCTTACCAACGCCGCCCCGCCCAGCCTGCCCGAACTGGTCGATGCCCTGAACTTCACCCCCAAAATCCGCCTGCCCGACCTCGTCGCCGGCTGGCTCGACGCCTGCGACGCCGGCACGCGCCTTGCGTTGCTCAAGCTGATCACCGGCGGCCTGCGCATCGGCGTCACCGGCCGCCTGGCGCGCGTGGCCCTGGCGGAATTCTCCAACGGCCGCGCCACACCAGACGACATCGAAGAGGTCTGGCACAGCCTCGCCCCCCCCTACACCGACCTCTTCGCCTGGCTCGAAGGCCATGCTCCGCGCCCCGACCCCGCCACCGCCCCGGTCTTCCGCCCGCCCATGCTCGCCCATCCGCTGGAGCCCGCCGACCTCGCATCCCTCGCCCCCGCCACCCTGCGCGCCGAATGGAAATGGGACGGCGTGCGCGTCCAGCTCGTCGCCACCGCCGGCGGCCGCCGCCTCTACTCCCGCGGCGCCGAGGACATTTCTGCGGCGTTCCCCGAAATCATCGCCGCTATGGACTTCCAGGGCGTGCTGGACGGCGAACTGCTGGTCATCCGCAACGGCACCGTCGCCCCCTTCGCCGACCTCCAGCAACGCCTCAACCGCAAGACCGTCGGCCCCAAGATGCTCGCCGACCACCCCGCCGCTGTCCGGCTCTACGACATCCTGTTCGACGGCCCCGAGGACCTCCGCCCCCATCCCTTCGACACCCGCCGCACCCGTCTCGAAGCCTGGTTCGCCCGCACCCGCCCGGCCCGCATGGACCTCTCAGAACTGATCGCCTTCGAAACGCTGGACGACCTCGCCACCCTGCGCGAAGGCGCCCGCGCCGCCGCCATCGAAGGCCTGATGCTGAAGGACCGCACCTCGCCCTACCTGCCCGGCCGCCCGCGCGGCCATTGGTGGAAATGGAAGCGGGCGCCCCTCACCATCGACGCCGTGCTGATGTACGCCCAGCGCGGCCACGGCAAGCGCAGCGGCAGCTACTCCGACTACACCTTCGGCCTCTGGCGCGATGACGGCGAACTCGTCCCGGTGGGCAAGGCCTATTTCGGCTTCACCGACCGCGAACTCGCCTTCCTCGACCAGTGGATCCGCACCCACACCACCGCCCGCTTCGGCCCGGTGCGCGAAGTCGAACGCGGCCTGGTCCTGGAAATCGCCTTCGACGGTGCCCAGCGCTCCACCCGCCATAAATCCGGCGTCGCCCTGCGCTTCCCCCGCATCGCCCGCCTGCGCACCGACAAGCCGGTGGGGGAGGCGGACCGGCTGGAGACGTTGGAGCGGTTGATCCCAAAGTAAGGGCCTTCTTTTTGTTCACAAAAAGAAGCAAAAAAACTTCATCCATTGGCACCCGCACTCCCCGGGGAGCACCGGCGCCAATGGATAAAAGTTTTTTGGTTCTTTTTTTCAAAAAAGAACATCCTTCCTTCCCCCTGATTGACCCAGCCCCCCACCCATGGTGCGCTCCCATCAACCAACCCGGAGGAACCCCATGCCCATCATCCCGAACACCTCGCTCAACCGTCTGCGCGCCGGCAAGACCTCGCTCGGCTTTGGCGTGAGCCATCTGCGCACCGTCGCCGCGCCCATGCTCGCCAAGGCCGCCGGTTTCGACTGGCTGTTCATCGACATGGAGCACGGCGCCTTCTCCGTCCACGAGGCCACCCAGCTTTGCCTGGCCTCGCTTAACACCGGCGTCTCGCCGATTGTCCGCGTCTGCACCGACGCGCTGGACGAGGGCACTCGCGCCCTGGACAACGGCGCCCAGGGCCTGGTGATCCCGCACATCGACACCCCGGCCCAGGCCAAGCGCATCGCCGATGCCTTCCGCTATCCGCCACGCGGCACCCGCTCCTGGGGCGGCGGCATCGCCCAGTTCGGCTTCCTGCCCCCGCCGGTGGCCGAGGCGCAGGAGATCATCAACAACGAAACCCTGATCGTCGCCATGATCGAGACCGGCGAGGCCGTGGCCAATGCCGACGCCATTGCCGCCACCCCGGGCATTGACTGCCTGCTGATCGGCACCTCGGACCTCTCCGCCGATCTCGGCATCTCCGGCCAGGCCGGGCACGCCAAGGTCCAGGCCGCGTACCGCGCGGTGATCGATGCCTGCAAGAAGCACGGCAAGTATCCCGGCATGGGCGGCATCTATGACGAGGAATGGGCGCGGCTATATGTCGGCTGGGGCTGCAAGTTCATCCTCGGCGGCTCGGACGGCATGTTCATCAGCCAGTCGGCCACCGCGCGGGCGACGTTCCTTAAGAGCTTAGGCTGATCGGACGAGGCGGCGGCGGCGCCCCCGCCGCCTACTCCAGCAGCCGGTCGGTATCCACCGCGTCGATCGCTTCCTGCACCACCTCGGCAAAGCGCCGCGTGACCGCCACCACCACCGCCCGGCTCACCCCGGGGCCAAGCAGGATATAGTGGTCGATGTTGATCTCCGCCGGCTTGTCGGCGGGGATCGCGGCGCGCACCAGGATGTAGCCATCGTTGATGCGGTTCGCGAGATCGAGCTTCTCCTGGTACGCCGCCCGCGCGGCAAAGCCATAGCTGGCCAACAGGCGCACCCGGTCCTCGCTCGGCAAGATATACAGCGTGACCGTGCCGGCCTTGACCGTCAGGTTGCCGCTGCGATCAATCGTCGCCGGCAGCTTCGCCGCGTCATAGATCGCCCGCAGCCCATCACGTGACAGGTTCGCCGCGGTCACCAAGTCGGATGCAGGTGCTGCGGCGGGCGGGCGTGCCGGCTTTGGTGCTGACTGCGCCCACGCCGCCGCCGGCAGCGCGAACGCGCACAGCGTGGCCAGGAAGGCCAGGGTACGAATCATCAAGTCATTCTCCCGCTTTCGCATCGCAGCACATTTCGTGGTCAATCCCCCAGCCGGTCAACCTGCTCGCCCCAACCGCGCCAGGCCGATCGCCCCGAGCACCAGGTAGGTCAAGCCCCCGCCGAGCACGATCGCCTCCGGGCCCCAGGCGGCAACCAGGCTCGGCGCGGCCAGCATCGCCACCACCGTGCCGCCCTGGACGGAGACCATATGCGCGCGCACCGCGGCCGCGATGTCAGCGCGCGCCAACTCGGTCTGGCGCAGCGTCGCCACCACGATGTCCTGCATCGGCGCACCGACCGCCGCGATCGCCGCGCAAAGTGCGATGCCCGGCAACTGCCATTCCGCCGGCAACAGCATCGCGCCGGCCATGGCGGCCACCGCCGCGCCGAACAGCAGGATGCCGGCAAATACCCGCCGCACCGGGCGGCGCGGCATCGGCAGATTGCCCAGCACCAGAGTGCCGCCGAGATTGCCCACGCCATAGGCCGCGATCACCGTGCCGAAGGCCGCCAGCCCGCCGGTGCCCAAGTTGCGCTCCAGATACAGCGGCAAGGCGAGGTAAAAGCACGCCAGCCACACTCCGTTCTGAATCCCCGCAATCGCCAGCATGAAGCGCAGCAACCGGTGGTCCCGCACCGCCCGAACCCCGCGCAGCGCCGCCGACCAAAGCGAGTCCGCGCCGGTCCCGGCCGCTGGCACCGGCCGCAGCCGCGCGATCAACAGCACCGCCAGCGCCGAGACCAGGAACGACGCCACGTTCAATGAGACGAAATGCACCTCGGCAAACAACGCCGCCGCCAGCACCAGCAGCCCCGGCCCGGCCAGCCGCGCCAGCCGCTCGGTGGTGTCCATCAGCGCATTCGCCGCCGGCAACATCGCGGGATCGGCCGCCAGCACCGGCAGCGCCGCCTGCATCGCCGGGCGGAACGCGGCCAATCCCGCGCCCAGCACCGCGATGGCTGCGAACAACGCCCAGGCCGGCGGCTCGCCGAGCACCAGCCAGGTGACCACAAGCCCGGCCAGCACCGCCGCGCGCGCGAGGTCGGCGGCCAGCATCACCCGCAGCGGCGGCGTACGGTCGAGCATCCGCGCCCCCAGCAACAACGCCAGCAGCGTCGCCGCCGCCTGTGCTACCGCGAGGTACCCCGCCGCCTCGCCGAGCGCGCGCACCGCGACATAGCCCAGCACCACGCGGAACAACTCGTCGCCGATCGCCGATCCCGCCAGCCCGCCCCACAACAGCGCCACCGGCCGGCATCGCAGCGGCCGCAGCATCGGCAGCGCCATGCAATCAGTCCTTGATCGGCCAATCACCCAGCGGAATCCGCGGCTGTTCGTAAAGCTCCGTCGTCCGCGCGTACCAGCCGGCGCCATGCATCCGCCCGATCAGGTCCAGCTTCGGCGTGTCGATGTAGCAGCGCGCGGCATCCAGGACGCAATCGTCGCGCACATGCATCGCCACCACCCGGCCGATCACCAGCGTGCGGTCGACGCCCAAATCCACGCCCATGAAACGCTCGCATTCCAGCGCCACCGGGCTTTCGGCGATGCGCGGTGGCTTGATCCGGGTGCTCGGCGCGGTGGTCAGCCCTGCCTCGGCGATCTCGTCGATCTCCGGCGGGAAGTCGATGGCGGTGACGTTCATCTGGGCGGAGGTGTCGTGGTTCACCAGGCACACGGTGAACTGTCCGGTCTCGCGAATGTTATGCCCGGTATCCTTCGCGTCGCCGGGCTTGCGCCCACCAATGCCGATGATCAGCAAGGGCGGCTCACCAGAGAATACATTGAAGAAGGAGTACGGCGCGGCGTTGAGGCGGCCCTCCAGGTCCTGGGTCACCACCCAGGCGATTGGCCGCGGCACGATGGTGGAGACCAGCAGCTTGTAGCGCTCCTGCGAGGACAGCGTCTCGAAGTCGAACAGCATGGCAATACCCCTTGATGGCGCGCCACAGTCGCGGCAGCTGGATCGACTGTCCAGGGGGCCGGTGCGATGCTTGGCCGATGACGATCCGCTTCAGCCCATGGCTGTTCCTGCTGGCCTGGGCCGCGACCCTGGCCGACCAGCTTGGTGGCCTGCGCGCCGCCGGCAGCGTGGCGGGTGTGGCGATTGCGCTGTTTCTGGCGCTGGAGTTTTCACGGCAGCGGCGGGCGATCCGGGTTGTGTCGCTGGTTCTGGTGCTGGGTGGCCTGGCGGCGGTTGCCGTGTCGGCCGATCCGGTCGCGGCATTGGAAGCGGGATGGCGAAGGGGGGCGGCCTATGCGGCGTTCTTCCTGGCGTTGGGATGCCTGCGCGATGCTGCCGAGCGGAGCGGGACGGTGCGGCGCAGCGGGGCGCATCTGGTGGCTCAGCCGGCGGGGCGGCGGTATCTGGCGGTGACGGGCGGGGCGCATCTGTTCGGCATGATCCTGTCCTATGGCGCGATTGATCTGATGGGCGCGATGGTCGCGCGGGCGGGCGTGGGCAGGGACAGTGTGCGGCGGTTGCTGATGGGGGCCTATCGTGGGTTTGCCACGATGAACTGTTGGAGCCCGCTGAACATCATGACGGTGGTAGTTGGGGCCGCCGTGCCGGCGGCTGATCTGCGGCCGGTGCTGCCGGTGGCGTTCGGAATGGCGATGTTGCTGCTGCTGGCAGGGGCTTTGGTGGATCGGCTGGAGGGTGGGCGGTCGGAAGATGCATCGCCGCGGGCTGGGCGGTGGACTGTGCATCTGCGGATTGCCGGGATTGTTGGCCTGGTGATGTTGCTGGCCGAGGCGGTTTCGGTCGGGTTCTCGGTGTCGCTGGCGACCGGGGTGACAGCTTCGGTGCCGGTGGTGGGGGCGGGGTGGACGCTGGTGCAATTGGGGCGGCGGCGGGCGGTGTTGTTTGGCCGGCGGTTGCGGGGGTTTCATGCGCGGTTGCCGTCGTTTCGCGGCGAGGCGGCGTTGTTGGCGTGCAGTGGGTTCCTGGGGGTGACGCTGGGGATGGCGTTGCCGGCGGGTGGGCTGGCGGGGCTGATGCCGGGGGGCGGGGTGCTGGTGCCTTTGGCGGTGCCGGTGGTTTTGATCGCGACGTCGTTGCTGGGGCTCAATCCGATCGCGGTGGTGGCTATCATCGGGGCGGCGGTGCCGGATCCCGCGGTGTTGGGGGTGGCGCCGGCGGTGCTGGCGTTTGCTTGCATGTTGGGGTGGGGGGTTGGGGTGGGGATGACGCCGTTTTCGGCCAGCGCGTTGGCGACGGCGCGGTGGACGGGGGTGGATCCCTGGGTGGTCACGGCGCGGTGGAATGTTGGGTTCACCGTGGTGGCGTTGGTCCTTTCGTTGCTGGCGATTGCCGCCGCGCATGGCGGGTGGTTGCCGGGGTTCAGCTGATGAGGTTGGTCGGCGTGCCGCCGGCCAGGATGGTGGATATGGCGTCCAGGCAGAGGTTGCCCATGGCGGCGCGGGTTTCGGTGGTGGAGCTGCCCATGTGCGGGAGCAGGACGACGTTTTCGATGCCGAAATAGGCTTGGTTGAGGTTGGGCTCGCCGTCGTAGACATCCAGGCCAGCGAAGCCGACCTGGCCGGAGCGCAGGGCGGCTTGCAGGGCGGTGTCATCGACCAGCGAGCCGCGGGCGGCGTTGGCGATGATGGCGCCGCGGGGGAGAAGGGCCAGGCGTTCGGCGTTCAGCCATTTCAGGGTGCCGGGGCCGCCGGGGGCGGTCATGGCCAGGGCATCGCAGTTGGCCAGGAAGGTTTCGTCATTGTCGTGCCAGATGGCGCCCTGTTCGAGGTCAGCCGGTAGGCGGGTGCGGTTGCGGTAGTGGATCTTCATGCCGAAGCCGTTTGCCATCTTGGCGAGTTCGCGGCCGATGCGGCCCATGCCGAGGATGCCGAGGCGCTTGCCGCTGATCTGAGTGCCGAGCAGGAGCATCGGCGCCCAGCCTTTCCATTGGCCGGAGCGGACCAGGCGCTCGCCCTCGCCGGCGCGGCGGGCGGACATCAGGATCAGCAGCATGGCGATTTCCGCCGTGGCGACGCTGAGGACGTCCGGGGTGTTGGCGACCGGGATGCCGCGGGCGCGGGCGGCGGGGAGGTCGATGTGGTCGTAGCCGACCGAGCAGGTGGCGATGGCCTTCACCGAGGCGGGCAGGGCGGCGATGGTTTCGGCATTCAGGCGGTCGGTGGAGAAGCACAATATGGCGTCGGCACCCTGGGCAATTTCGAGAATTTCGGCGGGGGACCATTGGCCGTCCGGCTGGTTCAGGCGGGCGTCGAATTTTTCCTGGGCCCGGGCGGCGACGGCATCGGGGAGCTGGCGGGTGATCAGCAGGACGGGTTTGTTCATGCGGCACCTCCGGGGAAGCGAGGCTTATGGCGGCAAGTGCGCGGTTGCGGAAGGGGGGATTATGAATAATAGTTACGATATCGTATCAAAATGGGCGTGCGTTGGTGAAGGCCCCCGGGAGGCGTTGCAAAATCAAAGCGGCGGTGCGGGGCGTGCAACGGGCCGGGTGCCGCGGTGCTGGCGGCGTGGGCGTGGCGGCGGAGGGTGCGGTGCGCCGGCGTGGTGACGCGGGCGGCCGAGATCGGGCGCGCGGTGCGGCGCTGCCGGAGGGGGGTGCTGTGCCGATGGATTCGGCGCGTAGGAGCGGCCGCACGGGCGCGGCGGGCGGGCTGGGGCTGCGGTGGGGTGAGCCGGCCGGCTTGCCAGGCGGCGAAAAAGGCGTGGAAGGTCGCCAGCAGGCGGTCGAGAGCCGCCAAAATCAGGGCGTGCCAAAGCGCCACAGCCCCCTGCGGGGCGGCGTGGTGCGCGATTGCGCGGAGGTCGGCGAGGAGGGCGGTTGCTAACATTAATTGGTTATATATAGCATCTGACGGGGCGGTGCAAGGGGGGTAGGAGATTTTTTAGGGAAGGAAGCCTTCTTTTTGTGAACAAAAAGAAGCAAAAAAACTTTATCCGATTGGCGGGGAGTGACAGGGAATGTGGGGTGGTTGGGAATGGTTTGGTCTTGTTTTGATGTGGGGTGGTAATCAGGGCTGTTCAACGCTGACAACTTAATCGCGTGAGCGGCGCGATGTCGGGGAAGAAAGTTGGTTCCCTCGGCGCGTTTTGTCTGAATCTATGTCGGGCAACCGCCACGAAGGTTTGCCCCGATGTCGAGTGTGTTGCTGACGTTGTT
>CAMBRC010000126.1 GCA_945869965.1 Asaia bogorensis
GAAGGCTTCGGGGCCGGACTTGGCGCCGGCGGAGACGGTGAGGTCTGGCATCTGGCTGATGTGCCAGTGGGTGTGGCTTTCGGCGGCGCCGAGGATGCGGATGGGGGACTTTGCCGCGTTGCGGGCGCGGGCGGCGGTGGTGACGATGACGGCGCCGCCGCCGTCGGTGACCAGGCAGATGTCGTTGCGGTGGAGCGGTTCAGCGATGGGGCGGGCGTTGAGGACGTCTTCGATGGTAAGGGGGTCGCGGGACCAGGCTTTGGGGTTCTTCTGGGCCCAGAGGCGGGCGGCGACGGCGATTTCGGCGAGTTGGGCGCGCGTTGTGCCGTATTGGTGCATGTGGCGGGCGGCGATCATGGCGTATCGGCCGATCGGGCTGGGCAGGCCGTAGGGGACTTCGAGCTGGTGCATGATCGGCACGCCCATGACCGGCGCCGAGCCGGAGAGGGAGCGGGCCCGGCGGCTGCGTTGCCGCGAGGCGTAGGCGATGAGGGCGACTTCGCAGAAGCCTGCCTGGATGGCGGCCATGGCGTGGTGGATTTGGGCTTCGAAGGCGGCGCCGCCGAGATCCGAGGAGTCGGAGAAGCGGGGCTGGATGCCGAGGTATTCGGCGACCTGGACGCTGCCTTCCTCGCCCATATAGTTGACGAACAGGCCGTCGATGTCTTTGCGCTTCAGGCCGGCTTCGGCCAGGGCTTCGCGGGTGGCTTTCGCCACCATCGAGAGTTCGTTCTCGCCTGCGACTTCGCCGAGGGCGGTTTCGGCAACACCGGTGATGTAGAGCGCGTCGGTCATGATGCGGCCTTGATGGTTTCGCGTGCGCGGGCGAGTTGCGAGCGGCGGATTTTTCCCGACTGGTCGCGCGGGAGGGCGGGCATGAATTCGTAGCTTTCGGGCAGTTTGTAGGCCGTCAGGCGGGCCCGCATCCAGGCGCGCAAGGCGGGTTCGTCGAGCGGGTGGCCGGGGCGGGGCTCGATGATGGCGTGGACGGATTTGCCGAGCTCGTCATGCGGGATGCCGATGACGGCGGCGTCGGCGACGGCCGGGTGTTCGGTGAGTGCTGCTTCGACCTCGGCCGGGTAGATGTTGGCGCCGCCGCGGATGATCAGGTCGACGCGACGGTCGGAGAGGAACAGGTAGCCCTGGGTATCGACATGGCCGAGGTCGCCGACGCTGATGAAGCCGTCCGGGGTGGTCTTCGTGGGGGGCGAGCCGATGTAGTAGTAGGTGGGTTCCGGGTGGGTGGCGGGGCGGAAGAAGATTTCGCCGACTTCGCCGGTGGGGACTTCGTTGAAGGTTTCGTCGAGGATTTTCAGTTCCGCGCCGACGGGGCGGCCGACGCTGCCGGGGTGCAGCAGCCACTCATCGCCGCAGATGATGCAAGCGCCGGCGGCCTCGCTGGAGCCGAAGGCCTCGACCACTTTCTCCGGCGCGGTCAGCTCGATCCATTTGTGCTTGAGCCAGGGTGGGCATGGCGCGGCGGTGACGAAGATAGATTCGATTCTGGAAAAGTTGCGTATCTCGATCTCCGGCAGGCGGACGATGCGCATCATCATGGTGGGGGCGAGGAAGCCGAACTGGACGCCGTGGCGCTCGATCAGGTCCATCGCCAGCGCGGCGTCGAAGCGTTCCATCACCACGATGTGGTGCTCGTCGAAGATGCCGTAATGCGACCAGGAGAAGGGCGAGTTGTGGTAGAGCGGGCCGGCGACGAGTTGGACCTGGCCGGTGCGCATGCCGACAGTGCCGCCGAGCAGCATCTCGCCGACCGGGCGGGCCCAGGGCTTGGGGTCGACGATGATCTTGGAGCGGCCGGTGGAGCCGCCGGAACCGATCGCCTTGCCGGGATGGGCGGTGATGTCCGGCAGCGCTGAGGCGTCGCCGCCAGGGTGGCGCAGGGCGGTGATATCGGATTTGCGCAGATCGGCATCGTCGCGGTCGGCGATGACCAGCTTCTTTTCGACCAGGGAGGTGATGCCGCGGAACTCTATGTCCGGCATGCGCGGGCTGAGCGGCAAGGAGCAGGCGCCGAGCTTCCAGGCGCCATAGGCCCCCGCGTAGTGCTCCAGACTGTTGTAGATGCCGATGCAGACCATGGTTTTCGCATCGACGCCGCGCGCGGCCAGAAGGCGGGCGGTGCGGTTCGACCAGGCTTCGAGCTGGGCGTAGGTCAGGGTGTCCTCGGTGCCGTCCTGCCTGGCCAGAGTGATCACCGTGGCGTCGGGGCGAGCCTTTGCCAGTTCGGTGAGGCGAGTGCCGAAGGAGATGGTGCGGGTCATGCGGTCATGTCCAGGTCGAAGGGAAGTAAGCCGGGCTCTGCCTGGACCCGCCAGGGGCCAAGCCCCTGGACCTTATAATTTAACCGACATTTCTCATATGCCTGGGCATCCGGCGATCTTGGGTGAACGATAAGCCCGGTTCCCGGCGGCGATCAATGCCTGCGGCCGCTTGATCGCGCTGTTCGCCATGTGACCGGCGATGTGTTCGCCGTTCCGACGCGAATTCCGCACTCCCGGCCGACATCGGGACGCACCTCTCCTGTCGGTGGCCCGCCCGACCGGTCATGCCACCGTCCCTCAACATCGCACCGCCGGCAACGGACGCAGCGCCGTGATGGCGTCGAGTATCTGCTGGAACAACCCGCGCGAGACCATGATCTCGGCCATCTGGAACGTGATCGAATGACCGTGGCAGACGATCATCGCGCCGATCTTCACCAGCCGGTCGCGTCGCGTTGTCATGGACCATTGGTTGACTGCCTCGGGGAGGGTCAGGCTGCGTGGGAAGTTGGCGAGATTGTAGGTCGGCGCGTCGAGTTGGAGCCGGACGGCGTTGGCGGCGAGACAATGGCATCGCTGCCGGCGGATGCTGAAGAGCGGTACCGTCGACACAGCAGCGGAACTGGCGGCGGCGGAGAGTACCGACGCGTCCTATGTCAGCCGGGCGCTGCGGCTGACGCTGCTGGCGCCGGACCTGGTCGAGGCGATTCTGGATGGGCGGCAGGGGGAAGAGGTGACGCTGACGGCACTGATGGTTGGGGTGGCGGTTGTGTGGGGGGCGACCAGGGTTCTCACGGAAGCGCCGTCGCCCTAATCTCGTTGAGCACCTCGGCAGTGGCCCAACCACCGCCAGCGGCGACATGGAGGCCAGCCAGCATGCCATCGACGATCCATTTCCTTGACCGCAGCACGGTTGCCTTCGCCATCGATCCCGAAGCAACGCCAAGGCTGGAAGTGACCGCCCCCTGCGAAGTGATGATCGAGACGCACGACGCTCGCTCGGGCAAACTGATGCGTCCGGAGGACGAGGCCCTGACGGCGCCGGTTTTCACTGATCGCTTTCCCCGCACCAACCCGGCGACTGGTCCAGTGCGCGTTGCCGGCGCTGAACCAGGTGACGCTCTGGTGGTCGAAATACTGCGCATCGATCTCGACGACTACGGCTTCGTGATGGTGAAGCCCGACGCCGGCCTGGTGCAGGGGCTGGTGAACCGCACCGAGGCCAAGGTCCTGCCGGTCGTTGATGGGCAGGTGCATTTCGGCACGCTGCGACTGCCGATCCGCCCGATGATCGGGGTCATGGCCACAGCGCCGGCGCAGGCTATCGCTACTGCCTATATCGGCCGGCATGGCGGCAACATGGACAACAACCGGCTTACGGTCGGCACTCGGATTCACCTGCCGGTGCAAGTGCCCGGTGCCTCGTTCTATGTCGGAGACCTGCACGCTACCATGGGCGACGGCGAGATGTCAGGCTCCGGTGTGGAGATTGGCGGGCGGGTGCACCTGCGCCTGAGACTCGAGAAAGGCGCCGCGCGAGAATGGCCGTGGATGGAAACGGACAATCTCTTGATCACCACCGCGTCTGCCTCGGGCTTCGACGAGGCCGCTGAGATCGCCGCGCGCTCGATGATGGCCTTGCTGCAGGAGCGCCTGAGCGTCACCCCAAGCGATGCATTTGCCCTATTGTCGATTGCCGGTGACATCAGGGTGAACCAGCACTGCCGAACCACCATCGGCTCGAGCGTGCGCGTGGAGTTCCCAAAACTGAACGCCGGGTTCAGCCGCGAATGATTCACGGCAGAGTTCACACGCCCATGGAGGATCGAGTTACCGCTTGTGGCGCAAGGCCGGGCTGACACCACGGCGTCACGAGCCAAGCTCCTGAAGTCCTCGTGCGACGTTTTCGCCGCCGCCCGTCGGCACGCGAGAATGGCTAGCAGGTATACGTCTACGTTCCCCTCTTGTTCTCGCGCCTAGAGTCGCCCTAGTTTCGCCCGATGGCGATGAACAAGACAGCACGGCGTGCGAGGGAAGAGGTGCTGAGGTTCAGCCTCGAAGATCTTCGCGGCAGCTATCTGGTTGTGGATTGCGGGCACCCAACCTGCGCCAGGATGCGCACATATTCGCTGACAGACCTCGCAAATTTCCATCGCGGCACCAACATGGCCAGCCTCGTGATGCGGCTCCGGTGCGATACCTGCAAGAAGCCCGTGACCTATGCCCGCGTCCAGACTGAGCTCCCCCCGGATTTCCCCCGCGGCCAGTGGGTTACGTTGATCGGCCCAGAGGGGAAGGGCGGATTCAGATGACGATCATGGAGTTCGCGCTATGTGCAACCTCTACTCAATGACTCGCAACCAGGAGGCCATCCGCCGCCTGTTCCGCGTCCAGGTCGACCACACGGGCAACCTTCCGCCAATGCCCGGCATTTTTCCCGACTATCAGGCGCCAATCGTACGTGTTGGCGGCGAGGGTTGTGGTCCTCGAGCGTGAGTGGGATCGGCTAATGCGTGCAAACCCACCTCGTCGCCCTGCCGTGGGTGGGATAGCAGCCCGGTCATTTCTCAGCCACCCTGGCCAAGGCGGTGGCCCGGGCGTTCCGCTGGCGGCGGATGCTGGAGGACGGAAGCTACAGCACCATCAAGGAGTTGGCGGCGGCCGAAAAGATCAACGCGTCTTACCTGTGCCGGGTGCTGCGGCTGACGCTGCTGGCGCCGGACATCGTGGAGGCCATCCTGCATGGGCGACAGCCGGAGGAGATGACGTTGCCGGCCCTGATGGAGGGGGTGGCGGTGGGGTGGCCGGGTCAGCGCATCAACAACGAACTCAGCGTGCCCAGTTAAAGTTGAGTTCCGGGTTCGCGCCCAGGCGGCCCTCGGTCGTCGAACAAGCGTCGACCGAAGATGGCCGGCAAGGTGGCCGTTCATCGGGGGATTCCCGGTCAAAGGGCCCTCGGCCCTTTGCCGGCGGAGCCTTGCTTGCTGACCGGATACCGACGCTTGCCTTGAGAATCGTGCTGGCCGCGGCGGCGCGATACGCTATAGGTCTTGTGTTAAAAATAAATAATCTCGGGAGGATGCATGAGCCAGGTGATCGACCGGCGGCGCTTTGCAGGGGGGCTGGGCGCCTTGGTGAGCGTGCCGCTGCTATCCCGGCCGGCGCGCGCCGATTTGAAGGCATTAGAGGAAGCCGCCCGCCGCGAAGGCAGCCTCACCTGGTACACCGCCCATGTCGATGGCGAGACCGCGGAACTGATCGGCCGCCGCTTCACCGCGCGTTATCCCGGGGTGAAGGTCAATATCGTGCGCACCACCGCGCAGGTCGCCTATGAACGGTTGCAGCAGGATATCCGCAACAATTCGCCGCAATGCGACGTGTTCAGCTCCACCGATCCCGGCCATGACGAGGTGCTGAAGGCACGCGGCCTGCTGGCCAAGTTCGTGCCGGAGAATGCCGCCTTCCTGAACGACGCCTTCAAGGGCTTCGACCCCGATGGCTTTTATTTCCCGACCGCCGCCGGGCTGGTGATGATCACCTTGAACACCCGCAAGGTGAAGCCCGAGGAGGCGCCGGCCAATTGGTCCGACCTGCTGTTGCCGCGCTGGCGCCGCCAGGTTTCGGTCGGCCATCCCGCGTTTTCCGGCTATGTCGGCACCTGGGTTCTGGCGATGCGCAGCCTGTATGGCTGGAAATTCTTCGAGGAACTGGAAAAGGGCAAGCCGCAGATCGGCCGCTCGGTGAACGATACCGTCACCATGCTGAATTCCGGCGAGCGCTCGGTGGCCGCCGGCCCGTCCAACGCGACGATGATCAGTATCGATCGCGGCAACCCGTTGGGCCTGATCTACCCGACCGATGGCGCGGTGCTGATCATCGCCCCCTCGGCGGTCATGGCCAACGCGCCGCACCCCAATGCCGGGCGGCTGTTCATGGAGTTCCTGCTGAGCCAGGAGCACATGCAGATTACCGCCGAGGTGCGCGGCGAGTCGCTGCGCGCCGACGTGGCGCCGAAACCGCCGATGATCCCATTCAGCGAACGTAAATATATTCGCCAGACAGTGGCGCAGATTCAGAAGGGCATTCCCGAGGTCATCGAGCAATGGCGTGACACATTTGGTAGCTGAAGCTGCGGTGGGTGTGACGGGCGGCGTGCCAACCCGCCGGCCGCTGTGGCGCCGTTTCGAGCCACTGACGCTGCTGTGGCTGCTGTTGGCCGTGATCCTGGCGTTCCTGGTGATCAACCCGCTGCTGCGGCTGCTGCTCAGCTCCGTGCAAACCGCCGATGGCACGGCTTGGACGCTGGGCAACTATGCCGCCGCCTATGGCCGGCCGCGCTACATCACGGCACTTTGGAACACCCTGCTGCTCGGCGCCGCGGTCACCGCCTTGTGCCTGGTTTTCGCATTACCGATGGCCTGGGCGGTGTCGCGCACCGACATGCCGGGCAAGGGCGCGGTGCGCCTGCTGGTGCTCGGCGCCTTCATCACGCCGCCCTACCTCGGCGCGATCGGCTGGATCCTGCTGGCCGGGCCGAATGCCGGCTGGCTGAACCGCTTCTGGATGGCGGTGAGCGGTGCGCCAGAGGGGTTGTTCGACATCTACTCCTTTGCCGGGCTGACGGTGATCATCGCGGTGTATTCCTTCCCCTATCTGTTCATCTTCACCGCCTCGGCGCTGGATGTCGTATCCTCCGAGATGGAGGATGCCGCCAATATTCTCGGCGCCGGCCCGCTGCGCACCATGTTCAAGGTCACCTTGCCGATGGTGCTGCCGGCGATACTGGGCGGCGCCATCATCACCTTCCTGGAATGCATCGCGCTGTTCGGCTCGCCGGCGCTGATCGCCATTCCCGCGCGCTTCAACGTGGTCACCACCCAGTTGCTGCAATTCTTCAGCCCGCCGGCGCGCCCCGAGGTGGCGGCGGCCTACGCCATGCCGCTGCTGCTGATCACTGTGGCGATGTTCGGGCTGCAACGCTGGATGATCCGCCGCAAGGGCTTCGTGGCGCTGACCGGCAAGGGCGGCGAGCGGCGGCTGATCCCGCTCGGGCGCTGGCGCTGGGCGTTGCTGGGCTACGCGCTGTTCGTGCTGTCGCTGGCCGTGCTGCTGCCCTATGGCGCGCTGCTCCAGGCGGCGGTGTCCAAGGCCTGGGGCCAGGGCTGGAGCGTCGCCAACCTCACCTTCGGCAATTTCTCGTACCTGTTGTTCGAGCATCGCTCGGCCGGCGGCTCGGTGGTGAACAGCTTTGTCTACGCCTTTGCCGCCGCCTCGCTGGCGATATTCCTGTCGCTGGCCATCGCCTATATCGTCAGCCGCAAGCTGTTGCCATTCGCCGGCGTGCTCGGCTTCATCGCCATGGCGCCCTTTGTGGTGCCCGGCATCGTGCTGGCCATCGCCTTCTACGCCGCCTATGCGCCGCCGCCCTTCGCGCTGTACGGCACCGCCACCATCCTGATCCTGGCCTTCACCACGCGCTTCCTGCCGATTGGCTATGCCAACGCCTCGGCCGCCATCCGCAGCATCAACCCGGAGATGGAGGAGGCGGTGCGCATCCTGGGCGGCGGCCGGCTGCTGGCGATCCGCCGGGTGATGGCACCGCTGATGAAGCGCGGGCTGATCGGCGCCTGGCTGCTGGTGTTCATCCCGGCAACCCGGGAATTGTCGACGGCATTGTTTCTGTATGGCCCGAACACGCGCACGATGTCGGTGATGCTGCTCGATCTCAGCGAGGAGGGTAAGTTCGAACAGCTTGCCGCTCTCGGCTTCATGCTGCTGTTCGCCAGTATCACCATCGTGGGTATCGGCTACCGCATTCTCGGAGGCGACTTCATGCTGCGACGAGACCGCAATTGAGCCGGCTGGTCCTCAGCGACCTCGGTCGCCGCTTCGGCGCGACCACCGCGGTCGAGGGCGTGACGCTCACCCTGGCCGAGGGGGAGTTCGTCTCCCTGCTCGGCCCGTCGGGCTGCGGCAAGACCACGACGCTGCGCATGATCGCCGGCTTCATCCCGCCCAGCCAGGGGCAGATTGTCATGGATGGCCGCGTGTTGTCCGACCCCGGCCACGTGGTGCCGCCGGAAAAGCGCGGCATGTCGATGATTTTCCAAAGCTACGCCATCTGGCCGAACATGACGGTGGCCGAGAACGTCGCCTTTGGCCTGACGCTGCGCAAACTGCCGGCCGGCGAAGTCAAGCGCCGCACCGCCGCCATGCTGGATACCGTGCGTCTCGGCCATCTCGCCGAACGCTATCCCGCCGAGCTCTCGGGCGGCCAGCAGCAACGCGTTGCCCTGGCGCGCGCCATTGTCATCGAACCCGCGGTATTGCTGCTCGACGAGCCGCTATCCAACCTGGACGCGGCACTGCGCGAGGAAATGCGCTCGGAAATCCGCCGCCTGCACGATGCCTTCCGCATCACCACCGTCTACGTCACCCACGACCAGGCCGAGGCGATGGTGACATCGGACCGCATCGTGGTGATGAATCACGGTCGCATCGAGCAGGTGGACGACCCGATTTCGCTATACGAACGTCCGCGCACCCGCTTCGTGGCCGGCTTCATCGGGCGGACCAATTTCCTCGACGGCAGCATCGCCAATGGCCGCTTCGCCAGCCCGGGCATCAACCAGCCGGCCGGCCTGCTGCCCGACAGCGCCCAACGCACCGGCGCCGTCAGCTACTCGCTGCGCCCGCATGATATCAGCCTGCACCGCACCCGCCCCGACGATGCCACCGCCTGGTGCTTCGCCGGCCAGGTGGTCGAACGCGCCTTCCTCGGCGAACACTGGGACTACGTGCTCCGCCCGGACAACGCCGACCAACGCCTGCGCGTGGTCGCCTCGCCGCGCGACGTCCATGCCGTGGGCGACTCCCTCTGGCTCCGCATCGACCCGGCACGGCTCGTGGCGCTGGTGGGCTAGGGGCTGATACGAAGTAAGGAAGGCGGGGGCTTTGCCCCTCGACCCCACCAAGGGCCGAGCCCTTGGAACCCGAACCATTAGGTGTCTTTGGGGAGGGGGGCTGAGGAGCGGTTGGAAACCCCATCTCAGCCCCCCTCCCCAAAGGCACGGCGGATTCAAGTTTGGGAGCGAACGCCTGCGGTGGGCCCTATAGAATAGGGTATCGGCATGGCAAATTCTCGACGTGCGCTGACCGTTGTGGATCGGACGACGATCGAGGTTCGGTTGCATGATGGCTGGGGGGTGCGAGCGATCGCTGCGTCGCTTGGCCGCTCTGCGGGGACGATTTCGGACGAGATCTCGCGGCACCGGGCTGACGGACTCGCATATCGGGCGGAATCCGCCGTCGCTCGCGCCTCGGCGGCTCGTCGCTTGTCTGGGCGGCGGGCTCGACTGGGTGTTGATGGTGTATTGTTTGAGGCAGTGGCGCGGTTGTTGCGCCTGAAGTGGTCTCCCGAGCAGATTTCGGGCCGGCGCAAACGCATCGAGGACGGCATGGTGACGCATTCTGGCCTGGCTGTGTCGCACGAGGCGATCTACACGGCGATCTATGCTCTGCCGCGCGGCGAACTTCGCCGGGAGTTGGTTTCGTGTTTGCGCCAGGACAAGCCGATGCGCGGCCGCAAGCCGAAAGGCAGCGAGCGTCGTGGCAAGCTGTGCAACATGACAAATATCAAGGAGAGACCGGAAGAGGTCGAATGGCGACTAGTTCCAGGCCACTGGGAGGGTGATTTTATACTGGGCGCCGGCGGCTCCAGTGCTATAGGTACATTGGTGGAGCGCAACAGTCGTTTTGTTGTTCTGGTGCGCATGCCAACCCGCAAGGCCGATGTGGCTTCCTGTGCGTTTGCCGGCGCGCTGAACGCCATTCCGGCGGGGCTGCGCAAGACGCTGACCTACGACCAGGGCAAGGAAATGGCTCAGCACGAGCAGCTTGCGCAGAGCACCGGCATGCGCATCTTCTTCGCCGATCCACATTCGCCCTGGCAGCGCGGTTCGAACGAGAACACCAACGGACTGCTGCGCCAGTATTTCCCAAAAGGCATGTCGTTCTCCGCCCTCAGCCAGGATGACCTGGACACAGTGGCCGCAAGCCTCAACGACCGCCCCAGAAAAACCCTCGACTTCGCCACACCAGGCGAGCAATTCAGCAGCCTCCTCGCTACGATGGCCGCAGACAGAAACGCGCCCACCGCAGGTGTTCGCTCCCAAACTTGAATCCGCCCACCTAAATGAATGGAGTCCAGAGGCCTCTGCCTCCGGCGGGCCCTGGCCTTGCTCCTTTCGAATAGCACCCTGGCCGCCCCCCGCCTCCTGGGTTATGACGGCCCATATGTCAGCGGGCCGACCAGAGCAGGCGGTCGAGTTCCTGCGACGTGGCCTCCACGAGCGGCCAAACTACGTGGCAGGACACCGCACGCTAATCTATGGGCTCGACCGTCTGGGCAGGAAGCAGAAGGCGAAGGCCGCCGCCACGGCCCTTCTTGGGTCAGTCCCTGGCTATCGTTACCGGCCGGTCCATGCCTGGCTGAGTACCCCGGAGAAACTCGCTACTGTGCGCCAGGCGTTGCTCGACGCCGGCCTGCCCGAATGAGCCCTCCCCCGCCCACCCGCCAGGTCTTCGTCAGCCACAGCGCCACCGACCGCGCCGCCGCCGAGGCGATCCGCGCGGCGCTGGCGATGGGCATGTCTACGTACCTGCCCATGAATTCGATCCCAGCCCCTCTTGCACGGTCGATAGGTTTGTCGAACTCGACGCCCTGCCGACGATCAACAACGCATTGAATTATCGCCGTTTTCGAGAAGAGTACTAAATCACGCCAGTCCACAGGTCCGGAGACACTGGGCCGTGAGAGACCCGATTTCGGCCTTCGTTGCGCCCCTGGCGGTCAACAGCTTTGCCCGGAAAACCGCAGGAATCCTGTGCTTTTTCTGGCCCGGCCAACGAACGGAGAACCTGCTTGGTGAGGAAATTGGCGGAAGGAGAGTCCGTAGAAGTAGCGTCTCTGGCCGTTTCCAGCCCTCCCGACAACCATTGATAATCCTTAGATTTTTCCCCCGGTCCGTCCCACGCCATCGCGTGTTGTCCCTCGTCATCCCAACCAAAGTGTGGTAATGAAAGTGGTAATGGGAGCGGTTCGGCGGAACCGACGCGGATTTGAGGCGCCCGATTACCTCACTTTCGCCGCTTTGAGCCGCCCCCGCATCGAATGCCCTTAGTCCGGGGCGAGGGAAAGGCGCGTTACCACAATGGCCAGACTCACAGCGGTTGCACTCAAGGCGAAGGTGGCGGCGGTGGCGAAGAAACCGCCTGGCAAGGCTGTTCGGATTCAGGATGGCGAGGGGCTGTCTTTGTTGTTGCCCGTGCCGCCCGCGCCTAAATCGGGCGAACCGCCGCGCCCGCAGGATCAAGGCGCCTGGACGTGGCGGTTCACCTTCAACGGCAAGCGCAAGGACATGGGGCTAGGCGCATTCCCTGAGATGGGACTAGGCGACGCGAGGGCGAGGGGTGCAGAGGCGCGGGCGAAGCTGCGCGCGGGTATCGACCCGCAGGCCGAGCGCGCGGAGGCCAAGATGACCCGGATCGCCGACGCCGCCGAGGATCGCACCTTCGCTGGCGTGGCCGCTGCCTGCATCGCCGCAAAGGCGCCCGGCTGGCGCAATTCCAAGCACGCTCAGCAGTGGCAGGCCACCCTTGCCGCCCATGTCTTTCCGGTCTTGAGCAAGATGGCGGTGGCGAACGTGACAACCGAGCATGTGCTGCGCGTGTTGCAACCGATCTGGGTCAAAACACCAGAAACGGCTTCGCGGGTGCGGGGCAGGGTGGAGGCTATTCTTGATTATGCCCGCGCGCGGAAAATGCGCACCGGCGACAACCCGGCCCGGTGGCGTGGCAACCTCGCCGAACTGCTTCCGGCACCGCGCAAGGTGCGGGCGGTGGAGCACCAGCCGGCGCTCCCATGGTCCGAAATGCCGGCATTCCTGGCCGCGCTGGAAACGCGCCGGGGCATGGCCGCGCTGGCGCTGCGCTTCGCCATTTTGACGGCTGCCAGGACGGGCGAGGTGCGCGGCGCGACCTGGGGCGAGCTGGATACGGCCGGCGCCGTGTGGACGATTCCAGGGCGCCGCATGAAGTCCGGGAGGCTGCATCGCGTGCCGTTGTCTGCCGCCGCCCTGGGCGTTCTGGAAACCGTGAGGCTGGGCCAGCCCACGCCCTCGGCGCTGGTGTTCCCCAGCCCCGTCAAGGCCGCCCAGTTGAGCGACATGAGCCTCAGTATGCTCGTGAGGGGCATGGCCCTGGACGGGCTGGCCGAGGGCGAATTGCCCC
>CAMBRC010000127.1 GCA_945869965.1 Asaia bogorensis
GCCTCGGCGGCGATGATGGCCAGCGGGGTTTTCAGGCCGTGGGCGAGGTCGCCCGCCCGTTCGCGGGCGCGGCGGACGCTGTCCTCCTGACGGTCGATCAGGACGTTGACGCTGGTCGCCAGCGGCGCGACTTCGGCCGGGAAAATGCCTTCGAGCCGGGCGGTGCGGCCCTCTTGGATGCTGGCGATCTGGTCCTGCAGGCGGCGCAGTGGGGCAAGTCCGAGGGCAAGCTGAAGCCAGGCGCCGATCAGCAGGGCGAGGGCGATCAAGCTGAGTGCCAGCAGTGCGTCGGTGCGAAACGAGATGCCGAGCGCCTCCAATTCGGCATGGTCGAGTGCCACGGTCAGGCGGAAATGCCTCGGCGCGCCAGCCTGGCCGAGGCGGACATCGCGCTCGCGGATGTACAAGGTTTCACCCTCGGGTCCCGGCGTTTCATAGGCGTCCGGCGTGCGGCCGCGCGGGTCGTCATGCGCCAGGCGGTGCTCCCACAACGAGCGTGAGCGCAGGATCGGGCCAGATGGGTCGGCGATCTGCCAGTAGCTGCCGCTGTTCGGCTGTTCGTAGCGCGGATCGGCCAGCGGGCGGGACAGCGTCGGCGCGCCGGCTTCATTCAATTCGAAGGCGCCGGCGAGTTCCAGCAGCTTGACGTGCAGCTCCTGGGCGACGCGGCGTTCCAGGTGGCGTTCGAAGATGGCCGACAACGCCAGTGCGGCGATGCCGAGCGCCACCACGATGGTGATGGCCGACAGCAGCAGAAGCCGCAGCCGCAGCGTCGGGCCGGTGGTCGTCGTACAGGATTCAACCTTCAACGAGGTAGCCATAGCCGCGCCGCGTGGTGATCAGCTCAGTGCCGAGCTTGCGGCGCAGCCGGCCGATCAGCACTTCGATGGCGTTGGAATCCGGCTCGCCCTCCTGGGCATAGACGTGTTCGGCCAGTTCGCCCTGGCTGACCACGCGGGTCTTGTGATGCACCAGGTAGCGCAGGGCGCGAAATTCCAGCGGCGTCAGCGCAAGCTCGCGGCCGTCGAGATGAGCGTGCATGCGGCGGGTGTCGATCGACAGCGCCCCGGCCTCCAGCAGCGGCGTGGCGTGGCCGCCGGCGCGACGCAGGATGGCGCCGATGCGGGCGAGCAACTCCTCGTTGTGAAACGGCTTGCCCAGGTAGTCGTCGGCGCCGGCATCGATGCCGGCAACACGCTCGGTCCAGGAGGCGCGGGCGGTCAGGATCAACACCGGGGTGACAACGCCAGCCGCGCGCAGGCGCTTGAGCACGGTGATGCCGTCCAGCCGCGGCAGGCCGAGATCGAGCACGATGGCGTCGTACTCCTCGGTCTCTGCTTGGAACCAGGCCGCCTCGCCGTCATGCACCATGTCGACGACATAGCCTGCGCGGCCGAGGCTGGCTGCGATGTCCTCGGCGATGGCGGGTTCGTCCTCGACCACGAGCAGGCGCATCAGCGATAGGTCACTTGCATCAGCTTGTTGCGCTTGGCGTCGACAGTGACGTCGCAGTACTCGCCGTCGCGCGTCAACACGGTGAGCTGGTAGGCCCAGGCGCCATCCTGGCGCTGCGCCAGGGCGACATCGAGCACCTCACCCGGCACGGAGCGGCGGACCAAGGCGAGGACCTGGCTGATCGGTGCTGCATGGCCGTTGGCAACCGCGTCCGCGGCGCGGTTCTGCGCCGACTGGTCGGTGGGGCCGCGATGGGCTGGACCGCTGGCGGGGGGGCTGGATGGGGTGGCGGCGCGGCCGCTGCCGGATGTGGCGGCCGGACGGCCTCCCGGTGCTGTCGCGCCGCTGGTGTTCGACGAATTGCTGGTACCGGACGAGGTCGTGCCAGTGCCGCTCGAGCTGGAGCCGCTTGAGCCGCTGGTTCCGCTGCCGCCGCTGGAGCCACTGCCGCCACTCGAACCGCTGCCGCCGCTCGAACCGCCGCCACCTGAGCCGCCGCCGCCAGAGCCACCGCCGCCTGAGCCGCCACCACCTGAACCACCACCACCTGAACCACTGGCGGCGCACACGGGCGCGGCGCCGCTGATCAGCGCGGCAAAGGCGAACAGAAGGGAGCGGCGATGCAATGACATTGAACCCGGCACCCTATCCGATCCTGGCTGACAAAACGCTGACGATTGCCTGACCGGCGGCTGACCGGAGGCGTCAGCCGACTGAGCGGGCCACATGGCTAGGGTTGGCGCAAGCCGGACACCCCGTCTGGACGAAACAGGAGATGATCCATGCGCGTACTGTTGATGACGACAACCCTGATTGCCGGATTGGCCATGAGCGGGCTGGCCGAGGCGAGCCCCAGCCGGCCCGACGAACGCGCGGCTCAAGCGGCGGCCGGGCCGATGCTCGGCAAGGCGTCCGGCGAGCTGATGTTGCTGGCCCGCGGCGGTGGCGGCGGTGGCGGCGGCGGCGGTGGCGGCGGCGGCGGCAGCGGTGGCGGCGGCGGATCGGGCGGCGGATCGGGCGGCGGATCGGGCGGCGGATCGGGCGGCGGGTCGGGCGGCGGGTCGGGCGGCGGCCATGGTGGCGGCCATGGTAGTGGATCGAGTGGCGGACATGGTTCGGATGATGGGCCGGGACATGATGCCGGTCACGGCGCCGGCGGTCCGCATGGGGTCGGGCATGGCGCGGATGACGGGCCGGGGCATACCTCGGTCGAGCCGCAGGACCGCGCGGTGATGGCCCGCAACGGCGCCGATGACGGGGCCGGGCACAATGCCGGTGACGACAAGGGCGGCCATGGCGGCGGCAAGGGCGGTGGGCATGGCGCGGACGACGCCGCCAACCACGGCTGATCCAACGCACGCCAGTTGAGCGCAACGCCCGGCAGGCATGTGTCTGCCGGGTGTCTTGCGTGGCGCGGCCTTGCGCAACCGCCCGCAGCGGCGCTACGTCCCGCCGACTGATGGGCAGCCGGAGAGGGCCGCGGAAATGCGCGTGAAGGATGTGAAGAAGGTCGTGCTCGCCTATTCCGGCGGGCTTGACACCAGCGTGATCCTGCGCTGGCTGCAAACAACGTACAATTGCGAGGTGGTGACCTTCACGGCCGATCTTGGCCAGGGCGAAGAGTTGGAACCCGCCCGCAAGAAGGCCGAGATGATGGGGATCAAGCAGATCTTCATCGAGGATGTGCGCGAGACCTTTTGCACCGATTTCGTGTTTCCGATGTTCCGGGCGAACGCGCTGTACGAGGGGCAGTATCTCCTGGGCACCTCGATCGCCCGGCCGCTGATTGCCCAGCGCCAGATTGAGATCGCGGAGATGGTCGGCGCCGACGCCGTGGCCCACGGCGCGACCGGCAAGGGCAACGACCAGGTGCGCTTCGAGCTGGCCTATTACGCGCTGAAGCCGGACATCAAGATCATAGCACCTTGGCGCGAATGGGAGCTGACCAGCCGCACCCGGCTGATCGAGTTCGCCGAGACCAACCAGATTCCGATCGCCAAGGACAAGCGCGGCGAGGCGCCGTTCTCGGTCGACGCCAATCTGCTGCACTCGTCGTCGGAAGGAAAAATCCTCGAGGACCCCGCCGTCGAGGCGGACGAGATGGTCTATCAGCGCACCATCCGGCCGGAAGACGCGCCCGACGCCGCAACGGTGATCTCGATCGATTTCGAGCGCGGCGATCCTGTCGCCATCGACGGGGTGAAGATGTCGCCGGCGACGTTGTTGACGAAGTTGAACGCGCTGGGCCGCGCCAACGGCATCGGCCGGCTCGACCTGGTGGAGAACCGCTTCGTCGGCATGAAGTCACGCGGGGTGTACGAGACGCCGGGCGGGACGATCCTGCTGGCGGCGCATCGCAGCATCGAGAGCATCACGCTGGACCGCGAGGCGGCGCACCTGAAGGACAGCATCATGCCGCGCTATGCGGAGCTGCTGTACAACGGCTTCTGGTTCGCGCCGGAACGCCGGATGCTCCAGGCGCTGATCGACGAGAGTCAGAAAAGTGTCGCTGGCCGGGTGCGGATGAAACTCTACAAGGGCAACGTGACCTGCATCGGACGCGAAAGCCCGAACAGCCTGTATTCGATGAAGGTGGTGACGTTCGAGGACGACCAGGGCGCGTACGACCAGTTCGACGCGCAAGGGTTCATCAAGCTTAACGCGCTGCGCCTTCGCCTCGGGGCGATGGCCGGCCGCAAAGGAGGAAGTCTGTGATGGCTATTTCGATGTACTCGGCCGCCGTGCCGATGATGAAGACACTGCTGGGCGGGCTGTCCGCCAACCTGGACAAGGCCGCCGCCTTCGCCGCGGCGAAGAACTTCGACCCGGCGGTGCTGGCCAGCGATCGCCTGGCGCCGGACATGTTCCCGCTGTGGCGGCAGATCCAGATCGCCTGCGACATGGCCCGCGGCGGGGCGCTGCGGCTGGCCGGGCGCGACGTGCCCACCCTGCCGGATGTGGAGCCGAATTTCGACTCGATGAAGGCGCGGATCGCCGAGACACTGGCGGTGATCGACAGCATCGCGGCCGGCGAAATCGACGGCAGCGAAGAGCGCAAGATCGTGCTGAAAATGCGGGCGGGCGAAATGGAGTTCGCCGGGCAGCGCTACCTGATCGGGTTCGTGATCCCGAACCTGACGTTCCATTGCGCGACGGCCTACAACATCATGCGACATAACGGCGTTGAGATCGGCAAACGCGACTTCCTCGGGGCTTTCTGACGACACAGGGGAGAAAGGCGAGGGCTCTGCCCTCGACCTGCTGGGGCCTGAGGCGGCCCCAGCCCCCCATTCTCAAAGCGCCTCTGGCCCAGGGGAGCTTGATGGTAGAGGGTCCAGCGACCTCGGGTCCCTGGTGGGGTCTGGGGCAAAGCCCCGGCCTTGCTTACCCCGACACAACCGCCACGCACTTGCGCATCACCGACGGCAGCGCTTCTTGCGCAAGTGCGCCCGCCGGCCGCAAGAAGCCATCGGCGGTGATGGCAGGCACTTCGGCGGCATAGACGGCGATCGTCAGTTCGAAATGGGTGAATCCGTGCTGGGCGGTGCCCGCCCGGCGCCAAGCGGCTGGCATGGGGGCGTGGGCAAGGGCTTCGCCTTCCGCCCAGGGCGTGTCGCGCCAGGGGGTGCCCGGCAACTCGGTCATCCCACCCAGCAGGCCGCGCGGCGGACGGCGGCGCAGCAGGACATTTCCCGCGGCGTCGATCAGCCAGAAATGGACACCGTGGCGCAGGGGGCGGGCACGCTTGGGCGCCTTGCGCGGCAGGTCGGCGGCGATGCCTTGGGCGCGGGCTTCGCAGTTTGATTGCCAGGGGCAGAGCACGCAGGCCGGTGCGATCGGGGTGCAGATGGTGGCGCCGAGGTCGAACAGCGCTTGGGTGAAATCCGATGGACGGGCCTGCGCGGCCGGGTCTTCGCCGAGGCGGGCAGCACCGGCGGCGATGGCGGGCTTTGCCGCGGGAAAGGGCTGCTTGATGGCGAAGATGCGGGCGGTGACGCGCTCGACATTGCCGTCCACCGGCACGACCGGCAGGCCGAAGGCGATCGAGCCGATGGCGGCGGCGGTGTACGGTCCGATGCCGGGCAGGGCGCGCAGGCCATCCAGGGTGTTCGGGAAACAGCCGGCGGCGGCCACCAACTTGGCGCAGGCGTGCAGGTTGCGGGCGCGGGCGTAGTAGCCGAGGCCGGCCCAGGCCTGCATCACCGTTTCGTTCTCGGCGCCGGCGAGGGAATGCACATCGGGAAAGCGCGCCAGGAAGCGTTCGTAGTAAGGTACGACGGCGGCCACTGTTGTCTGTTGCAGCATGATCTCGCTGAGCCAGACGCGGTAGGGGTCGGGTGTCTCGCCGGGCAGGGCGCGCCAGGGCATGGCGCGGCGGTGGCGATCGTACCAGGCCAACAGGGCGGATGCGGGAGGCATATTCGGGGTATGGCGGGCAAGGACGAGGGCGGCAAGCCAAGCGGCGGTCGCCATGTATACGGGCCGCGGGCGATCGGCGCGCTGGTGCCGGCGCTGGTGAAGCCGGCGTTCAACCGACGCGCGCCAGCGACCGCCCAGGTGGTGGCGGATTGGGAGACGATCGTCGGCCCGGCTATCGCGGGCGTCAGCGTGCCGCGAAAACTGTTCTCCGGCACGCTGGCGATCGCCTGTTCCGGGCCGCTGGCGCTGGAACTGCAACACCTCGCACCCCAGTTGATCGAGCGCATCAACCGCCATCTCGGGCGCGTCGCGGTCACAAGGCTGCGCTTCATCCAGGACGCCCCGCCGCCCCCCGCCGCGCCGCGCCCGCCACGCCCGGCGGCGGTGGCGAAGGCCCGGGCGGCGGTGGCCGGGCTGCCGCCGGGGGATTTGCGCGATGCGCTGGAGGCGCTCGGGCGGGCTGTGCTGGCGGGCCGGGGGGAATAGAGTCGGTGCGACGGGGCTCTCGACTCTCCCGGAGGCTGGGGCTAAAATACTAGATGTAGAGGTTCTGATGACAAATTCGCGGCGTACACTACTAGGGATTGGGGCGGGCGTTGTGGTCGCGGCGAGTGCCGGCGGCCTCTGGTATGCGCGCTCGTCCGAGTCGCCGATTGCCAGTACGCCGCCGCCGGCGGGTGCGCCATCGGCTCCGGTCTCTGCTGAGGATCCGATGGGCGAGCGCAGCATCGGCCGCGCCGATGCGCCGGTGGTGGTGCGGGAGTTCTTCTCTCTGACCTGTTCGCATTGCGCGACCTTCCACCGCGACACCATGCCGCGGGTGAAGACCGAGCTGGTCGAGACCGGCCGCATCCGCTTCGTGTTCCACGATTTCCCGTTGGACCAGATCGCACTGACCGCCGCCGCGGTGGCGCGCAGCCTGCCGCCCAGCAGCTATGACCCGTTCGTGACCGCGCTGCTGGCGTCCCAGGACCGCTGGGCCTTTGCGCGCGGGGTCAACACCACTGATGAGCTGGCGAAGTTCGCAGCACTGGCCGGGCTGTCGCGCGCCGCCTTTGACGCGGCCGTCGCCGACGAGCCACTGCGCAGTGCGCTGTTGAAGGCGCGCGATGAGTCCGCCCGCACCTATGGGATCGAATCCACGCCGAGCTTCGTGCTGAACGGCCCGGGCGCCAAGAACCGCAAGGAGGCCGGTGCACGTTCGTACGACGACTTCGCCCGACTCGTGCAGCAGGCGGCAGGATAGCGCCGGCCACTTAACGCCCCGGTCATTTAACGCCTGAGGAAGAGTATATTGCCTGTCAGCTTCAGCCGCTTGCGCATCGCCGGTTTCAAGAGCTTCGCCGAGCCGGCGGTGGTGCACATCCTACCGGGGCTGACGGGCATTGTCGGCCCGAATGGCTGCGGCAAGTCCAACGTGGTCGAGGCGCTGCGCTGGGCGATGGGCGAAAGCTCGGCCAAGTCGCTGCGCGGCGGCGAGATGGACGATGTGATTTTCGCTGGCACCGCCGCGCGCGCCTCACGCAACCTGGCCGAGGTGACGCTGACGCTGGAGGAAACCGCCGGCATCGCCCCGCCGCCATTCCACGAAGCGCCGGAGCTGGAAATCAGCCGCAAGATCGAGCGCGGCAATGGCAGCGCCTATCGCATCAACGGCCGCGAGGCGCGCGCCCGTGACGTCCAGACGCTGTTCAACGACCTGGCCACCGGGGCGCATTCTTCCGGCCTGGTCAGCCAGGGGCGCGTCGGGGCGCTGGTCAACGCCAAGCCGGATGAGCGGCGGCAATTGCTGGAAGAAGCGGCCGGGATCACCGGCCTGCATTCGCGCCGCCACGAGGCAGAGCTGAAGCTGCGCGCCGCCGAGGCCAATCTTTCCCGGGCCGAGGATTTGCGCGGCCAGCTCGAAGGCCAGTTGGAGGGGTTGAAGCGGCAGATCCGCCAGGCCAACCGCTACCGCGCCATTTCCGGCCTGGTGCGCACCGCCGAGGCCGAGTTGCTAGCCATCCAACGCGCCCGGGTCGACCGGGTGCGGCAATTGGCCAAGGCCGGCCTGATGGCGGCTGGCATCGCGGTCGCCGAGGCGACTGTCGCAGTGCTGGCGGCTTCGACGACCGCCACCACCGATGCCGCCGCACTGCCCGAACTGCGCTCACGCGAAGGCGAGGCCCGCACCGGACTGGAGCGCCACCGCATCGCCGGCGAACAACTGGCCGCCGAGGAGGCCCGCGCCCGCGAGGCCTTGCAGGGGGCGGCCACCCGGCTCGCCACCATCGAGCGCGACCTGTCCCATGCCGGCGACCAGCAGCGCGATGCCGCTGCCGCCGTGGCGCGGCTGGCATTCGAGGAATCCCGCCTCGCCGAGGAAGACGCCGCCCACCCGCCGAAACTGGCCGCCGCCGAGTCGCACGCCGCCGAGGCCGAAGACGCCGTCCGTATCGCCGAAGCCGAAGCCAACCGCGCCACCGAGCACGCCGCCGAGCTTGCCGCCCGCCATCGCGCCCTGTCCGACGCCTTGGCCCAGGCCGATCAGCGCGCCCGCCGGCTGGGCGAACAGCGAACCGGGCTGGACCGGGAAGCCGCCCGCCTCGCTGGCCTGCGCGTCGATCCCGCCCGGCTGGAGCATGCGCAACAGGCACAAGAAGCCGCCGCCGCCCGCATCGAGGCGGCGCAGACAGCCCTCGCCGCCGCCGAACAGGCGCGCGCCACCGCCCTGGAACAGGCGGCGAAAGCCCGCACCGAGGGCCTGCAAAGCATCGGCCAGGCCAGGGAAACCGCCTTGGCCGAGGCGGCCCGCACCCGCGCCGCCGCGCTGGACGCCGCCGAGCAGTTGCGCCATTCGGCCCAGGCCGAGCTGGCCGAAGCCCGCGCCGCCGCCTCCACCACAAGTTCGGCCCGCGCCCGCCTTGCCGCCGAGGCCACAGCCTTGGCCGAGGTGCTCGGGGTGCGCGACGGCGAGAAGTGGCCGCGCATGGTCGACCAGCTGGAGGTCCCGGCGGGACTCGAAGCCGCGCTCGGCGCAGCACTCGGCGAGGAACTGGAGTCCGCCGCCGACGAGGGTGCGGCCCGCCATTGGCGCACCCTGCCACCGCTCGCGTCCGCCGCCACCCTGCCCGCTGACGCGCAGGCTTTCGACGGCTTGGTCAAGGGACCCGCCGCGCTGGCCCGCGCGCTGTCGCAGATCGGCCTGGTGGAGGATGGCGCGGCGTCCCAGGCCGCATTGGCACCCGGCCAGGTCCTGGTCAGCCGGGCCGGTGCCGTCTGGCGCTGGGACGGCTACACGATCAAGGCCGGCACGCCCACAGCAGCGGCCGTGCGCCTGCAACAGCGCAACCGCCTCGCCGCCCTGAAGCACGATCTCGACGCCGCGACCCAGGCTGCGACGACCGCGGCAGCGAGGCTCGCGAGCGCCGAACAGGCCGACCGCAACGCGCGCCAGACCGCCGATAGCCAGACCAGCGCCGCCCGCGCCGAGGCCCAGCGCGCCGAACAGGCCGCCCGCCTGCAGGCCGAGCAGCAAGAACGCGCCCTGCGCGCCGAGGCCGACACCGCCGAGCGCACCGCCAACACGGCCGAACAACAGGCCCGCCTGACCCGCCGGGCAGCCGAACAGGCACTGGAACAGGCCGCCAATACCGCCCGCCAACTCGCCGCCCAGGCTGCCGACACCTCGGCCAAGCTGGCCGCGGTCGAGCAACAGACCGCCCGGCTGGCCACCGAACAGGACGACGCCGGCACGGTGCTCGGCGATGCGCGACGTGCCCTGGCCGAATTGCCCGACCCGGTCGCCGGCCGGGCGGCGATGGAACAGGCCCGCGCCCGCCTGACCACGCTGCGTCAGGCCGAAACCACCGCCCGGAGCGACCGTGAGGCGCTGCTGCGCGCCGCCAGCGGGCGGGCGCATCGCCGCCGCGGCATCGCCGCCGAGCGCCAGGACTGGACCGCCCGTGCCCAGGATGCCACCGGCCGGGTCACCGACCTCACCGCCCGCGCCGAGGCCGCCCAGCGCGAGCGCGACATGCTGACCGCCGCACCTGACGAGATCGCCACCCGCTGGGCCGCCGCGATCGACACTCTGGAGGCCGCCGAAGCCGCCCATCGCGCCATCGCCGAGTCGCTCGGCGCCGCCGAGACCGCGGCGCTGATGAGCGACCGCGCCGCCCGGGCAGCCGAAGCCGCCCTGGCCGGCGCCCGCGAACGCGTGGTGCGGGTGGAAGGCGAAGCGGCACAGGCCGAACAGGCCTGGGGCGTGGTCGCCGAACGCATCGTCGAACGCCTCGGCGCCAGCCCGGCGCTGCCGGACCCGCCGGCCGAACTTTTCGCCGATGGTGACGGCTCCCCCGTCGAAGAAAAGGCCCGCCGCAAGCTCGAACGCCTGCAGCGCGAGCGCGAGGAAATGGGCCCGGTCAACCTGCGCGCCGAGGTCGAGGCCGACGAGATCACCCAGCAGGTCGAGCTGATCGCCCGCGAACGCGGCGAGCTCACCACCGCGATCGCCAAGCTGCGCGGCTCGATCGGCCACCTGAACCGCGAAGGCCGCGAGCGCCTGTCCGCGGTGTTCGCGGAGGTCGACCGGCATTTCCAAACCTTGTTCAGCCGAATGTTCGGCGGCGGCCGCGCCCATCTCGGCCTGGTCGGCTCGGACGATCCGCTGGAAGCCGGGCTGGAAATCTATGCCCAGCCGCCTGGCAAGAAGCTGTCGACCCTGTCGCTGCTGTCCGGCGGTGAACAGGCGCTCACCGCCCTGTCGCTGATTTTCGCCGTCTTCCGCTGCAACCCCGCCCCGGTCTGTGTGCTGGACGAGGTCGACGCGCCGCTGGACGACGCCAATGTCGAGCGCTTCTGTCTGCTGCTCGACGACATGGTGCGCGAAACCGGCACCCGCTTCATGGTCGTCACTCACCACCCGATGACCATGGCGCGGATGGACCGGCTGTACGGCGTCACCATGCAGGAGCGCGGCGTTTCCCGGCTGTTGTCGGTCGATCTGCAACGCGCCACCGCCTTGGTGGATGGTGCCGAAGACCCGGCACCGGCGATGGCGGCGGAATAGCGCCATGTTCGCGCACCACAGCCGCAGCCAAGCCTCCCGGCCGCAGGCCTTGACTGTGGCGGGTCCATTCGCCATAAGCTCGGCCTTCCCAACGCGGCCCTTCCCAACGCGGCTGGGCCATCCCTCCGCGCCTTCTTTCTGAGGATTTTCCACGATGTCTCGCCGCTGCGAAATCACGGGCAAGGGCGTGCTCTCGGGCAACAACGTCAGCCACGCCAATAACAAGACGCGCCGCCGCTTCCTGCCGAACCTGCAGGAAACCTCGATGCTGTCCGACGTGCTGGGCGCCAATATCCGTATGCGCCTGTCGACCCGCGGCATCCGCACCGTCGAGAAGAACGGCGGCATCGATGCATTCCTGATGACCACGCCGAACTCGCGCCTGCCGGAAGAGGCGCTGGTGGTGAAGCGTCAAATTCTGAAGGCCGCCGCCAAGAAGGCCGCCAAGGCCGCCTAATGTTACCTGCCCCGCCTTCGCGGCGGGGCCGTTAACCAGCGATTCGGAATTTCGGCGCTAGAGATGCGCCATGTTCCTCGATATCGCCCCATATGCCGGATTGTCGATTGCCCTGGTGGTCTGCGTGGCGCTCGCCGCGCGGATCGGGCGCCTGCGCCGCGACCTGGGCCGCGCCCAGGCGATGCGCGACGCCGCCCAAGGCGCCGAGCAGACCGTCACCCGGTTATTGCGCCTGGCCTCCAACGAGCTGCGCGGCATCGGCATGACCCTGCATGGCCATGCCGACCGGCTGGCCGCCCCCGGTGAGGCGGCAAACGTCGGCGCCCATGCCTTCGGACTGGCCGCATCCTCCGCCCAGATCCTCGGCCTGGCCGATGAACTCCAAGACCACACCCTGCCGGATATCGGCACCCAGAGCCTGCGCAAGGAGCTGATCGACCCCGCCGAAGCACTCTCCGCCGCGGTCGGCGCCACCGCCCTGGCGCTGGAACCCGGCCGCCGCCACTGGCGCGTCATCCCGGCCCAGGGTGTCTATCTCTGGGGCGACCGCCGCGCCCTGCGCCACGTGCTCGGCCGCGTGCTGGGCGACGCCGCCCGCAACACCCGCCAGGACGATATCATCGACCTCACCGTGCAGCCGCGCGAAGACGGGCTCTGCCTGCTGATCGAGGACGAAGGCGCAGGCCTCGCCAGCCCCGAACCCGGCGCCGCCGCCCCGCGCGACAGCCGCGGCATCGGCCTGCGCCTGGCCCTCGCCCGCGCCCTGATGCTGGCCCATGGCGGCCGGCTGGAAGTCGAGGCAGCCGCCCAAGTCGGCACCAGTATCCGCCTCATCTTCCCCACCACCCGCATGCGCGACGCCCAGGGCCAGCCAATCGCGGCGGCGGTCGCGGTCGTGGGGTAAGGAGAAAGCAAGGCGGGGGCTTTGCCCCTCGACCCCACCAGGCCCCGAGCGCGCCTTCGCGCGACGGTCCGAGACCCTGGACCTCAACCATAAGCGCCTTCGGCCAAGGGGGAGGCGCTTATGGTTGAGGTCCAGGGTCTCGGACCTCAACCATAAGCGCCTTCGGCCAAGGGGGAGGCATCGAGGCCTTGATGAAGGCCTC
>CAMBRC010000128.1 GCA_945869965.1 Asaia bogorensis
ATCATGGCAAGGGCACGCAGTTTCGCCCTCAACATCTTGCGGAAAAATCACGTAACGAATGTCGCGAAGGCACTCTGGAACGGCGCGCTCAGCCTCGATCACATCTTGGCATACAAGGAAATCTAATCAGCGTTGAACAACCCTGCTCCTCCGGTGCCTCCGCCGGCATCCGCGGCCGCCGCGACGGCCAGATTTCCCGCGACGAAGCCCTCGCCGACGCCCGCATCATCGTCGACGCCACCGACCTGCCCGTCTCCGCCGATCTCGAAAAAGGCTTCGCCGATGCCCCCGCCGACGCCGCCGAAACCTACCGCCTTGCCGTCGAAACCGGCCTGGCCGGCGCCTCGATCGAGGACGCCAGCGGCAACCCAGCCCAACCGATCTACGAATTCTCCCATGCCGTCGCCCGCGTCGCCGCCGCCGTCCAGGCCACCGCCGGCACCGGCTTCGTCCTGACCGCCCGCGCCGAAGGCCACCTGCGCGGCCAAACCGACCTCGCCGAAACCATCCGCCGCCTCCAAGCCTACGAAGCCGCCGGCGCCGACGTCCTGATGGCCCCCGGCGTCACCGACCTGGCGCAACTCCAAACCGTCTGCGCCGCCCTGAAAAACCCGTTCAACTTCATGGCCGGCATCCCCAACCGCTCGCACAACGTCGCCAACCTCGCAGCCGCCGGCGTCCGCCGCATCAGCCTGGCCACCTCGCTTTACCGCGCCGCCATGTCCGGCCTCATCCTCGCCGCCCGCGAGGTCCAGCAAACCGGCACGCTGACCTACATCGACACCGCTTTGCCCAGCGCCGAGGTCGGCGCTTACTTCTCCTGAGCCATCCTGCCGGCCACCACCAGCGCCGCATCCGCCCAGTTCTCCAGCAGCTGCGCATTGGCCGTCACCGCATCCACCCGCCCGCGCAATGCGCCCAACGTGGCGTCATACCCCTGCATCGACGCACGCAGCGCCCCGACAGTGCTGCCCAACTCCCCCAGCGCCCCGCGCCACTGCGCCACCGCCGCCCGCTGCTTCGCCACCGCCTCCTCCAGCGCCCCCAACGCCCGCCGCAACCGCTCGCCCGCGTCGTCGTCCGGCGCGATCCCGCCCTGAACCCCCCGCACACCGGGCTGCCGGGGAAACGCAATGACCTGCGCGCTGTGATGTTCGTCCATCGGATGAGCCTCCCTGAGATGCGATATTAATAACAGGTAAATTCGCCAAGAAAAGCCATTTATCGAAATTAGTAATATTTTTTTCGACAACGTCCCACCCAGCCACCAGCCTCCCAATTCCCCGCATTGGGCCAAACCCCGGTTTCCTGTATAGAATCCGCCCAATGAACGCCGCCATCGACATCATCGTCATCTTCCTGCTGATCGCGCTCAACGGCCTGTTCGCGCTGAGCGAAATGGCGCTCGTCTCCTCCAACCGAAACCGCCTCGCCATCCTGGAAACCCAAGGTCTCCGCGGCGCCCGCCGCGCCCGCCTGCTCGCCGAAGACCCCCAGCGCTTCCTGCCCGCCATCCAGGTCGGCCTCACCCTCATCGGCATCCTCTCCGGCGCCTTCGGTGGCGCCCGCCTCGCCACCACCCTCGCCCCCACCCTCGCCGCCATCCCCGGCCTCGCCCCTTACGCCGACACCCTCGCCATCACCGCCGTCGTCGTCGTCATCACCTACTTCACCCTGGTCATCGGCGAACTCGTCCCCAAACAGATCGCCCTGCAAAACCCCGAACGCCTCGCCGCCGCCGCCGCCGCCCCGCTGGAATTCCTCGCCCGCGCCGCCGCCCCCCTGGTCTGGCTCCTCGGCATCTCGTCGCGCGCCCTGATGCGCCTCCTCGGCATCCACCGCACCAGCCAGCAAACCGTCTCCGAGGAGGAAATCAAAGCCCTCCTCGTCGAAGGCGAACAAACCGGCGTGCTCGAAACCGAAGAACGCGACATGATCGAGCGCGTCCTGCGCCTGGCCGACAAACCCGTCCGCGCCATCATGACCCCGCGCCACGACGTCGCCTGGATCGACATCACCGACACCCAGGCCGAAATCGCCGCCGCCCTCAAGCAACGCCCGCGCTCCCGCTTCGTCGTCGCCCGCGGCTCCATCGACAACGTCGTCGGCGTCGTCCAGGCCAAAGCCATCCTCGACACCATCCTGGACGGCCGCCCCTTCTCCATCGCCGACAGCCTGCGTCAACCCATCGTCATGCCCGACACGGTCACCGCCCTGGACGCCCTAGAACGCCTCCGCGCCGACGACCTCGGCATGGCCCTGGTGATGGACGAATATGGCAGCTTCGAAGGCCTCGTCACCGCCCACGACCTCCTCGAAGCCATCGTCGGCGACCCCGACAGCGCCGCCCCCGCCCCCGATCGCGGCACCGAAACCGACGAATCCGCCCTCATCCTCGACGGCATGATGCCCGTCGACGAAGTCAAAGCCCGCCTGGCCCTGCCCCCCCTGCCCTCCCCCGGCACCTACCACACCCTCGCCGGCCTGGTCCTCGCCCTCCTCCGCCGCGTCCCCCGCGAAGGCGACCGCATCGTCTTCGGCGGCTGGCTTTTCGAGGTTGCCGCCATGGACGGCCGGCGGGTCGATCGCGTGCGGGCGAGTCGGGAGCCATTAGCCGAAGGCTAAGTAAGCAAGGCGAGGGCTCTGCCCTCGACCCGCTGGGGCCGGCGGCCCCAGACCCCGGTTGCTTGTGCTATGTTCAGGCTGAGGAGCCTCACATGATCAAGACCATCACGCTCACGAACTTCCTGAGCTACGGCACCAACGCCCAGCCTGTCGAGCTGCGCGATCTCAATGTGATCATCGGACCGAATGGTTCCGGGAAGTCCAACCTGATCGAAGCTCTGGAGCTGCTCCGCGCTGCCCCGAAAGACCTGCTCACCCCCATCCGCGACGGCGGCGGCGTACACGACTGGCTATGGAAAGGCGCATCCAGGCCTACTATCGCCAAGATCGACGCCGTAATCGATTACCCCAAGGGTCCCGTGCCTCTGCGCTATCTGCTCAGCTTTACAGAGGTGGGGCAGCGCTTTGAAATTGTAGATGAAAGAGTAGAAAACGAACGTCCCGGAGCCGGTCACGCTAATCCTTATTTGTACTATAAATTCGAAAATGGTCAGGGTGTACTCAACATCAGAGGCAATACAAGGAGATTGCAGCACGAAGACATCGACGTGACTTCGTCGATTATTTCTCAGCGCCGAGATCCCGATCAGTATCCAGAGCTTACCTACCTGGGCAATGTATTCTCGAAAATGCGCCTGTATCGGGAGTGGAGCTTCGGGCGATACACCGCCCCGCGTTTGCCGCAAAAGGCCGACCTGCCCAACGAGCACCTGGAGCCCGACTCAAGCAATCTCGGCCTCGTTCTCAACCGCTTGCGCCGCGAGCCTGCCGTGAAGAAGCGGCTGCTGGAAGCACTCGGCGCACTCTACGGCGGCATCGATGACTTCGACGTGCAAATCGAAGGCGGCACCGTTCAGGTATTCTTCCACGAAGGACGCGCGACCATCCCGGCGACCCGCCTGTCCGACGGCACGCTGCGCTATCTCTGCCTGTTGGCCATCCTGTGCCATCCCAGTCCCGGGCCGCTCATCTGCATCGAGGAACCGGAGTTGGGGCTGCACCCCGATGTGCTGTCGACCTTGGCCGAACTGCTGAAAGAAGCGTCCACGCGCACCCAAGTCATCGTGACCACCCATTCGGACGTTCTGGTCGATGCTCTCACAGATCGGCCAGAGGCTGTCCTCGTGTGCAGCCGCGACGAGAGCGGCACCGCCATGCAGCGCCTGAACCGTGAAAACCTCAAGCCCTGGCTGGAGAAATACCGCTTGGGTCAACTCTGGACCCGTGGCGAAATCGGGGGAACACGGTGGTAACGCTGTATGTGGAGGGCGGCGGCGATTCCGCGGCCTTGAGCTCTGACTACCGCGAAGGTTTCAGGAAATTCATCACCAAGGCAGGAGTGCAAAATCGTCCCCGAATCGTCGCCTGTGGTTCCCGCCAAAATGCGTATGATTCCTACTGCACGGCCATCGCCAATCGTCAAGAGGCGATGCTGCTTGTCGACAGCGAGGCGCCTGTCACTGCTGCGCATCAGACCGGCACGCCAGAACACTGGCAGCCCTGGGGCCACTTGAAAGCCCGGCAGGGTGACGGCTGGGACAAGCCAACCAGCGCGGACGACACCGATTGTCACCTGATGGTGCAGATCATGGAGTCCTGGTTCGTCGCCGATCGCCAGACACTGAAGAGTTTCTTTGGCCGCGACCTGAACGAGAACGCACTGCCATCTGCCGCTAACCCTATCGAAGAACAGGCAAAAGCCGGCGTGTTCGAAAGCTTGAGGACCAGCACCCGCAACTGCCAGACCAAAGGCCAGTATGGCAAGGGCGACCACTCGTTCAAGCTGTTGGCGGAGCTGAACCCCGCCGTGGTGATGGCAGCTTCCCCTTGGGCAAAGCGCTTTGTCGATCTTCTACGCCAAAAGATGAACCCGTGAGATCTGCACCATAGCGTCGTCCTGCCTCGGCGATGGATCGCCGAACGCACCATTGCCGGGCTCGGCTGCCAACGCCGATGGCCGCCACTGTGTTCTTGCAGAACAACTGCCATGGCCACCGTGACCGGCGATCGACCTGAGCAGCGGCTTCCAGAACGGCGGAGAAAAATTTCTGAAACCCCTTGCACCCATCCTCCGCCCGGTGTATAGAACAAATCATGAACTATATCCCGGCTCTCCCCGCCTTCGATACGCCTGACCCGGCCCATCCGGCGGTCCTGTTCTCCGCACGCCTGGACTCCGTCCTCGCCCCGCTCCTCCTCCTGATCGCCGCCAAGTTCCGTTATCTCGGCCGTTTCACCCTCCCCCTTTGGACCCGCGTCAGCCGCGCCCGCCAGCGCCTCGCCCGCCTGCTCGCCAACCTCGCCAACGGCCGCCTGCCCCGCCGCAGCCCCCCGCGCCCGGGCCGCAAAGGCGGCGCCCCGGCCCCTTACAGCCCGCATGGCAACCTCTGGCTCGTCCGCGTCCTCGGCTACCACGCCGCCGGCTTCGGCTCGCAACTCCAATTCCTCCTCAACGACCCCGAATTCCAGGCCACCCTCGCCGCCGCCCCGCCCTCCCTCGGCCGCACCCTGCGCCCCATCTGCCGCCTCCTCGGCGTCACCCTTCCCGAACCCCTCCGCCTGCCACCCCGCCCGCCGAAACCCGCCCCCGTCCGCGCACCCCGCCAACGCGCGCCCTCCAAACGCGCCCTGCGTGCCGCCATCCCGCCCCACCAACCCCTGGCGCCACAGCGCAAACCGCGACCAATGCCCTTCCTGAACTTTACGTCTCAAAAAGCGTCCCGCGCATGACCATGCATCCGCACATCTATATTATTACGATATCAAAACATAATAACCAAACCGCTCCCTTGTCATCCAAGCCGCCCCCTCCCAGAATCGCCGGATGACCCAGACCCTTCTCCCCGGCACCATCCTCGGCCAGATCGGCGACCTCGCCCTCACCTCCGGCAAAACCCTACCCAACGCCCGCCTGGCCTACGTCACCTACGGCCGCCTCGCCCCCAACGGCAAAAACGCCGTCCTCCTGACCCACGGCTACACCAGCAGCCACATGTTCGCCCACCCCACCGGCGCCGTATCGTCCGAAGGCTCCTGGGCCGACCTCGTCGGTCCCGGCAAACCCATCGACGCCGACCGCTTCTTCGTCATCTCCTCCAACATGCTCGGCTCAGCCTACGGCTCCACCGCCCCGATGTCCTTCAACCCCGCCACCAACCGCGCTTACGGCCCCGACTTCCCCGCCCTCTCCCTGACCGACATCGTCACCGCCCAAAAGAAACTCCTCGACCTCCTCGGCGTCAAACACCTCGCCGCCGTCGTCGGCCCCTCCTACGGCGGCTTCCAGGCCTTCGCCTGGGGCTTCACCTTCCCCGATTTCATCGACGGCCTGGTCCCCGCCGTCACCGCCCCCACCCGCCCCGCCGATCGTGGCCCGGACGCCCTCGAAGCCCGCATGGCAACCGACAAAAACTGGAACAACGGCCACTACTACGAAGCCGGCGGCATCCGTGCGACAATGGCCGACATCCGCCAGGAAACCCTGCTCCGCTACGGCGCCGAAGCCGAACTTACCCCCCTCTACCCGGAAAAGCCCGCCCGCGACGCCGCCATTCGCGCAAGAGCCGAAGCCTGGGCCGACGCCTTCGACGCCCACTCCCTCCTCGTCCTCGGCCGCGTCCTTCAGGGCTGGGACGCCACCCCCCACTTCGCCCGCATCAAGGCGAAACTCCTCTACGTCCTCTCAAGAACCGACGCCCTCTTCCCCCCCAGCCTCGCCCCCACCGTCATGGCCACCCTCAAATCCGCCAACGTCGATGCGGAATACGTCGAAATCAACAGCGAGCACGGCCACCTGGCCTCCGGCACTGATGCCGCCAAATGGGCCGACTCCCTCCGCCGCTTCATGAATGCCCTGCCCAATCGCTGAGCCACGAAAAAGGCCGCCGGCATAAACCGACGGCCCGGACTTCGCCTGAAATTTCCGCCCGCGGACAACCAAGCCGGCCCGCGTGCGATAATCCTCGCAAAACACGTGCCAATCCCGGAAGCCACACGGCATCAGCGCGTTACCGCCGACCGCCCAACCCTAGCCGGCAAAGATGTAAAATTCGTCGACAGCGGCCGCCACCGTAACCCGATGATTTCCCCCGCCACACGCCCCCGCATGCGACAGCCCGTAAGAATTTCCGACACCCGCCCTACCGCCGGACCAAAGGCACCGAAAACGCCGGCTCGGTATCCCATGGAAACAGGATCCACGTGTCCTGGCTGACCTCGGTCACAAAATCTTCCACCACCTCCCGCCCCGCCGGCTTGGCATAGACCGTGGCAAAATGCGCTTTCGGCAACAACCCCCGAACCACCCTCGCCGTCGTCCCGGTATCCACCAGGTCATCGATCACCAACCACCCCTCGCCATCCCCCGCCGCCACCGGGAACTTCGCCACCACCGGAGCCCCCTTGGTCTCCTCGTCATAGGTCACCACCGACACACACTCGATCACCCGCAACTCCAACTCCCGTGCCACGATCGCCGCCGGTATCAACCCGCCCCTTGTGATCGCCACCACCCCCGAAAACGGCCCCTTCCCGATCAACCGCCACGCCAACGCCCGGGCATCCCGATGCAACTGGTCCCACGTCACCGTATAATAATGCTGGACCATCAAAACAGCCGCCCGCCATCCGGCACATCGAAATCCGGCCGGATCATCACCACCGCCCCCTCGCCGTCCGGCACCCCCAACGTCAACACCTCGCTGAGAAATTTGCCGATCTGCCGCGGCGGAAAATTCACCACCGCCAGAACCTGCCGCCCCACCAGCTCCTCCACCCGATAGTACTTGGTAATCTGTGCCGAAGACCGCTTCACCCCGATCTCACCGCCAAAATCGATCCGCAGCTTGATCGCCGGCTTCCGCGCCTCCGGAAACGCCTCCGCCCCGACAATCGTCCCCACACGGACATCCAACGCCTCGAACTCCGCCATCGTCGCCATCGTGATTCCCTCTTGCCAGCCGCCAATTTGCCATCCCCGACCACAAATGCGAATTTCGTCCCGCGATTTCCCCCTCCCGGAGCACCGGCACCCATGCGCGATTTCCACTTCCCGGGCCGCAGCCCGGTTTATTCCACCCACGGCATGGCCGCCACCTCGATGCCCGGCGCCACTCTTACCGCGCTGGACGTCCTGCGTGCCGGCGGCAATGCCATGGACGCCGCCGTCGCCGCCGTCGCCACCCTGTGCGTGATCGAGCCCGCCTCCACCGGCATCGGCGGCGACTGCTTCTGCCTCTATGCCCCCGCCGGCGAGAAGAAGGTCTACGCCCTGAACGGCTCCGGCCAGGCCCCGGCCGCCGCCAACATCGACTGGTATGAACAGCACCAGATCACCTCGATCGAGGACACCTCGGCCCATGCCGTCACCGTCCCCGGCGCCATCTCCGCCTGGGAAACCCTGCTGGCCCGCTTCGGCACCCGTGGCCTGGACACCCTGCTGAACCAGGCCATCGCCTATGCCGAGGACGGCCACCCGATCCACCCCAAGGTCGGCCGCGACTGGCCGGGCGCCGCCGAGAAACTGAAAAAGGGCGGGGCCGACTACTTCCTGCCCAACGGCGCCGCCCCCAAGGTCGGCGACATGTTCCGCCAGCCGCAACTCGCCGCCACCCTGCGCAAGATCGCCCGCGAAGGCAGCAAGGGCTTCTATGAAGGCTCGGTCGCCAAGGACATCGTCACCACCCTGCGCGCCCGCGGCGGCCTGCACACCGAGGAAGACTTCTTCAACGGCCGCACCGCCGCCCAGTTTGTCGACCCGATCAAGATCGCCTGGAAGGACTACGAAGTCTGGCAGTGTCCGCCCAACGGCCAGGGCCTCGTCACCCTCATGCTTCTCGGCATGCTGGAAAAACTCGGCACCGCCCCCGACGGCCCGCTCGGCACCACCCGGGTCCACCGCCACATCGAAGCCGCCCGCTTGGCCTATCGTGACCGGGACGCTTTCCTCGCCGATCCCGGCCAGGTTCACGTCCCCGTCGACCACCTGCTGTCGCGCGAGTACCTCAACGCCCAGGCCGGGCTCATCCGTGACGACCGCGCCATGAAGCACCTGCCGGTCGCCGGTGAATCCGCCATCCCGGTGCATGCCGACACCATCTATCTCTGCGTCGTCGACAAGGACGGCAATGCCTGCTCGTTCATCAACTCGCTGTTCAAGGGCTTCGGCTCCGGCATCCTGGCCAACAACTCCGGCGTAATGCTGCAGAACCGCGGCTTCGGCTTCCGTTTCGACCGCGGCCACCCCAACACCATCGCCCCGAACAAGCGCCCGATGCACACGATCATCCCCGGCATGGTCACCAAGAACGGCGAGGCGGTGATGCCCTATGGCGTCATGGGCGGGCACTACCAGCCGATGGGCCATAGCTGGTTCCTGACCAACTACCTGGAATACGGCCTGGATATCCAAGAGTCCTTCGACCTGCCGCGCATCTTCCCCTACGCCGGAAAGGTCGAGGCCGAACGCGGCTTCACCCCGGCAATGGTCGACAAACTCTCCCGCCTCGGCCACGAAGTGATCGAGGGCGGGCCCCATGGTGGTGGCCAGGGCATCTTCATTGACCGCGAGCGCGGTGTGCTCGTGGGCGGCAGCGAGCCGCGCAAGGATGGGTTGGCGTTGGGGTACTAAGAAGGCCAGGGGCTCTGCCCCTGGACCCCGCTGGGGCGTCGCCCCAGACCCCCTTACTTAAGTCATCGTGTCCAGAGGCGAAGCCTTTGGTGGGGTCCAGGGGCAAAGCCCCTGGCCTTCTTTTAGGGAGAGAAACACATGCTGTTCTATGACTCAGTCGGCCCGAACCCCCGCATGGTCCGCATGTTCGCCGCCGAGCGTGGCGTCGAACTGCCCAGCACCAAGATCGACCTGCGCGGCGGCGAAAACCGCCAGCCGGCCTACATGGCCAAGAACCCGTCCGGCCAGATGCCCGCCCTGGAACTCGATGACGGCCATGTCCTGGCCGAGATCACCGCCATCTGCGAGTACCTCGACGAGGTCGGCCCCGCCGGCAAGACCCTGATCGGCAGCACCCCGTGGGAGCGGGCGGAAACCCGCATGTGGACCCGGCGCATCGACCTGAACATCGTCGAGCCCCTGGCCGGCGGCTTCCGGTTCGCGGAGGGGCTGAAGATCTTCGCCTCTCGCATCCGCGTCATTCCCCAGGCAGCCGACGAGCTGAAGCTGACGGCGCAGGAGAAGCTGACCTGGCTCGACGGGCTGATGGCCGGGAACGACTTCGTCTGCGGCAGCCGCCTGACCATGGCCGACATCCTGCTGTTCTGCTTCGTCGATTTCGGTGCCCAGGTCGGCCAGCCGATCAACCCGGCCAACGCCAACATCGTCGCCCACCACGCCCGCATGAAGGCCCGGCCCTCATCGGCCGCCTGAGGAACCATTGCGATGACCGAGCCCTGTGACCTCACCGCCGTGGAGGCCCGTCGCCTCATCGGCCGGCGTGCCCTCTCTCCGGTGGAGTTGCTGGAAAGCTGCCTCGCCAGGACCGACGCCACCGACCATGCGGTCAACGCCATGGTCGCCCGCGACGATGCCGCCAGCCGGGCCGCCGCGAAGGCCGCCGAGGCGGCGGTGATGCGCGGCGACGCACTGGGCGCGCTGCACGGCCTGCCGGTGGGGATCAAGGACCTGACGCCCACCAAGGGGCTGCGGACCACCTGGGGCTCGCCGCTGTTCCGCGACCACGTGCCGGCGGCCGATCACTCGCTGGTGGCCAATATCCGTGCCGCCGGCGGCATCATCGCCGGCAAGACCAACACGCCGGAATTCGGCGCCGGCGCCAATACCCGCAACGCCGTCTATGGCGCCACCGGCAATCCGTTCGATCCGACGAAGAACGCCGCGGGTTCATCGGGTGGCTCGGCGGTGGCGCTGGCGGTCGGCCAGGTGCCGTTGTGCAGCGGCAGCGACATGGGCGGCAGCTTGCGCAATCCCGCCGCCTTCAACGGCATCGTCGGCTTCCGCCCCACCCCTGGCCTGGTGCCGGACGAGGGCAAGAAGCTCGGCTGGTCCGGGCTGGGCGTGCAGGGGCCGATGGCGCGCACTGTGCCGGATCTCTGCCTGCTGATGTCGGTCATGGCCGGCGATGACGCGGGCGACCCGATGGCCACCACGGTGCACGGCAAACGGGTGCACAGCCCCGGCGACTTCTTCCCGGTGCGGTCGCTCGATCTCGGTGGGCTGCGGGTGGCGATCACGCCAGATTTCGGCTTCACGCCGACCGAGAAGCACATCGCCGAGGTGTTCGCCGAAAAAGTCGCGCTGTTCCGTAACGCCTTCCGCAGCGTGTCCAACGCCGGGCCGGATTGCAGCGGCACCGACGAGGCGTTCGAGGTGCTGCGCTCGACCAACTTCATCGCCGGGCACATCGAGAAATGGCACACCGCCCGCGACCAGCTCGGGCCGAACATCGTCGCCAACATGGAAGAGGCGCTGAAATACACCATCGCCGATGTCTCCCGCGCTTCGGCGTTGCAGACCACGCTGTATCACCGCTGGCAGGCGTTCTTCGAGGATTTCGACATCATCCTCAGCCCGGCCATCACCATCAGCCCACGCCCCTGGACCGAGCTGTTCCCAAAGCAGATCGACGGCAAGCCGACGCGGACATACTTCCACTGGCTGTCGCTGGCCTATGCCGTGACCATCGTCGGCCACCCGGCGCTCAGCCTGCCGGTCGGGCGCGACCGGGCGGGGATGCCGTTCGGCTTGCAGATCGTCGGCCGGCGCGGCGCCGATGCCCAGGTGCTGGCGGTGTCGGCGGCGCTGGAGGAGATGCTGGCCGGCGATCCGCGCACGCGCCGCCCGGTGCCGGATATCGCGGGGTTGAAAGCGGCACCGCCGATCAGCGCGATGCCGGGATTCATGGGATTCGGCTGATCAAACGCCTCAACCGCCGCGGCAGGTGGTTACCGATGCGGTCAGGAAGCCGGGGATCTGACTGTCGGACACGCTGACCACCAGTTCCATGTTGTTCAGCACAAACACATGGCTGACCGGCAAGCCGGTGCTGGAAGCCGCACCGCCGCTGGCCAGGCCCGAGAAGGTCACCACCGCGTTGCGCGCCATATCGTCGGTCACTGCCGCGGCGCTGGCTTGTACCCGGATCAAGCCCTCCGCGAAGCTCGCCACGTCTTCGGGTGTCACCCGGGGCGGCACGGCAATCCTGAAGCGCCTGGCAACCGGGGGTCCGTCGCAGCGCTGCACGGGACCGGCACCGCGCAGCACCTGACGGATCCGCTCGCCGCGCAAGCCGGCTGCCAGCCGCTCGCGGACATCGACCAGGATCTCGGCCATGGTCCCGGTCGGCACTTCGTTCTCAAGTCGTTGCTGTAGCCCCGCCACCACGCCCCGGGCCTGATCACGCTCCGCGCGGAAGCCGGTGGTCTCCTGAGCAAGCTGCTCATTTCGCTGTTTTATGGTCGTCAGATCAGCGGCCAGTTGCTCGCGCTCGATGGCCCCCAGCTCGGTAGCCGCACGATGCGCGCCGATCCCGATGCCGACCATTGCGGACGCGATGGCCAGCCATTTGGCCGCCCATATCAACACCGCGCGGGTGCGCTGGCGGCGTTCGCGGACGCGGCGTGTTCCTAGGCTCATCGTGCGACCGTCTGCTGCTGTCCCGATCCGGCCGGGGCCGTGACTGGGATACGCAGTGTCGCGACCCCGCGCAACACCCTAGGCTCAGGACTCATTGATCCAGAAGATGACGGTGGCTGCGAGAGCGATTGCGGACATGAAGGCATGGGCGCACCGATCATAGCGGGTATGGATGCGGCGCCAGTCTTTGATGCGTCCGAACATGTTTTCGATCCTGTGGCGACGC
>CAMBRC010000129.1 GCA_945869965.1 Asaia bogorensis
TCGAGGCCTTTATGCAGGCCTCGACGCCCCCCCTTGGCCGAAGGCGCTTAAAGGGTTGAGGGTCCAGGGACCTCGGGTCCCTGGTGGGGTCTGGGGCAAAGCCCCGGCTTGCTTCCTTCCCCCCTGCCCCACGGCAGCCCGCGCATGACGTGGGCGGCGATATTGCGCCATTTGGTGTTTGCCGGTGGGTTGGCGCTGGTGTCGGCGGTTGTGGTTCGGGCGATGGTTTCGGCGGGGGTTTTGGATCGTCCGAGTGCGCGCAAGGCGCATGTGGTTCCGACGCCGAAGGGGGGCGGGGTTGGGATTGTGGTGGCGTTTTTGCTCGGGATTTCCGTGCTGTACGGGTTTGCTGAGTTTGCGCGGTTGGCGGACGTTTATTTTCGGGGGGTTGTGCTGGCGGCGGTGGCGATTGCGGTGGTCGCTTATTTGGACGACCTGCGGGATTTCCCGTTTGTGGTGAAGCTGGGGGCGCAGGTTGGGGCGGCTTTGGTGGCGGTGGGGACGGGGCTTTACGTGCAGGTGTTCAATCTGCCGGGGCTGGGGGCGGTGGATATTGGGGTTTGGGGGGCGGTGGTGACGGTGGGGTGGATTTTGTTTGCCACCAACGCGATGAATTTCATCGATGGGTTGAATGGGTTGGTGGGCGGCACGGTTTTGGTGGCGTGCGGGTTTTTGGCGGTGATTGCGGCGGGTCAGGAGGGGTGGTTCGTTTATTTTGCGGCGTTGTTGCTGGGGGCGGCGGTGGCGGGGTTTTTGCCGTTCAATTTTCCCAGTGCGCGGATTTTCATGGGGGATGTGGGGAGCCAGTTTTGCGGGTTTGTGCTGGCGATGCTGGGGGTGGCGGCGGCGCGGTTTCAGGCGGTGGAGATGAGTTTTCTGCTGGTGCCGATGTTGTTGGCCGGCGTGTTGTTCGATGTGGCGTTTACGCTGATCAGGAGAGTGTTCGCTGGGGAGAACGTGGCGCAGGCGCATCGGTCGCATCTGTATCAGGTGGCGCATCGGGCGGGGGTGGATGCGCGGGTGATTGCGGGGGTGCATTGGGGGTTTGCGGCGGTGGGGGGGGTGGTGGCGTTGGCGTTTACGCATGCGCCGTCTGGGATGAAGCTGCCGTTGCTGGTGGGGGTTTTGGTGCCGCAGGTGGTTTGGTTGGGGTTTGTGGTGAGGCGGGCGCGGGGGGCGGGGATTGGGAAGTGGTAGCGAAGGAAGTCTTCTTTTTGTGAACAAAAAGAAGCAAAAAAACTTTGTCCATTTGAGAGCGTAGTAAGGAAGGCAAGCGTGGGTCCTTCGCTACGCTCGGGATGACGAAGAGCGGAGTGGAAGAAGAGCCCCCCTCCGGCTCCCCCCGCCCAAGCGCGGGGGGAGAGAAGTAAGCTTATGGTTGAAGTTTTTTTGCTTCTTTTTGTTCACAAAAAGAAGGCTTACTTGGACTCAACGCGCAGCGGGATGAGGGCGAGGGCTCCGGCGGCGAGGAGGATGAGGATCACTGCCATGCCGGCGCGCTGGCTTTGGAAGGCGGTGGTGGCCAGGGCGAGGGCGGCAGGGCCGAGGAAGGCGGTGACTCGGCCGGAGAGGGCGAAGAGGCCGAACCAGGCGGCGCGGGCGTCTGGGGGGGCCATGTGGGCCATGAGGCTGCGGCTGGCGGCTTGGGCGGGGCCGACGAAGAGGCCTAGAGCGAGGCCTAGGGCCCAGAACCAGATGGGGTCTTTCACCAGGAGGAGGGGGAGGGCGAGGGCGATGAGGGCCGTGAGGCTGGCCAGGACGGTGGTTTTGGCGCCGATGCGGTCTTCGATGGCGGCGAAAGCGAAGACGCCGATGCCGGCGGTGATGTTGAGGCCGATGCCGAAGATCAGGACGTCCTGGGCGGAGAAGGCGAATTCACCGGCGGCGTAGATGCCACCGAAGGCGAAGAGGGTGACGAGGCCGTCCATGAAGAGCATGCGGGAGACGAGGAGGCTCAGGAGGTTTCGGTTGCGGACGGCCGCGCGCAGGGTGGTTTTGAGTTCGGCGAGGCTGGCGCGCAGGGCGGGGCGCCAGGGTGTGCGAGCGGTTCGTTCGGGGATGAAGGCGACGGCGGGCCAGGCGAAGGCGGCGACCCAGAGGCCGGCGAGGACGGCGGCGGCACGGATGTGTTCGGCTTGGGATTTGTCGAGACCGAAGGGGGCGGGGTCGGGCATGACGAGGAGGAGGAGGGCTGTGACCAGGCAGGCGAGGCCGCCGATGTAGCCGATGCCCCAGGCGATCATGGAGAGGCGGCCGAGGCGGTTGGGGGGGGCGAGGTCGGGGAGCATGGCGTTGTAGAAGACGGTGGCGACTTCGAAGGCGACGGTGCCGGCGGCGACGAGGATGAGGGCGAGGGGGACGTAGGCGGGGTCGGGGCGGACCCACCAGAGGGATATGGTGGAGAGGGACATGACGGCGATGCACAGGCCGAGCATGGGGGCACGGCGTCCGCCGCTGTCGGCCAGGGCGCCCATGGGGACGGCGAGGAGGGCGATCAGGAGGCCGGCGATGGCCTGCATGGTGGCCCATTGGGCGGTGCCGGTGATGGGGTCTGGGGCGACGGCCTGGGTGAAGTAGGTGGCGACGACGAAGGTGGCGACGACGGTGGCGAAGGCGCTGTCGGCGAAGTCGTAGAGCACCCATGCGGCGACAGCGCGGCGCGGCGTTCCCATATGGCCCCCTGGTTTGCCCATTCTGGCGGTCAGGGTAGGGTGCGGCGGGGTTGGAGGCCAGCGATGCGGATGATCAAGGCGCTTGTTGTTGTGGGCCTGGTGGCGGGCGGGGCGGCGCAGGCCCAGGGACAGGCCCAGGGACAAGAGCGGCATACCAGCAGCGGCAGCGGGTTTGTGGTCGGCGTGGGGCGGGCGGTGACCAACCATCATGTCATCGATGGGTGCGGGCGGGTGAGTGTGCGCACGCCGCAGGGGCAGGTTTTGGCGGCGCGGGTGTTGGCGAGTGATGCCCGGCGGGATCTGGCGCTGTTGGGGTTTGAGGGGAATGCGGGGCCGGCGCTGCGATTCCGGGACAGTCCGGCGGTGCAGCGCGGCGAGATGGTGGTGACGTATGGGTTTCCGTTGTCGGGGGTGTTGTCGTCCGGGCCGACGCTGACGACGGGGGATATCAGCGCGCTGGCGGGGTTGCGCGACAATCCGCTGCATTTCCAGATCAGTGCGCCGGTGCAGCCGGGGAATTCGGGCGGGCCGCTGTTGGACGCGCAGGGCAATGTGGTTGGGGTGGTGGTCAGCAAGCTGAACGCGATGCGGATTGCGCAGATGACGGGGGGGGATATTCCGCAGAACGTCAATTTCGCCATCAAGGGGAGCGAGGCGGTTCGGTTTTTGCGCGAGAACGGGGCGAGTGCGGAGCTGGCGGCGAGCACGGGGGGGGATCGGCGGGCGAGCGAGGTGGGGGAGGTGGCGAATGCGTCGACGCTGTTCATCCAGTGTTATGCCGGCGCGGGGCGGGCGGCGCCGGCTACGACGACCCAGGCGGGCGGCAAGCCGGCGGATGATCCGTCTTTTCGGTTGGTGAACCGGGGGCAGCAGGCGGTGGCGGAGTTGTTTGCGCGGCCAGCGGGAGGCGGTGGCTGGGGGAGTAACCGGTTGGAGCAGGGGCCGCTGGCGCCGGCGGGGGCGCAGGTATTGCGGCTGCCGCGCGGGGGGGAGTGCGTGTATGACCTGAGGGTGGTATTCGCCGACCGGCGGGCACTGGAACGCAAGGGTGCCAATCTGTGCCGGGTTACCGATTTGCCGGTACCCTGAGCGGGCGGGAGGAAGGATGACCGGGGTGACGACGAGTACGGGCGAGGTTCGGGCGCCGTCGACGGGGATGCGCGGGAAGAACTATGCCCGGAAGTATTGGCCGTTTGTGGTGCCGGCGGGGCTGGTGGTGTTTGCGGTGATCGTGTTTCCGTGGATTTTCACTTTGTACATGTCGGTGCATGAGTGGAAAGTGGGGGGGGCGTTCACCTTTGTTGGGTTGGACAATTACCTGCGGCTGCCGAATGACGAGCGGTTTTTGGGGGCGGTGTGGCGGACGCTGTATTTCACCGTGTTGTCGGTGGCGTTTCCGGTGATCCTGGGGGTGGCGGCGGCGGTTTGTTTTCATCGGAATTTTCCGTTGCGCGGGCTGGCGCGGACGATCTTTATTTTGCCGATGATGGCGACGCCGGTGGCGATCGCGCTGGTGTGGACGATGATGTTTCATCCGCAGGCGGGGGTGCTGAACTTTATCCTGACCTCGGTTGGATTGCCGCCGAGCATGTGGAGCTATGACTCCGCCACGGTGATCCCGACGCTGGTGCTGGTGGAGACGTGGCAGTGGACGCCGCTGGTGATGCTGATCGTGCTCGGCGGGTTGGCGAGCCTACCGACCGATCCGTTCGAGGCGGCGCGGATCGACGGGGCAAGTGCTTGGGACATGTTCCGGCATCTGACGGTGCCGCTGGTTTGGCCGCATATCATTGTGGCGACGGTGATCCGGACGATTGACTCGTTGAAGGCGTTTGACTTGATCTTCGTGATTTCAGGCGGCGGGCCGGGGACGTCGAGCGAGACGATCAACCTGTATCTGTACCAGACGGCGTTTGCGTTTTATAACATGGGCTATGCGGCGGCGATGACGGTGGTGTTCTTCATCATCATCCTGTTGATCAGCCTGGTGCTGTTCAGCAGCCGGCAGCAGGAGAAGTGGCAATGAAGGCCCTCCTGTCGATGAAAGGCTATCAGGTCAAGCGGCTGGTCGGGCGGGTCTTCTTCGGGCTCAGCGTGTTCGCGCTGGTGTCGCCGGCGATCCTGGTGTTCCTGTGGATGCTGTCGCTGTCGCTGAAGAACGAGGTGGACAACATGTCCTTCGTTCCCGTGTTCATCCCGAGCCCGCCTACGCTGAACAACTTCGTCGAGGTGTTCGAGCGCAACGACTTCCTGACCTATACGATCAACTCGGTGATCGTGTCGTTCGGGGCGACCGGGCTGGCGCTGTTGCTGGGGGTGCCGGCGGGGTTCGGCATTGCCAAGGCGCGGGCGCATCGGGTGGCGGCGTTGATCATGATCGCGCGGGTGACGCCGGGGTTGTCGTATCTGATCCCGCTGTTCCTGATGTTCCAGTGGCTGGGGCTGACCGGGTCGCTGGCGCCGTTGTTGATTACCCATCTGGTGATCACGGTGCCGATCGTGGTCTGGGTGATGATCGGGTTCTTCGAGGGGCTGCCGGCGGAGTTGGAGGAGGCGGCGCTGGTGGATGGGGCGACGATCTGGCAGGCGTTTCGCCACATCGCGCTGCCGCTGGCGCGGCCGGGGATCGTGGTGGCGATGATCCTGGCGTTCATCTTCAGCTGGAACAACTTCATTTTTGGCGTGGTGTTGGCCGGCAGGGCGACGCGGACATTGCCGGTGGCGGTGTATAATGTGATCAGTTTCGAGCAGGTGAGTTGGGGGCCGCTGGCGGCGGCGGCGCTGTTGGTGACGTTGCCGGTGCTGTTGCTGACGCTGTTGATGCAGAAGGAAATCGTGGCCGGGTTGACGGCGGGCGGCGTGAAGGGTGGTTGATCTGAAATTTTACAAAAAGTAACTCCAATGAAGGGAATTGCGTGCGTCCTCACGCAGGATTGGGTTGGCGGGGGCTATTGGCTCCGCTAGCCCGGCGTGGCAAGAGCGGGGCGGTTGCTCGCGGAGGAGGCTGGGCTTGGTTCTGTTCCTGGTGACTGGCGGCGCAGGCTTCATCGGCGCGCATTTATGCGATGCGCTGCTGGCGGCGGGGCACGGGGTGCGGGTGCTGGATGATTTGTCGACCGGGCGGCGGGAGCAGGTTGATCCGCGCTGTGAATTCATCCGTGGCAATGTGATCGATCCGCGCGCGGTGGGTGCGGCGATGGCGGGGGTGGCTGGGTGTTTCCACCTGGCGGCGATCGCCTCGGTGGCGCGCGGCAACGAGGATTGGCGCGGCACCCATCTGGTCAACTAGACCGGCACGGTGACGGTGCTGGATGCGGCGCGGGCGGCGGGCGGGGTGCCGGTGGTCTATGCGTCGTCGGCGGCGGTGTATGGCAACCTTGGCGACGAAGTGGCGCGCGAGGATGGCAGGACCGCGCCGCTCACCGCCTATGGCGCGGACAAGCTGGGGGCGGAGTTGCATGCGGCCGTCGCGTTGCATGTGCATGGCGTGCCATCGGTGGGGTTGCGGTTCTTCAATGTCTATGGGCCGCGGCAGGACCCGCATTCGCCGTATAGCGGGGTGATCTCGATCTTCTCGGCGCTGGTGGCGGGCGACCGGGTGGTGACGGTGCATGGCGACGGGGCGCAGTTGCGCGACTTCGTCTATGTCGGCGATGTCGTGGCGCATCTGGTGGCGTCGATGAAGCTGTTGGAGACGCGGCCGATCAGCGCGGTGTTCAATGTATGTACCGGACAGGCCAGTTCGGTGCTGGCGCTGGCGCAGACGCTGGGGCGGCTGCATGGGCGGGCGGCGCGCATCGCGCATGGGCCGGCGCGGGCCGGGGATATCCGGGTTTCGCTGGGTGACCCGGCGCGGGCGATCGCGGCCCTCGGGGTGCGGGCGGGGGTGACGCTGGAGGACGGGCTGGCGCGGACCTTGGCGAGCGTGGCGCCCGCTTTGGGGTAATGGGCCTTGGGGTGATGGGCCTTGGGGTGATGGGCTTTGGGGTGATGGGCTTTGGGGTGATGGCGGGCCGTTACGCCCTGGCGAGTGCTGCGCGGGCGCGATGGAGCAGGCCGGGCAGCGACAGGCTTGGCATCATCTCGATCCAGTGCAGGGTTTCGCTGTTGGTGGCGAGGCTGGATTTGTAGCGGCTTTCGCCGGCCAGCAGATCGTAGGCGTCCAGGCCTTCGGCGGCGTATTGCTCGGCGGCCAGATGATGGCAGGTCAGGCCGGGCTTGAGTGGGGTTGAGGGTTCGGTGGGGTAGTCGAAGCCGGTCTGGTAGTTGGCGATGCGGCCGCGCCAGCGGAAATTGTAGAGGTAGCCCAACGCCCGGGTGCCGAAGCTGACGCGGAGCAGGTCGATTTCGCCGCGCGGCCAGGCGGTGGCGAGCAGGGCCTGGTGAAACGCCACGAAGTCCGGGTTGGCGAAGGCGCCGGGACGGCCGCGCCGGGTCCAGGTCTGTTGGTGCAGGACGCCGAGGGCGGCGAGGAAGGCCTGGGCCTCGTCCAGGGTTTCCGCACGCTGGATCTGGAGCGGGCCGTCCAGTGCGTAGCGGCGGAGCGAGCGGCGGAGTTGCTGGCGGGTATTGGCGCTCAGCAAGGCGAGATGGCCGCCGGCTTGCGCGCGCACCGCGGCGAGGTCGATCCAGGGCGATGCCGCCGGGTGGGCACGATCGCGCACCAGCATGCGGGTGGCCCCGGTGACTTCCAGGTGGGCGTATTCGAGGTGGGCGGCATCGACGCCGCTGAGCACGACGTGGCTGGCGGTCGCCGTCAGGTGGGCGAAGGCGCGCGCCAGCGTGTCCGGCGGTGCGCCGGCGGCGATCAGCAGGCCGTTATGCTCGACATGGATGCTGTCCAACGCTGGCGTGCCGGTCTGGTTCAACCATAGCCGGGAGCCCCAGGGCGGGGCCAACCAGGACCGGCGGCGGCGGTTGAACAGGCCGAGCGCCACGGTCTCGCCCACGTGGCGCACCTGGAGCAGCACGGGATCGGGGAAGCGAGCCTCGACGCGGCTGCCGACCCAGCTCCAGCTCTGGAAGAACGAGCCGTGGGAACGCGCCTCCAGCGCCCGCCAGGCGGCATCGAGCGCGTTCCAGGCGGGAGGGGGGGACAGGCTGATCTCGAGCATCCGCAGGCACACAACCGCCGGGCGCGGGACATGTCAATTGCCGGTTGGCCAATCGGGGTGGGCACTCGCGCCGCGGCGGCGAGACGGGCATGATGGCCGCCATTGGATCGCTCCGGAGGAATGTGTCGCTCGTGGCCTGGCTGCAGACGTTGCTCATCGAGCCACCGGTCAACCTGCTGCTGTTGCTGGCGGTGGGGCTGGTACTGATGACCGATGGCGGCCGGCGGTCGGGGCGTCGGCGGGTTGGCGTGTGGCTCGCGGCGCTGGGGTTCGGCGGGCTGGTCGTGTTGTCGCTGCCGGTGACACCCTGGCTGATGCTGACCGCGCTGGAGGCGGGCATGGTGCTGGAGCCGGCGGGGGGGGATCAGCCGGGGGCGATCGTGATCCTGAGCGGCGACGATTTGAACGCGGTGCCGGGCGGCATTACCGGTCCGCCGGACCTGGGCGCGCTGACGTTGCAGCGGCTTCGGGCGGGGGCGCTGCTGCACAAGCGCACCGGACTGCCGATCCTGGTCAGCGGCGGGGTGATACGCGCGGATGCGCCGCCGATCGCCCATGCAATGGCGCGGGTGCTGGCCACCGAGTTCGACGCGGCGCCGCGCTGGATCGAGGACCGCTCGACCACGACCTGGGAGAACGCCGAATTCACCGCAGCGGCGCTGCACCAAGATGGCATCCGGGCGGCCTTCGTGGTGACCCATGGCTGGCACATGCGGCGCAGCCTGCTGGCGTTCCGGCACACCGGCCTGGCCGCGACCGCCGCGCCGACGCATTTCACCGGACCGGCGCGGCCGGAACTGTGGTCTTTCGTTCCGAGCGCCCATGCCTGGTCGCAGGCGCGGTTTGCGCTGCATGAGTGGATTGGATTGGCGTGGTACGCGCTATGGGATCGCGGCCGGACGGATGCGGAAGCGGGCCGATGAGGCTGGTCGAGCGGCTTGACGACCTGCCGGCGGCGGCGATCGGGCTGTTGGGCCGGGACGGGTTCTTTTCCAGCCTGGCGTGGTGGCGGACGGTTTGGGCGGCTGGCATTCCGCCGGGGGGGACGCCGCTGTTCGCCATATCGGGCGATGGCGATGGCGCGGTGTTGTTTGCGCTGTTGCGCCATGGCGACGGGCGGATCGAGGCGCTGACCAACCCCTACACCTGTCTGTATCAGCCTTGCGCCGGATTTGGGGCGGATTTGCCGGCGGCTGGCGCGGCGTTGGCGCGGCTTGGCCGTGGCGCGGGGGGAGGAGGCGGGGGGGGAGGAGGCGGGGGGGTGCTGCGGTTGGATGCGCTGGCGCCCGAGTGGCCGGGGTTGGCGCCGCTGTTGGCGGGCGCGCGCGCCGGCGGAATGATGGCGTTGCGCTTCGATCATTTCGGCAACTGGCACCAGGCGACGGCGGGGCTGGACTGGCGCGGCTATCTGGCCGGGCGGCCGGGTGCCCTGCGCGAGACGGTGCGTCGGCGGTTGCGCGACGCCGAGCGGGATGCGCGGCTGAGCTTCGCGGTGATCGCGGCGCCGGATGCGGTGGAGGCCGGGATCGGCGAGTACGAGGCGGTTTATGGCCGCAGTTGGAAGGAGCCCGAGCCATATCCGCGGTTCAACGCCGAGCTGATGCGCCAGGCCGCGCATGTTGGGGCGTTGCGGCTGGGGGTTCTGCGGCGCGAGGGCGAGGCGATCGCGGTGCAGCTTTGGGTGGTTCAGGACGGGGTGGCGGCGGTGTTGAAGCTGGCGCATGACGAGGCGTTCAAGCCGATCTCGCCGGGCACCGTGCTGACGGCGTGGATGATCCGCCGGCTGTTGGAGGTGGAGCGGGTGGCCAGCCTCGATTTTGGACGTGGGGACGATCCCTACAAGCAATTGTGGACCTCGGCCCGGCGGCAGCGCATTGGCGTGGTGCTGGTGGACCCGTGGCGGCCGGCGGGGCTGGCGATGCTGGTGCGCCATGGCGCCGGGCGGTTGCGCCAGCGGTTGAGGCCGCAAGCGGCGGCCGGCTAGAGCGAAAGCCGATCTGATGGACGATCGGCCCCCGCTCCAGCCTTCTGATCAAGAACGCAAATCGGCCGATGAGACGTTTCCGTCTGATCGGATAGTGCTCTCTAGGCCCGGCGGCGTGCCGGCAGGCCGGGCATCGGCATGGGCGGTGCGGCGGGCGAGCTTGGGGCCGGCAGGTATCCGGGCAGCGGCTTGCCCGGCGACAGGGCGCGGCGGACATACTCGCTGAGGCAGAACGCGAGGGCAAACATCATCCAGTACCAGGGCTGGAATCCGACGCCGATGAAGGTCGATCCGGCCATCAGCACCAGCAGCGCCGTGCCGAGCGCGCGGGCGAGATCGCTGCACCACTGGAGCGATTCGATCCCCCGGGTGCGGCGCATGACGCTGTAGCAGGTGTAAAATGTCAGGCCGATCAGGCAGAGGAACATTAGCAATCCGGGCCAGCCGAGCTCGTTGAGCATTTCGAACCAGGTGCTGTGCGGGGCGCGACCGCGCTGGACCCAGCCTTCGGGATGATAGGCGTCCGGCGGCATGTGGATCAGGTTGATCTCATAGGCGCGAAAACTGCCACCGAAAGGGTTGTCGCGGGCGAAGTCCAGCACCCACTGCCACACCTTGATGCGGGTGAGCGCCGAGGTGTCCTGCGAGTATTCGTTGATGGTGGACATCCGGTCCTTCCAGCGGTCCGGCGAGAACACCACCACCAGGATGCCAAGGATCGCGATCGCCATGCCGCTCACCAGTTTCTGGCGGCTCTGCAGCCAGTACAGACCGCCGAGCAGCAGCATGCAGACAATGCCGGTTCGCGCGCCGGTGCCGATCGCGGCGGGAAAGCAGAACAGGGCAAACGACCCAAAAAACAGGTTGCGCATCCAGCCCCAGGGGACCAGCAGGGAATGCTTGCGCAGGAATAGCAGCAGCGGCACGAAGGCGATTGCCATGGTGGCCATGGCGCTTGATTCCGACAATCCGACATCGGCCGGCAGCAGCGTCATGTTCAGGTTATAGCCGCCGCCGCTGAGCAGGGACTTGATGCCGACAGCCAGCAGGTGCATCGATGAACCCAGGATATGCACCTGGATCAATGCCTCGATCTGTACGCGCGAGCGGAACACGAAGGGGATGAAGCCGGCGAATAGCACGGCCTTGGACGCCCAATCCCATTTGAGCCAGGCGCTGTTCGGCGAAACCGCCCAGGACAGCGTCACCGTCATCCAGATTGCCATGCAGCCGGTCAGCAACAACATCGCACCGATGCGCGGAGGGGCACGGCGGTCCATCAGGACATAGGAAAGCAGCGCGGCGCTGCCCATCACCGCGGCCACGGGAAAGCCGCCCATGACGTAACGGCCGACATGCTGCGGATAGAACGAGTCAACCCAGACATAGCCGAGGCTGGCAACGAAAGGTGCTACCAAGCCGCCGAGGGCCATCGCGGCATAAACGAGCGCAATCAGATAGTCACTCATCCCGGTTGCTCCGCCGCGGCCGGATCATGCATCACGCCGCCACGGCGTGCCGCGTCCGCTCGGGAGCGCCGGGCTGCGCCGGGTGGCGCCGGCTGGCACCGGGCGGGCTGGTTGCTTGCCGGGCTTGGCTGGGCGCGACGGCTGCGGCTTCTCGAACCACTCGCGCTGGCGGTTGAGGCGGATGGCGAAGAAGACCACCAAGCCCATCATGCCGGTGGACACCAACAGCGCGAACATGTCGATCATCACGCTCTCCTGTGCCAGGCGAATCGCTTGAACGTCATGCGTTCCCTCTGAGCACTGTCTCCAGGTAATCGACGTTCCACCCGGCCTTCTTGCGGCGGTTTTTGAAGCTTGTGGTGGGTCTGGCGGCAGACAGCAGGTTCAGCGCGGTGTGTCGAACGATTG
>CAMBRC010000130.1 GCA_945869965.1 Asaia bogorensis
TCAGGTTCATGTCCGCAATGGCTGGCCCATGTTTCGATCCACGCCCCCGTGAGGGGGCGACATGTCGGGCGCGTATTGCGTAAGCCAGTTCGTCTGTTTCGATCCACGCCCCCGTGAGGGGGCGACCGCGCTAGTCTAGGTGCTGATATAGACAGAAGGAAATTCGAGGTTTGCGCGAACCTACGGATAAGGCGCCGCCAGGATTGGTTGATTTAGGGCGCGGCGACCATAAGTGTATGAAAATAATGTCTTTTAGAGTTGCGCGAGCCCCCCGGGCTATTTGTGCTCGCTAGAGGTTCGCGCGATCTTTTTCGTCAGATCAGAACACCAGCGGACCGTCCAGGTCCAGCACTGGTTTGGCGCCCACATGCTCCACTCGGCGTCGGCCATCGGCACCGAGGCGGTAGAACCGTAGGCTGTCGGCGGCGGGGTCGATTTCGCCAATAAGGCGGGCGCGCAGGGCAGCCCACTGCGCCGGGTCCACCTCGCATTCAAACACTGAATTTTGCACACGCTGGCCGAAATCCAGGCAGCAACGCGCCACACGGCGCAAGCGGCGGCGGCCGGCGGTGGATTCGGTGCTGACGTCGTAGGCGACCAGCATCAGCACCGCTATTTCCACACAAAGGCGGGGTAGCCGTCGATGTCACCGCGCAGATGCCGCGCAAGAAGCTGTGCCTGCAGATGCGCCACCAGGCCCAACGACGCCGCCTCGCCGATGAAGGGGTGGCGCAGTTCCTCGCGTTTGCGTTCCTGCCAGGCGACCAGCACCCGCTTGCGGGCATCGTCGGTCAAGCGCACGCCGCCTGCCTCTTCCACGATGAAGTCGCCAGGTGCCAGTTGCCGGCGGTTGATCAGGCTCAGCGCCAGCCTGTCCGCCAGCACCGGCCGCAATTCCTCCATCAGGTCGAGCGCGAGACCGGCGCGCCCGGGGCGGTCGGTGTGCAGGAAGCCCACCTGGGGGTCCAACCCGTGCGCCTCCAGCGCGGACCGGCAGTCGTGGCCGAGCATGGCGTAGAGGAACGAAAGCAGGGCGTTCACCCGGTCCAGCGGCGGGCGGCGGGAGCGGCCGCAGAAGCGGAACGCGTCGTCGTCCACGCGGATCAGGTCGTTGAAGACGCTGAAATAGACCAGTGCGGCCTCGCCCTCGATGCCGCGCAGCGAGTCGATCTCGGCACCGACGAGCACGCGACGAGCGGCATCGGTCAGCCGGGCCTCGGCGGCGACAAGGCGGCCATGCGCGGCCGGGTCCATCGCCGCGCCATGGTCGCGCAAGGCGCGGCGGAGCACGGCGCGCTGGTTGGCCGTCTTCGCCGCGACGATGCCGCGCACGATCGGCAGGGCGCGGGCAGGGTCGTCGGCCGCGCGATACTGGGTGCGGCGCAACAGCACGTTGCCGCTGCGTGGCCCTTCCAGCCGGGCGAGGAACCGCCCGTTGGGTGCGAGGTAGGAAACCGCCATCCCCGCCTCGGCACAGGCCGCGAGCAAAGCCGGCGAGGCGCCGGCGCGGCCAAAGCTCACCACCCCGTCCAGCATGTGCAAAGGCGCGCGGCCGCGCTCAGCGCCCTCCACCTCAACGACGATGTTGGCCCCGTCCTTGCGCAGCCAGGCATCCTCAGCTGTGACATAGAGGGTGTTGAGCATCCGGCGCATTGCCTATTCCTCAAGCTGCGCGGTCAGCCAGCGCGCCACAGAGGGTGGCTTCTGCATCCGCTCCGGCAGGCAGATAGCCTGGAGCGAGCAGCGGCGACAGGCCGGGGTTGCGACCGGTGGCGGCGTGCGCCGGGCGCTGATGTTGGCGCGCACTTCGGCCGCCACACGGGCGGTGAGCGCGCGCAGTTCGTGGTCAAAGACAACGCCCAGCCGGCGGCGGGTCTCGCCATAGAACAGCGCGCCTTCGGGCACCTGGGTGGCACACATCTCCTCCAGGCAAATCGCCTGGGCGCAGAGCTGCACTTCATCGGCCCGATGCGACTTCGGCTTGCCGCGCTTGTACTCGACAGGGAAGGGGCGCGGCGGGGTGCCGATGAACTCCACCACATCCGCTCGGCCGGACACGCCCAGGGCAAAGGAGCGAATGGCCAGACCGCGGGTGATCCGCACCCCGAGCCGGGTGCTCGGCGCCAGCGCGTCGACCCGCTCGTGCAGCAGGCGCCCCTCGGCGGTGGCACCATCCTCGGCCCACAAGCCCTCGACATGGATTAGCGCGCACTGCCGTGGGCAGAACAGGTGGTGCTGCAGCGCCGAAAGCGGCACCAGCGCGTCCTCATCGGCGGCCGATGGCAGCACCATCACCTGCTACCGCTCCAGGATCTCGATGCCGGCCGGCAGGTCGGCACCATCCACGGTGATGGCGTAATCGGTGAAGCTGCGGGCCGGCGGCCAGTTGTCGATCGCCGCATCGCCAATCGGCCGGCGCTCGCCCTGGAAGCTGCGCCAGCTGCGCACCCGGTCGAACAGGTCCTGGGCGCGTGCGTTGCCAAGTGCGGAGGCGTGGCGGAAAATGACCAGCTTGCGCGTCGCCATCTCGCCGCGGGCGGCGGACCGGTCGTGGTCGAACATGTTGACCAGCGCGTCGAACAACAACTCCAGATCGGCATCGGAGAAGCCGGTTCCCTTCGTCGGATGGGACGCCAACGGCGCGGAGACGAAGCCGTGGGCGCGGTAGAGGCCGTAGGGCACGATGTGCTTGCGGCCCATGGTGCGGCCGCCCTTGGCCTCGGCATCCGCCTCGGTGGTGGCGGCAAGCCGGGTGATCGTGATTTCCAGTGGCAGGATCGGCTCCACCGAGCGGGCGAAAGCGATCTGCACCGGGCCGCGCACCTGGCCGGCATTCACCCCGGTGCTCATCACCGCGCCGAAGCTGCGGATGTCCCAGAAATTGCTACACATCCAGCGGGTAAGGGCCTGCGCCTTGGCCTCCTCCTTCGGCAGCTTCTTCAGGTCGTCGGCCTTGGTGACTTCGGGCATCAGCGCGGTCCAGGCGCGTTTGTGCTCCAGGTTCAGGGTGGCGCCGTCGCGCATGTAAATCTCGTGGCCGAGCACGCCGGGACGCGCGAGGGCCACGTAGTTGCGGATCTTGCGCTTCAGCGCGACGTCGGAGACCAGGCCTTGGTTCGTCTCCGGGTCCAGCCGCGGCATATTGCCGGCGTCGGGGTCTCCGTTGGGGTTGCCGTTGGCGACATCGAAATACAGCACGAATTCATGGCGCTGGGTCAGCGCCGCGGCGTCAGCCGTTGTCATGGTCGGTCTCCTCCTCGGCGTCCACGCTTTCGGCGGGGCGACCGGCGAACTGGGTGCGGCGCTGGTGGTAGTAGCCGATGACGAAGCGGCCCTGGGCTTCCAGCAGCAGCGAACGCGGGAACCCGCCTTGCAGCCGGCCGATGATCTCCTCGATATCCCGCTCGATCCAGCCGCCCTTGCCATCCTTGCGCAGCTTGCCCAGATGGTTCTGCGCTCCGCGCAACAGCAGCGGGAAGACGCTGGCGGGGGTAGCGGAGGCGGCACCGAAGTAGCGGTCCCGTATGGTGGCATTCAGCCGGCCGAGCGCCTGGCGCTGCGCCGTTTCCAGTGCGGCGAACAGCCTGCCGAGCTGATAGGCGGGGTGGGGATCGTCCCGATCGAGACTCACAAGCATCTCCTGTGCGGTGGCACGCATGGCGGGGTCGGTCAGGCGCAACCGCGCGTCGCGCACCAGGCAGGCGCGGATGACGGCCGCGTGCCAGCCGCTGGCAGGGTCGTCGCCGGCGCGCAGGCGGATCATGGCGGCGGCGAGCAGGCTGCGCGGATAGCGGGTGCCGGTGAGGATGGCGCGCATCACCTCACCGGCCAGCAAGGGCGGCACGTTCTCGGACTTCTCCTGCAGCGCGGTGGTCTTCACCAACAGGCGCCAGACGGCGGGCATGGTGTTGCGCCAGGGTGCGGGTTCGATGCGCAAGTCCTGCCAGTGCCGGGCCAGGCGCGCAGCGAAGGCGTCGAAACTGTCATCGAGCCAGAACCGAACCGAGAGCCGGGCGGCGTTGGGGGCAAGGCCAAGGATATGGAAGCGCGTGCAAACAGCCAGACCCAGGCCAAGTTCGGCGGCGGGCCGGCCCTCGGCCAGAAGCGTGAGCGCGTCGTGCAGCCGCCCGGATTCGCTGGCGTCATCGGCCGGGGTCTCGGAGAGCAGCATGCCCATGAAGCCCTCGGCCGCGGCTGCCGCCGCCTCTCCCACTCCGGTGGCGTCGGCCCAGAAGGCGACCGTGGTGTCGGCGATGCGGATGCGGTTGCGCGAGGTGGCGCGGTCCAGCAACCGGTTCAGCGCGGTGCCGTAGCGATGCGCGGCTTCGGCGGAGGTGGGCGCGTTGTCGCCTTGCTCCTTGCCGTAGGAGGCGAAGGCGTCAAGGTTGAAGGAGACCAGCGCGGCACCCGAGGACTGCGCGCCATCGACGCCCTTGATGGTGGGGTGCAACCGGGCCACGGCGGCCGGGCGGCCGGTGATGAGGCAGATCGTGTCGCCTGTCGCATCCGACGCACGACCGGCCACCAGAGCGCGGGCCGCGGGACGGTCATGGATGAAGCGCTGCTCGCCGTCTAGAAGAAAGACGACGTTGGTATCGAGCATATCGGCAACGAAAGGCGGCTGGTCGAAATCCGCGGGCTGCCAGACTTCCAAAAAGCGCCGTAGGGCGAGCAGCCCCTCGTCATCGGTCCCTGCCAGCATGGTAAGGTGATCGGCGACAAAGCGAGCATGCTCCTGGGCCGTGCGTTTGCCCTCGCCGGCGGTACGCCCGAGCGTGTAAGCGGTTTTGTCCCACAGCGTGTTCGGCGCAATGCCCACGGTGCGCTTGGTGGCGGCCGGCACCGCCTTCACCGCCGGCACCATCTTCTTCCCGCTCATCTCGCGCAGATCGTGCACATCCACTACGCGGCCATCCAGGTCGAGCAGGATGACGTAGCTGATCTTCTCCCGGGCATAGCCCGGCGGGTCCGCCTCGCCGCGCTCGGCCATGCGATCGTAGTAGCCGGCCAGCGCCTGCAGCACGGTCATGCGCTGGTGCCCTCGGCGAGGCCGGCGCCCACGTCCAGCACACCGCCCGTCAGGCGGGCGCGAAAGAAGCGGGACGTGTTGCCGGCGGCGAAGTCGATGTCGCGCAGCATCCAGCCCAGGTCACGGTTGGCCTGGTCGGCTGGCAGGGCAGAGTCCGGCAGGGCGGCGCCGGCCGGCAGCAAAGCGAAGTCGGCGACGAATTCGCGCGTGCCGAGGCAGGGGCGGTGGAAGCACTGCCCGGATTCGGCGCGGCGGTTGAACATGGCGGCGTGCTTGGCCGGCGTGTCGTCGGGCTGGGCACGACCGGTCAGTTCGAAATGCGCCTCGATGACGTAGGCGACATCGACCAGCAGCGTGGTGGCGCGCTGCTGGCGTTGCTCCTCGACCAGCATCCCCAACCCGGCGGTGCTACCGGCGCGGCGTGCGCGCTCGGCATTCGCGGCACTGATCTTCGCCCCGACCTCATTGCGGCGGAACGATTGGAAGCGGATGGGGCGCAACACGTGGATGCGGTCGATCACCCACAGGATCGCCGGCTTCCAATGCACCGCCTCCAGGATGCCGCGCGCGGCCGAGGGGGTCATGACATCATAGGAAACGCGCTCGACCTTCATCTCAGGCCGCGTAAAACAGGCCCGCTCCCCCCAGACATGCAGCCGAACGCCGTAGGACACGGTTTCCTCGATCTCCCTTCGTACTCTCAACACAATGAGCGGCTTTTGTTCGATGTCCAGGCCTATTTGTTGCAATCCGCTGCTAAACGATGATGTTCGCACCCGCGTCTCGCAGCCCGGTATCGGCCAGGTCCAGCCCCGTTTCCTTCCGGTAGTGCGCGTCGTCGTCAAAGCACAGCAGATCCTTGCCGAGCTGCGGGTGCACCGCTCGCAGGGCGCCGCGCCGCAACCATTCGTCGCGCGGGCCGCGCGGGATCGGCACGCCATATCGCTGCAACTGCCTGAGGTCACGGATCAGCGGCCGCTCCATCGCGGCGATACGCCGCAACAGATCGCGGGCATCGGTATCCTGCGGCCCGGCGGACCAGGGTACGATCACCGTCGTCATCGTGTCCTCCACCACCCGGAACGCGCGAGCGATGCTGGCGAAGGGAAACCGGAACCCCGCAGCTTTCTCGGCCAGCGCGGGAAGGATGGGGTAGGGCTTGCCGTCCAGCCGGGCCGCATCCATGGCCTCGGCCTTCTGCCAGTAGAGTTCGGAGAAATAGGTCTCCACGGCGTCCAGCCCTAGGACATCCTCGGGGTGCCGGCGGAACGAGGTACGAGCGGCTTGGATGAAGGCTTCCAACACCGGTGGCGGCTTCGCCTCGGCCGGGGTGAACACCACCACGCGGCCGCTTTCACGCTCGCCCTCGCGGTTGCACCGACCGGCCGACTGGGCGATGGAGTCGAGCCCGGTGGTGGCGCGCCAGACCTCGGGGAAGCTGATGTCGACGCCCGCCTCGATCAGTGATGTCGAGACCAGCCGCACCGGCAGCCCGGCCTTCAGCCGCGTCCGAACGTCGCTGAGCACCGCCTGGCGGTGGCGCGGGCACATCAGCGTCGTCAGGTGCACGGCGCCCTCCAACGGGGCGATGAGGTCGTACAGCGCGCGTGCATGGGCTCGGCTGTTGACGATGCAAAGCAGCTGCGGCTGCGTGGCGAAACGTGCGGCGATCTCGCCGTCCGTCACCCTCTCGACCTGGAACGTCACCGTCACCCGCTTCAGTGCCCGATAAAGTCGGCGCGGGTCCGGGGCGAGTTCGCGCGGTGGGTCGATCACAAACCCCTTGTCCGGCCGCAACGCCGGTTGGGTGGCGGTGCACAGCACCACCGTGGCCCCACAATTCGCCGCCAGTTCCTGAAGCGCCGCCACGCAGGGCCGCAGCAGCGCCAGAGGCATGGTCTGCGCTTCATCCAGCACGATCACGCTGCCGGCAATGTTATGCAGCTTGCGACAACGGGAGGTGCGGGCCGCGAACAGACTCTCGAAGAACTGCACGGCCGTGGTCACCACCACGGGCGCATCCCAATTTTCCGACGCGCGGCGCAGCTTGGGCATATCGCTCTCGTCCTGGTCGCGGCCCGGCCGCTCCCAATCGAAACTGGCGTGATGCTCCAGAATGTCCTGGTCGGTCCCCAGCGCCTCACGGAACACCTGTGCGGTCTGTTCGATGATCGAGGTGAAGGGGATCACATAGATCACCCGCCGCAACCCGTGCCGCACCGCATGGTCGAGCGCGAAGGCGAGCGAGGCCAGGGTCTTGCCGCCGCCAGTCGGCACGGTCAGCGAGAACATGCCGGGCGCTTGCGCGGCGCCGGCCAGAACATGGTGATAGATCTCGGCCCGCAACGCATTGATCGGCGTTGCCGCGGCACCGCCCAGCAGTCCATCCATGTGGCACTGCAGCCGAGCGCGCAGGTCGTCCAGGCCGAGATGGTTGCCCCGCACGAGGGGCTGGCCCTCGGCGGCGGCATAGAACCGTTCGGTCTCCAGGAAATCCGCGTCCACCAGGCAGGAAAACAGCATCCGCGTCATGAAGGCCTGGGTAAAGCCCTTCAGTGGGCTGGGCTTACCGCCCTTCGGCACAAGCGCCGTTGCCGGCGGCAAAGGGCCGGTATGGGCCTGCCACCCGCCATAGGGTGCCTGCGTTGTCTTCAGTCGGGTATCGAGGCTGTCCGTGTCGGCAAGCCCAGCATGGTGGCCGGCGATCACATAGGCGAGCATCCGGCCCAGCCCCGCCGGATAAACCCCGCTTGCTTCCTGCGCTCCCGCTGTCGAATGATCTGGCCCACGGGTGCCGCTGCCGCCGATGTAGTCCTGGAAGGCATCCGAACATTTGCCGATGTCGTGCAGCAGCCCTGCCACCTCGGCCAGCCGCTCCCAGCCGAAAACGGATGCGAAGGCAGCAGCGCGGCGAGCTACATAACTAAGATGGCTGGAAAGAGGTTCCCACGCAACTTCGGGTCTGCCGGGCAGAGAATGAGCAAATGGCCGCATCGCCGTCCTCTGTAGAAGCTTGGCCGAACGCCATGTCAACATAGGTTAGCAGTTACAAAACAGCCGCCGGGCCCCGATCATCCTGGCATCCAGAGAGTAACCGCCATTCTCTGCGGGCGATCTCGGCCGGAAAGTCGCGTAGCTCGATCCCGCGGAAGTTCGTCAGCGGTATCTCGGTGCGGCGGTGGCCCTCGTCGCGGCGCCTGTTGATCTCAGCCTCGATCGCCCGCATCTCCTTGTAGGCGATCACCAGGAAATTGCCCGAGCCGCAGGCGGGGTCGAAGACCCTGATCCGCGCCATGCGGTTCCGCAGGTTCAGCAGCTTCCGCGCATTGTCCCCGGCCTCCGCCAGCTTTTCCCGCAGATCGTCGAGGAAGAGCGGGTTCAGCACCTTCAGGATGTTCGGCACGCTGGTGTAGTGCATGCCGAGCGCACCGCGCTCCTCATCCTCCGCGACAGCCTGGATCATGGACCCGAAGATGTCCGGGTTGATCTTCTGCCAGTCCAGGCTGCCGATGTGCAGCAGATAGGATCGCGCGATCCTGCTGAAGCGCGGCACCTCCGCACTACCCGAGAACAGCCCGCCATTCACATAGGGGAAGGCGTCCGCCCATCGGGGAATGCCCGCGGTCGTCCGATCGGCACCTTTCACGTTCATCGCCCGGAAGATCGTGCTGATGACCTCATGCGTGTTCGATGCATCGGAGGCGCTCATCGTCTGCAAGGTCGAGGTGAAGAGCAGCGACGCGCGGAAGATGTCGGTGTCTTCCGCGAAGAAGCAGAAGATCAGCCGCGCCATGAAGTGGTTCATGTCCGGCCGGCGCGCCGCGGTGCCCCATTCCGGATTGTCCTTCAGCAGCTCGACATAGAGCCGGTTGAGGCGGCTGGTCGCCCGGATGTCGAAGGAGCTTTCGCGGATTTCCTTGACGGTCGTGATGCCAGCCAGCGGCAGGAAGAAGCCGAAGTGGTCGGCGAAATCGCGATAGGCGCAGGCGACCGTGTCGCCGCTCAAGAGATCCTCGGCTTCCAGGCTCTCACCATCGGTGGCGAGGATGAACTTGGCCTTTGCGCGGCCCGTCGCCGGGCTGGCCTTCAGGGCATGCAGGGTGTCGGTGACAGAACCTGGCTCGCAGGTGACGATGTGGATGTTGTTGGTCTGCAGCACGCCACCGAGGTCGGATTTGTTGGAGGCCCCGGTGCGTAGCCGCTTGATCGTGGTGTCCTTGTTACCGAAAGCTTCGAGGAAGGCATGGGGAAAAGCAGCCCTGTCGAACGGCTTTTCGGCGAGGGCCGACACTGCCTGCTCGATTTCAACGGCGTTCATGCGGTCCCTTCAACGTTCCCGAAGCCGACCGCGGCGCGCCCTGTGCGGGCGGCCCGGGTTCTGCCTGGCGATGAGTATGTCAGGGTCGCAGGTGTCGGCAAAGAAGAGGCTGCGTTGGCGGCGGTGAGAAGGGGCGCAGTTTCAGGAAATCGTGAGAGATCCATCCGCCCCACGCTCGGGAAAGGGTACGCCGTCGCGCTCAAAGGTTGCACGCATCGCGGCTTCGACTGCGTCGCCGCCGGTGACGGGCGCGCCGCTGTTTAGCATCGCTTGAAGGCGTGATGCATCTTCGTCCGTATCTCCCATTGGCCAAAGTGCTCTTGCTGCCAGGCGACGTTTCCTGTGCATAAGGCTGTGAAGCAGACAATCGAAGGAGTGCTCGCGAAATCCACCGTGAATCGCCATTGGCACGTGGATGGTCACCGGCTTTGTCTGGCCGATCCTATGTATGCGGTCGTTGCACTGCTCCTCGACCGCTGGGTTCCACCATCGTGACAGGTGAATCACATGCGTGGCGGCGGTCAAGGTCAGCCCGGTGCCGGCTGCCTTCGGGCCGAGAACGAGAAGATCGAATCCGCGATCGTCGACAAGGTGGGTCTGAAACCTATTGACGATCTCCTGACGCCTCCGGATCGGCGTTCCGCCGTTAATGATTTCGACCTGTGCCAGGCCAAATTTCTGTCGAACAACCTCCGCGAAGCGAAACTGGACATCGCGATGCTCAATGAACACGAGCGCGCGTTCACCGGCTGAGCGAACACGTGACAGAATTGCCATTGTCTCTTGGAGTCTGGCGCTGAGCTCGACGAAGGTTTCATCGGCACCCGGACCCCTTAATCCGGGATGTACCGACACTGAACGGATATGGTGCAGCATCTTGAGGGCGGCGCCGCGTCCGCCTGTGGCGAGCTTGCTGCGTGCGGCCTCGTATTCACGTGCCTGTGGAGCGGGCATTTTGGGCCTCGCCCAGCATGGGTCCAACACCACCTCGCATGTGAGCGCGGAAGAGATTGCCCTGCGGGACCGCCTCTTGCGCGCAGCGGAGGCGGTGATCGCTGATCTTGCCTTCCGGGCAACACCGCTCGACGAGGCCGGCTTCGCCGCTCTGGTCGCCGAATCCCGGCCGCTCGGGTTCTCGGCGTACCGCGATCTGGTGCCCGGCGACTACGAATACGCCAAGGCGCTCGTGCGTCTCATACTCGAGGCCCCGGTCACGACTGCCAATCGCGTGGCGCTGTCGGAGGTGCTCCTCAACATCGATGTTCCCGATGTGCGCGACCGCGGCATGGTCGCGGTGCCGATCGGTGGGGCGGTGGTTCCATTCAACCGCACCTTCAACGCAGCCCCTGAAATCCAAGCCACGTTCAAGGGCGGCGGCACACTGGCAATCCCACAAATCGGGACCATCACCGCGACAGGGTTCCATCTGACCCTGGTCAACCCCGACACGCAAGGCTCGGTGGCCGGCAACGCCAGCTGGTCGGCCGAAGGCTATTAACGCCGGAGAGATCGATGCCCCAAACCTATCCCGACATTCCATCCACGAAAGCGGTGCGCGACAGCCGCCAGGATATTCTCGACCGCGACGAAGCCGTCCGCTCGGCCTTCTCCGGGACGACCTTTCCAAGCACTAACCTCGTCGTTGGCATGTTCTGCTTCAGGACGGACCTCGGGCAGGTCTATGAGCTCACGGCAACATCGCCGGTGACCTGGACACGTATTCCGCTCGGTGTTCCGGTGCCGGTGGGACAAGGCGGGACTGGGGCCACCGATGCGGCGGTTGCCCGCACCAATCTTGGCCTCGCAGCACTCGCGGTGAAGAACACCGTCGCTGCCGCCGATATCGACAATGCCGCCATCACAAGCGCCAAAATTGCAGATGGCAACGTCACGACGACAAAGATCCCCGATGGCCAGATCTCCGCAGCAAAGATCATCGATGCGGCAGTGACAAGCGCAAAGCTCGCGGACAATGCTGTAACAACAGCGAAGATCGCCGCCGGATCCATTACCAGCGCCAAGATCGCCGCCGGCACCATCTACTTGAG
>CAMBRC010000131.1 GCA_945869965.1 Asaia bogorensis
ACGTCAGCAACACACTCGACATCGGGGCAAACCTTCGTGGCGGTTGCCCGACATAGATTCAGACAAAACGCGCCGAGGGAACCAACTTTCTTCCCCGACATCGCGCCGCTCACGCGATTAAGTTGTCAGCGTTGAACAGCCCTGCCGGCGATATGATTGACCCGAGCCGTCAATGGCACAGTCGAAAGAGAGGGCAAGGCAAGAGTTCTTTTTTGAAAAAAAGAACCAAAAAACTTTTGTCCATGGCACTTCGGCCCAACATGGAGATCGCGAAGCCAATGGATAGAAGTTTTTGCTTCTTTTTTCAAAAAGAAGCGCTTTCTTGCCTGACCGAGAGGAACGATTGATGACTTCGGCGGTTGGCACCACACTGGAACGGCTTCGTCTCGGCTACGCCAGGACGATGCTGCGCGCGACCGGCGCCGAGAACCCGGCGCTTGAAGCGGCCTTCGCCACGGTGCGACGGGAAGACTTCATGCCGCCGGGGCCCTGGACCCTGTTTCGCGTCCCCGGCGGTCAGGAAACCCTGTCCCGCAACGACCCCGCCCTGCTCTACCCGCAGGAGCCGACGCCGGAACTGCTGGTGGTGCTCGACGCGGCCAATGGCATCAACAATGGCAGCCCGACACTGCATGCCAGCATGATGCAGCACCTCGCGGTGCGCCGTGGCGACCGGGTGCTGCATCTCGGTGCCGGCACCGGCTACTACAGCGCCATCCTGGCCGAACTGGTGGGCCCGCAGGGCGCGGTGACGGCGGTGGAGTTCATGCCTGATCTGGCCGCCCAGGCGCGGGTGAACCTGGCGCCCTGGCCGTGGGTCCAGGTGGTGCAGGGGGATGCCGCGGCCTTCCCGGTCACACCTGTCGACCGGATCTACGTGAACTTCGCCGTGGCTGATCCCGTCGATGCCTGGTTCGACCAGCTCAGCGACGGCGGCACGCTGGTGTTTCCCTTGGGCCTCGCCTTCCAGCGCGGTGCCTTGTTGCGCATCACCCGCCAGGGCGCCGGATTTGCGGCGCGCCACATCAGCCCGTGCGGCTTTGTCGGTGCGGCCGGGCGGCTGGCGGGCGATGCCGGGCATCAGGCCCGGCTGGCCGCGGCCCTGGCGGCGGGCGGTATTGCCGACGTGGCCAGCCTGCATCGCCCACCCTCCAGCCCCGCCCAGGCCTGGCTGCGCACGCCGCGCTGGACCCTGTCGCCCGAGCCGCCCGCCGCCTGATGGGGGCATTGTTTGCAATCGTTGCGCCGGTCTTCGCGTTGATCGGCCTGGGTGCGGCGGCGATCCGGCTGCGCCTGCTGGACGCCAGCGCGGTCAAGGGCATGAGCGACTTCGTCTTCTACCTCGCCATGCCCAGCCTGCTGTTCCGTTCAATGGTCACCGCGCCGCCGCTGCGCCTGCTGGACGTCGCGGGCTCATTCATCGTCGGCGCGTTCCTGCTGTTCCTGGCGGCAGCCCTGCTCAGCCGCGTGGTGCTGCGCGCCCGTCTGTCCACCGCCGGGGTGTTCGCGCTGAACGCCGTCTTCGGCAACACCGTGATGCTGGGCGTGCCGATCATCGACAGCGCCTTCGGGGCCGAAGGTCTGGCTTATCTGCTCGCCATCGTGGCGTTCCACGCCGCCCTGCTGCTGCCGCTCGCCACCATCCTGATCGAGGCGGATGGCGGCCCCAATGGACGTCGCCCTCCGCTCGACGTGCTGCGCGCCGTCCTGCCCGGCCTGTTGCGCAATCCCGTGGTGATGGTGATCGTCGCCGCCCTGCTCTGGCGCACCACCGGGCTTGGGCTGGCCGAGCCCGTGGAACGACTGTTGTTGCTGCTGGGCGCGGCCGGCCCGCCACTGGCGCTGTTCTGCCTCGGCGCTACCCTGCCGAAGCCCGAGGGGCTGAAGGGCCTGCGCGACGTGATCCTTGCCAGCGCGCTGAAGCTCTTGGTGATGCCCGCGCTGGTCGCCGGCCTTGCCTGGATGGCCGGGGTGCGCGGCGTCGCCTTCTCCGTCGTCGTGCTCGCCGCCGCCATGCCCACCGGCGCCAACGCCTTCTTGTTGGCCCGGCGCTTCGGCACCATGATGGAAGCCTCGGCCAGCACCGTGGTCGTCAGCACCGCCCTCTCGCTGCTCACCCTGACCGCCCTGCTGGGCTGGCTACGCTAGCGCCGCCACCACATCGCGCGCCACCTGCCCCCAATCCCCCAGCTTGCGCTGCCGAAACAGCCGCACCGACGGGTACCAGGCGCTCGCCCCCCCCCGCAGCCCCCACCGCCAATCCGCCCGCCGCGGCAGCATCAGCCAGCACGGCCGCCCCATCGCACCGACCACATGCGCCACCGACGTATCCACCGTCACCACCAGCTCCAACCCGGCAATAATCGCCATGGTATCGGTATAGCTCTCGATCTCCGGTCCCAGATTGACCAGCGGCGCCCGCCACACCTGCCCCGCCACCTGCCCCTCGCCCCCCCCCATCTGCAACCCGACCCAACAAACCCCCGCCGCCCCCCCCAGCGGCGCCAGCGCCGCCAGACTTGCCGACCGCGCGAAATCAAACGGATGGTTCGCCCGCCCCGCCCACACCAGCCCAACCCGCCGCACCCCCCCCTGCTGCAAAGCGGGCCCGCACAACTCATCCAACCGCGCCTGCCAGCCAATCCGCGCCTCATGCCCCGCCGCCAAATACGGCACCACCTCCGCCGCAACACTGTCCGCCCACGCCCCCGCCAGCCCCGGCAAATCCGACAACACCGCCCAGGCCGAAAAATCCCCCACCCGATCCCAACTGGCCAAACACGCCGCCACCTGCGGAAACTGCGCAATCACCGGCCGCATCTCCGCACTCGCCGCCACCACCAGCCGGGAACACCGCGAAGCCGCCCACGGGATGTAACGGCAAAACTGCACCACATCGCCAAACCCCTGGTCCGCCACCAGCAGCAACGTCCCGCCGATCTTCCGCCCCCCCCAGCGCCGCCGCCGCCCCAACACCTCCGCCGGCACCGGCGCCGCCACCCCCGGCAGACGAAACCGCCAGCCATACCCCTCCCACCCCCGCGCGTAGTCGCCAATCGCCAGCAACACCTCGCCCCGCCCAAACCGCGGCGCCGCATCCTCCGGCGCCAGCGCAATCGCCCGCCCATAGCAGTCCAAGGCCGCATCGATCTCCAACGCATCGAAATGCGCCAAAGCCAAATTGTTCAACGTCACCGCATCGTCAGCCACCAGCCCCAGCGCCGCCCGCCCCGCCAAAATTGCCGTCCGCGGCTGCAACAACCGCCGATGCACCTCGATGCGATTCCGATGCACCAGAGCCAACGCGCCCGCCGCCATCCCCTCACGCACCCCCAGCTTGGCCGCCCGATCCATCAGCCCCGCCGCCCGCGCCAGGTCCCCCTCCCGCACCGCCGCCACGCCCGCCAGATGCAACGCCTGCGCATCCTCCTGCTCAGCGCGGCTCACACCGAATACCCCAACCGCGCCATCGCCGGCGCAAGGATCGGAATCACCGGCGCCAGCTGCTCCAGATAAGCCCAATACCGATACCGCGACCGCCCGTACACCGGCTCGCTCACCTGCGCATAACTCGCCGTCCGCGCGTACCGCCGGTTCGCATGCGGCGCCAAGCACGCGGCATCAAACCCCAACCCCAAAAACCCCAGCATCCCCCGCACCACCCCCTCGGGGTCCTCCACCAGCTCTTCATACCGAACCGGTAACAACCGCACCGCCAACGTGCTCCGGTAATGCGCCACCAACTCCACCGTCAGCGCCAAATGCCGCGCCGCACTCTCCAGCGCAAACGCACAGCGAAACCCATGCGTCAGCTCATTGCCAAACACCGACAACAAAACATCCAACGGATGCCGCACCAGCAACACCATCGGACTGGCCGGAAACACCATCCCGATCAGCCCCATATGCCACTCGTTCAGCGGCATCTTGTCGGTGAACCACCCCTGCCCCGCCCCCACAATCCCCATCCCCCGCACCCGCCGCAGATAATGATCGCGCAACGTCTCCAACCCGTCCGCCTCATCCCCCATCCACAAATCCGCCAACGCCTCGGGATACCCCAGCGGGCTCGACAAAACCCGCGGCACCATCTCCGCCAAATCCCCGATCAACGGCAATTCATCCCCCGCCGCCACCGAGGGATGCGCCGACAACATCTGCTCCACCAACGTCGTCCCCGACCGCGGAAACCCCAATATGAAAACCGGCTGCGCCCCAGCCCCAACCGGCGCCCGCGGCAACAACCGCCGCCGCTCCGCCGTGAAAAACCCCCGCAACCGCGCAGCCATCCCCTCCGCCGCAGCCGCCTCGTACTCCTGCCCCGTCACCTCCCGCAGTCGCCGCTTCCCCTCACGCCAAGCCGCAAACGCCCCCTCCGCCCGCCCCATCCGATCCAGCAGCCGCCCCTTCTCCATCAGAACCGCCGGCGACTCCTCCCCCGCCATCCCATCCAGCATCGCCAGCGCATGCTCCCGCGCCCCAAGCCGCGCCGCCACCACCGCCCGCGCCAACCGCACCGAAACCGCCGCCTCTGGAGACGACCCTGCCGCCAACGCCTCCGCCGCATCCAACAACGCCGAAGCCCGCTCCAGCTCCCCTGCCGCCTCCTCCATCCGCGCCTCGCCCAGCACCGTCGCCAACACCCCCGGCGCCGCCACATGGCTCTCGCCATACACCGCCCGGCTCTCCACCATCCGCCCCTGCTGCTTCAAGTTCCACGCCAGATTGGCCAAAACCAAAGGCTCCGCCCGCCCAACCAGCGCCAAAGCCCGCCGATAATGCCGCTCCCCCGGCACCGGCCGGTTCGCCTCCGTCAGCGCCAGCCCCAACAAATGATGCGCATCCGCCGACAACGGATCCCCCCGCACCGCATTGCGCGCATGCCCCAGCGCCCCCACCACATCCCCCCGGTTCAGCGCCACCCGCGCCGCCTCCCGAATCGCCCCCTGGTTCGCCGGGTCAACCGCAATCACCCGCCCCAGCAACACCGAAGCCGCCCCCAGCCGCCCCGCCGCCTGATGCACCCGCGCCAAAACCGACAACGCCGCCGGCGACCAAGGCGCCAGCTCCAAAACCTCCAGCAAAATCGCCGTCGCCCGCGCCGCATCCCCCGCCAGCCGAGCATCCTCCGCCGCCTGGATCTGCGGCGCCAACATCGCCGCCGACCCCGCCGGACTCGCCGTCGCCAAATCCATCGCGCAACACCGCAACGGCCGCAGTAAACTACCGCAAGCACACAGCCCCGTCATGGGGCAGTCGAAAAATCAAACGACAGACAGAATCTTCTTTTTGTGAACAAAAAGAAGCAAAAAAACTTCATCCATTTGCCTCCTTCTTCCATCGTCATCCCGAGCGAAGCGAAGGATCCACGCTTCTCACTTCCATTACCCTCAACGAATAAAGTTTTTTTGCTTCTTTTTGTTCACAAAAAGAAGACTTTTCCTACCCCCTGCCTTCCGTCTTTCTTCTCACCCCGCCCCCCTCATCCCAATACTGCCCAACCATCACCACCTCAAAACTCAACGACGCAGCCCCGCCCGCATGAACCCAGCCATGCCCATCGGTCCACCGCCCGCCGTCCTCGGCCGGATACCACCCGCCCGCCAGCCGCGCATCCGCCGCCCCCAGCATCGCGCCATCCAGCGCGATCCGCGCCAGCCCCACCCCCAGGACCCGCGTATCCGCCCCCGCCGGCTCCACCTCCGCCGGCACGAACCGCCGCGACACAACCGCCACCGCGCCCACGCCCGCCGGCAGCCGCACCCGCCGCCGCCGCCCGTCCGTCTGCATCGGCAACACACGCCCATCCGCCACCACCGCCAGCCCGGGATCGAAGCTGCGCCGATGCCCGAACGCCCCCGCCCGCACCAACAGCCGCATCCGCGCCGCCGCCAGCGCCGCGCCGCCCTCCACCAACGGCGCATACGAAGCCGCCGCCCAGCGCCGCCGCGCGAAGTCCGCATGCAGCATCACCGCGCCCCCGCCCACCTGGGCGCCATTGGCGAACGCCCCGCGGTTGCCGGTATCGAGGTAGCTCTCACACGCCAGCCCCTCGGCCAAAATCACATCATGCGCCGCCAGCTCAACATGGAAATACGTCACCGAGTCCGCCCGCTCCTGGCAAATCGTCCGCCCGTTCACCAGATGCCGGGCGGGGATCAACACCCCCCCCACAAACACCGCATGATCCGGACTCAGCAACAAATCCCGCGACGGCACCCCGCGCGCAAACGCCCCCGCCTGGATGCGCACCGGCCAAACCTCGTCCTTGCGCGGATGGCGCGTGCAATCCACCCGCCGATGCCCCAGCCAAATCACCTCCGCCGAACCGCCACCCGCCCGCAAAACCCGCATCCCGGCCACCAGCGCCTCCACCGGCACCTCGCCAGAAACGGTGGCAATCCGTGTCCCCAACGCAAAGCACGGCGCCGACAACGCCGTCCCCCCGCCGCCGGCGGAAAACCCGAACGCCCCGGGCGGAAACACCTGCGCGGGATCGAAGCGCAGCGCGATCGTCCCGCCGCCGCCGCGCGTCACGGTCAGCACGTTGCCCGCATCCAGCGCGGCACCGGTGACATCGGCCACCCCGCCCAGCACCAGCCCCGTCGTGCCATCGAACCCGGTGATCACGCCAGCCACCGACCCGGGATTGGCCAGCGTCACCTGTGCCCCCGCGCCCCCCAGCGCAATCGTCTGCCCGCTGGCAACCGTGCCGGCCAGCGACCAGGTCGCCCCCGCATCCACCTCCACCCGCCCGAAACTCTGGAACTGGGTGCCAAACCCGGTGATAGCACCCGCGGCCGCCCCTGCGCCCAACTGCAGCACCCCGGTCGGCGCCACCGCCCCCGCCTTGTCGCCCAGCACGGTGCCGGAAAAACTGGCGCCGGGATAAACGATGATGCGGTTGTTGGTGCCGGCAGCCGAGGTCGTGATCGCCACCTGCGAGCCGCTGATCGCGCCGCGGTTGATGATGGTCACCGAGTTGTAGGTGACGATGCCGAACGGCCCGCCGCCAATGCTCCCGGTCGCCGCGTTGGAAATCGTGCCATTGCCCTTGAACCACACCGCAGCACCTGACACGCCGGGATCGTTGGCGGTGATGGTGCCGGCGTTCATCACCACGCCGCCATTGGCATTGGTCCCATTGAAGCTGCCAACCTGCGCCCCGATCCAATGGGCGCTGATCGTCCCGCCAGCCGCATTGATGATCGTGCCGCCGGCCTGCACCTGGATGCCGGCGCCAACCAGCTCGGGGTCCGGCTGGCCGGGCGACTTCCCGGTCGACGTCACCGTGCCGCTATTGCTCACCGTGGCCACCCCTTTGGTCGCCTGGATGCCGAAGCGCCCGCTGACCCGCCCGCCGGCCTGGTTGTCGGCGCTGCCGCCGCCGAGCAGCAACACCCCCACCCCCGCAGCACCAGTGGCGCCAATGCTGCCGGCATTGGTCACGGCACCGCTGCCGTACAGATACACGCCGCGCGTAGCCCCGGTGATGGTCGCAGCCGCGCCGACGTTGGTCACCACGCTGGCCGCACCAACCGAAACCCCGGACCGCGAAGCCCCAGCAATGATCCCGGTATTGGCCACCGTGCCGGCACCTATCAGATAGATGCCGTACCGGCCGCCCTGGATCGTGCCGCCGGTATTGGCCACATCGCCCGTCGCGAACCGCACCGCGTTGCCCAAAGCCGCCGTGGCGGTAATCACGCCGGCATTGGTCAGCGTGACGGCCTTCGCGCTGTTGATGCCGTAATGCCCGGCGGAAATCACCCCGCCCAGCTCGTTGATGATCGTCCCGCCCGCTGAAGCCGCAGTGCCGGCATTCATCTGGATGCCGATGCTGGCCTTGGTGACCCCCCCGGCCGAAATCGTGCCGGCATTGCCGATCACCCAATCCACCGTCCCCGCCGTGGTCAACGCCGCCGCATCGGTACTGGAAATGCTGCCCGTGCTGGTGATGGTCAGCGGGTTGTCACCCTCCGCCAAACCAATCCCGCCCACATACCCCGCGCTGATCGTCCGAGCCATCGATGCATCCGCCCCGCTGAAAGCCGTCACCTCCTATTCAGCCCGATCGCCGCGCCACCGCAAGGCGTAAGGCTGAAGTCTTCTTTTTGTGAACAAAAAGAAGCAAAAAAACTTCATTCACTCAGAATCTGCTCTCCCCTCGCGCTTGGGGGGAGGGGGGCTCCGCCTCGGCGAAAGCGCTGCAAAAAAAATTCCTACGCGCACGATTTTTTCTTGCATCCCGACAGATAGTTAGTTATTATTCCAACTGATGTCAACGCATCCACCCCTCGGCGCCCCGATCGCCACCCCCCCATGCCCCTTGGGGCGGGAGACGCGCGTCCGTTTGCCGGCCGCCCTGGATGCCCTGATCGCTGCCATTTTCGCGCGCATCTTCGCCCGCCTCGAACAGCTCCTCGCCCTCTGGCAGTCCGGCCAACTCCCCCCGCCCGCGATCCGCCACCCGCAAACCCGGACCCGCACAACAGCACCGCGCCCGGCCCTCGCGCGCACCCGCCACCATTCCGTCCGACCCAGATTCGTCATCCTGAACGAAGTGAAGGATCCCCGCTTTTCCGTCCGTCCTTCCCCGCCCTCGATCCCCCTGAATCCACCATTGCGCTGCACCGCGCCCGCGCCACCCCCCTCTATCCGCAGTCGTCCAGCCCGCGCCCCCCCACCTCCCACAAGAGCCCTCCACAGCCCCGCGCCGGCATGACTATTTCATTACATTATCGTAATATTCTAGCTGAAGTAACGGGGTCTGGGGCCACCGGCCCCAGCGGGTCCCCGTGGCGCGGCTTCGCGCCGCGACGGCAGAGCCCTCGCCTTGCTACCCCTTCTTCTTCTTCGCGACCGGCGGAACAAAAGCCGCCCCGCGATCCGACCGATGGTATTCCGCATTCGGCATCATGTCGGTCGTCGACGCCATCCGGTTCGACAGGTTGAAGAACGCCGTCGTCTCCGACAGGTCGAAGATATCCTCCTCCGACAGCCCGACCTCCCGCAGCCCCCCCCGGTCGCCCTCATCGACCAGGTTCGGCGTGGTGGTCAGTTTCCAGGCAAAATCGAGCATCGCCCGTTGCCGCCCATCCAGTTTCGCCACCCGGTAGTTCAGCGCCATCATCTCGCCCAGCTCGGCATCGCCCGACAATTGCCGAACCGCCGCCCCATGCGCCACCAGGCAGTAGTAGCATCGGTTGGCCGACGACACGACGACCGCGATCATTTCGCGTTCCAGCTTCGACAGCCCGGACGGCGAGTACATGATCTCGTTGTACATCGCCATGAAGTTGCGCAGCCGCTGCGGCCGCTTGCTGTAGGTGGAGAAGACGTTCGGCACAAAGCCGAGCTTCTCCACGCACTTGGCCCAGATGGCCTTCAGGTCATCGTCCAACGTGGCCGGGTCGGGCACGCCCAGGACGGAAATATGGGAGGGTTGGGGCATGGCGAGGCTATCCTGTCGCGGTTCTGATCGAAAAGGCAGAGTGAATGAAATTCAACCATGTGGCCAATCGGCTCGCCGTCACCCACTTTGAGCTGGTGGTGACGATGATGAAGGAGCGCCTCGACTTCGTCGAACTCCGCCGAACCGAACGCGCCATCTGGCTGCGCCAGCCCGGCACCAACGTCGACCTGCAATTCACCCGCAGCGACACCGCCCACCGCGACGCCGACAAGCAGCGCTCCCAGGTCTCCTTCCTGAGCCTGACCCCGCGCGATGATCTCGCCGCACTGGTCGAATGGCTCGCCGCCCGCGGCCTGCCCGCCGAGGTCGGCGCCTATTCCGATCGCGAGTTCTTCATGGATGCCCCGGCCGCCTTCGTCGATTTCGTCATCGAGGCGATGCGCCCGGAGCTGGCCGAGTACGACGTGAAAATCTGAACCTCAGCCGGGCAACAACGGCAGCACGACATGGCTCGGCCGCCTGGCATCGGTGAAGACGGTGTTCACCGCCACCTGCCGCCGCCGCGCCGCCCCCTCGGGCTCCCCGGTGTTCGAATTGACATCGAACTTCGGGAAGTTGGACGACGAGATATCCAGCCGGATGCGATGCCCCGCCAGGAACCGGTTGGCGGTCGGAAACAGCGTCACCGTGATCCGCCGCACCGTGCCGGGAACATTCAGCGCGGGCCGGGCGGGATCATCAGCATAGCGCAGCCGCACGATTCCGTCGGTCAGGATCATCGCATACCCGCGCGGATAATCGGCGCTGGCCGGATGCACATCGACCAGCTTGGCGGTGAAGTCGGTATCCGGCGCATCGCTGGCGATCCAAAGCTCAGCCTCAATCGGCCCCACCACCTGCACATCCCTTTCCAAAGGTGCAGTTTGGAACACCAGCACATCCGCCCGTGCCGCCAGCGGCAGATAGGGCGGGCTGCACCCGAAGAAATCCAGCCCCTCGACCTGGTCCCACGCCCCCCCGCTGGCCACCGGCTCCAGCGAGGTCAGGTTGCCGCCGATCGTCGGCACCGGCCGCGCGGGATCGAAGTCAAAGCTGATCGGCGCCGCCCCCATCTCGGGCGCACCACGATCCAGCCGCCCGTCATTGTGCAGATGAAACGGCACCAACACCGCCTCCGGCGCCGGCCAGTCGGACAGGCTGATCCACCGCCCGCCATGATCCAGATGGCCGGCCGCTGTCTTATGCCCGGACCCGCCACCCATCACGAACACCCGCACCGCCGGCTCCGGATTGGCGATCCCTTTGATGATCGAATCAAAATGTCGCAACCGGTACTGCCGCCAATCCCCGGCCCACGAATCCACCGTGGCATCCGCACCGAAATCGACATCGCCGAACACCGTGTCGCTGCGATCGCCATGCGTCCACGGCCCCAGGATCAACCGCTGCGGTCCCCGTGCCTTCAGCCCCCTGTAGTTGCTGGTCGCGGTGCGCGAATACGGATCGAACCACGACGACATGTGCACGCAATCGGCCCGGACATAGCGGTCATGGTACCCCTCGGCCCAGACGCCCAGTTGCTGCCAGAACCCGTCGAACGCCCCATGCCGCCACTGCTCGAACAGATAGGCCTCATAGTCCCGGTGATGCCGCAACGGCGAATGCCCCTCGCGCCACGGCAGCCGGGTGAACCAGTCGCGGATGTCCTCGGCCGCCAATGCCGCCTTCAGCACCCCATCCGCCTCGGCCTCCGGCGACAGCAACGCCTGTTTGTACGCCCAGGTCGCCTGCTTCAGCTCGAACGCGCCGAACTGCCGGATCCCCCCCAGGGCTGTTCAACGCTGACAACTTAATCGCGTGAGCGGCGCGATGTCGGGGAAGAAAGTTGGTTCCCTCGGCGCGTTTTGTCTGAATCTATGTCGGGCAACCGCCACGAAGGTTTGCCCCGATGTCGAGTGTGTTGCTGACGT
>CAMBRC010000132.1 GCA_945869965.1 Asaia bogorensis
ACCCTGGCCCGCCTGATCCTCGGCCTGCACCCCGCCACTGGCGGCGACATCCTGGTCGACGGCCGCGCGCTCAGCGCCATGCCCCGCCGCGAGCGGGCCAAACTCATCCAACCGGTGTTCCAGGACCCGTTCTCCTCGCTGAACCCGCGCCGGCGCGTTGTCGATATCGTCGGCATGCCGCTGGTGGCCCAGGGCGTGGCCGACGCCGAACGCCGATCGCGCGTGAGCGAGATGCTGGCCCGCGTCGGCCTGACCGCCGAACAGGGCCAGCGCCTGCCGGCCCAGCTCTCCGGCGGCCAGCGCCAGCGCGTGGCCATCGCCCGTGCCCTGGTCGTCCGCCCCAGCATCGTGGTCTGCGACGAGCCGACCAGCGCGCTGGACGTCTCGGTCCAGGCCCAGATCCTCAACCTGCTCGCCGACCTGCGCCGCGACCTCGGCCTCACGCTCGTCTTCATCAGCCACAATCTCGCCGTGGTCGAGCATATCTGCGACGAAGTGGCGGTCATGTATCTCGGCCGTATCGTCGAGCGGGCTGAGACCGACGCGCTGTTCCACCGCCCGTCCCACCCCTACACAGCCGCGCTGCTCGCCTCGGTCCTCACCCCCGAGCCCGGCCTCGGCATCCCCGATGTCGGCCTCGGCGACAGCTACCCCGACCCCGCCAACGTGCCGCCAGGCTGCCGGTTCCACCCGCGCTGCCCGATGATCCAGGATGCCTGCCGCACCACCGAACAGACGGCCCGCAACCTGGCCGGCCGGACCGTCGAGTGCATGCTGGCGGAATCTGCCTGAGCGCCTACATCTAGGGCGACGGCTACAGCAGGAGTGTTCCCGATGCGTGCGTTTGCGATTGCAGCCATCCTCGCGGCTGTTACCTTTCATGCCGCCCCGGCCCGTGCGGCCGACGCCGAAGCCGGCGCCCGGGTGTTCCGCACCCAGTGCGGCGCCTGCCATGTGGTCGAGGCCGGCAAGAACCGTGTCGGCCCCAGCCTGTTCGGCCTGTTCGGCCGCACCTCCGGTCAGGTGGAAGGGTTCCGCTACTCCGCCGCCAACAAGGACGCCAAGCTGGTCTGGTCGGCCGAGGTGCTGGAGAAATACCTGACCAACCCGAAGGAAGTCGTGCCCGGCACCACCATGGCCTATGTCGGCCTGAAAAACGCCACCCAGCGGGCGGACCTGATCGCCTATCTCGAAACCCTGAAATAGGCGGACACCATGGCGGGCTATCGGCTTTTCATCGGCAACCGAAACTACTCGTCATGGTCGCTGCGCCCCTGGGTGCTGCTGCGCACCCAGGACATCGCGTTCGACGAGGCCATGCAGGTCTTCGCGCCAGTCTCGAACCGCGAAGCCTTCCGCAGCTTCGCGCCGAACGGCACGGTGCCCTGTCTGCATGATGGCAGCACAGTCGTTTGGGATTCGCTGGCCATCGTCGAATACCTCGCCGAACGCCATCCCGGCGTCTGGCCGAGCGATCCTGCCGCGCGCGCCTGGGCCCGCTCTGCCGCCGCCGAAATGCATGGCGGCTTCTCCACCCTGCGCAACCAATGCGGCATGAGCGTCGGCGTGCGGGTCCGCCTGCACGCGATCTCGCCAGCGCTGGCCCAGGACATCGCCCGGATCGACGAACTCTGGTGCGACGGATTGCAGCGCTTCGGCGGCCCGTTCCTGGCAGGCCCCGCCTTCAGCGCGGTCGATGCGTTCTTCGCGCCGGTGGCATTCCGGGTGCGCGGCTATGACCTGAAACTGAGTGCCCCAGCGCAAGACTATACCGCGCGGCTGCTCGCTCTGCCGGCGATGCGGGAATGGGAAGCGGCGGCGCTGGCCGAGACCTGGCGCGAACCCGGGCACGAGGCCGAAATGCTGGCGGCGGGGGAGGTCGTCGAGGACCGCAGGGCGAAGGCAAAGTAAAGAACGTTCTTTTTTGAAAAAAAGAACCAAAAAACTTCTATCCGCTCGCACGGATGCCAGCCAGAAACGCCGAGCCCAAACGGATAAAGTCTTTTTGCTTCTTTTTCTTCAGAAAAAGAAGATTCTTCCTACCCCCCAAGCTCCTTGCGCAACACCAGCGCATCATCCCCATCGGCGTAATAGCGCCGCCGCTGGCCCACCAGCGCAAACCCCATCGCCTCGTAAAGCCCGCGCGCCGCAACGTTGCGCAGTGCCACTTCAAGGAACATCGCAACGGCTCCATGGCCGGCGGCAACGGCGGCCGCTTCGGTCAACAGCGCGCGCCCAAGCCCCTGGCGACGCTGCTCCGGCAGCACCGCGAGGGTCAGGATTTCCGCCTCGTCGGCAGCCACGCGGGCCATGACCATCCCGCCGCGCGAGTCGATCAGGGCGAAGACACCCGGCAGTTCCATCTGCAACGCCATCGCGTCACGGCCCCAGCGCTCACCCGCCGGAAACGCCGCTCCGTGGATGGCGGCCAGGGCAACAGCATGGGCTGGACCGGCACGCTCGATCACGGCCGAGGCGCGGGGCGCAGCCCGCCGGCGGGGAGTTTTGCTTCTGGCGGATCGATGTAGAGCGGCTGGGCCGCCAGCGGCGCCAAGTGTCCCGCCAGCCGGCGCGCACCGACCCGGGCAACGGCAATGGCGTCGGGCAGCATCGCGCCAGTCAGCATCACGCTGTCGCCGCGCGCCGCCAGCCGGGCGGCCACCTCGTTGGACGCATCGCCGGCCAGGGCAATCGGGCCGGCCGGGCGCGGCAAGGCGGTTAGCGCAAATGGCGTGATGGTGCCGTCGCGATCGAGGAAGACCCGTCCCCGGCGACTGTCGATGGCAACCCACAGGGCACGTCCGGGCGGCAATGCAATGGTCTCCGCCAGCGCCTCGGCAACCCGCACGCCCACCACCGGGCAACCAGCCGCCAGCGCGATGCCATGGGCCAACGACAGTGCCGCGCGCAGCCCGGCGAAACTGCCGGGGCCGACGGTGACGGCGATGCCGTCCAGCGCCGTGGCCGCGATTCCAGCCTGTTCCAGCGCGCGCGCCGCCATCGGTGCCAGCACCGCCGCCTGCCCGCGCCCACCCGCCACCGCCGCATGTGCCAGCACGATGCCGCGCGCCAGGACAGCAACGGAACAGCGAGCCAAGGCGGCATCGAGGGCGAGAATGCGCATCCCGCACCCTACCGTCGTGGTTCCGCCGCCACCAGCGCGGCCGAACCACGACGGTAGGGTGCGGGTTGTTGTTGCACCGGCACCGGCGGTTCTGCCAAGGATAGCGCATGAGCGGAGCGGTATCGGAAATTGTCGCGTTGCCGGGCGGCGAGGCCACGGTGCATTGGCGCCGCAGCACCCGCGCGCGCCGCGTCAGCCTGCGCATCGATCCGCGCGACGGGGCGGTCGTGGTCACCCTGCCGCCGCGCACCAGCCGGCCGGCCGGGATGGCGCTGTTGATGGATCATGCGGAGTGGGTGACCCGGCGGCTGGCCGCCCTGCCCGGCGCCGTGGTGTTCGAGGATGGCGCCAGCGTGGCGCTCGGGGGCGTCGAGCATCGGATCCGCCACATGCCCGCGCGGCGCGGCACGGTGTGGCTGGAAGCGGGCGAGATCCTTGTGGCCGGCGATGCGGCGTTCCTGGCGCGCCGGGTTGGCGATTTCCTGCGCGGCGAGGCGCGGCGGCTTCTGGCTGACCTGGTGATGGAAAAATCCGCAATGGCCGGGCTGCGGCCGAGCCGGATCACGGTCAAGGACACCCGCACGCGCTGGGGCAGTTGCGCCAGCAGCCGGGCGCTGGCGTTCTCCTGGCGGCTGGTGATGGCACCGCGGTTTGTCCAGGACTACGTGGTCGCGCACGAGGTGGCGCATCTCAGGCACATGAATCACGGCCCGCATTTCTGGGCGCTGGTGGCGACACTGACGCCGCACACGCAATTGGCGATGCGCTGGTTGCAGGACGAGGGACCGCGGCTGATGCGGGTCGGACCCTAGGCCAGCAGGGCCGCGATGTCGTCCGGACGGTACCAGCCGGGTTCGTAGGGTTCGAGCGCGCCCTTCGCCACCGCCTGTTCGACATGATCGAGGAAGTGCCGCACATCAGGCACCAGGCCGGGCGGCAGGTGGAACAGGTTGTAGCGCCACCAGGCGACGGCCAGCAGCCGGGCGATGGTTGCCGGGTCGAAGCGCATGCGGATCACCGCGGAGCCTTCGACCACCGCATAGGGCGGGACATCGTCCACGACCATCGCACGTGCACCGATAATCGCGCCATCGCCGATGCTGATGCCCGGGCGGAGGTAGGCACCCTGGCCAATCCAGACGTCGTGGCCGATGGTCGTTACGCGTTGGCCAGGCGGATGGGCGTCGGGCGGGGTGTGGTCGTCGTGGCCGAGCAAGGTGGCCCAGCCATGCGGATTGCGGATATGGCCGATCGCCGAGGTGGTAGCCCAGGTGGCCGGCGGGTCGTCCCAGCCGGTTTGGAGGTCGGCGGCGATTGAGCAGTAGCGGCCGATCGAGACGTGGCGCAGCCGGCCGCCAGATACGTCGCTGAAGGCGCCGATGCGGAACGGCTGGGTGGGGTCGATGGTGGCGCGGACCAGAATGGGTGCCTCGACGGCGAAATCGGCGGTGAAGATGGTCGGGTGGGTAAACGGCAGGCCGACGCCGAAGCGGCGCAGGCGTTCGGGGGATGCTGGATCGAAGGCGACGCGCATGCCATCTTCCTTTGCTAGGCAGAAGCAGATGGATATCAGGGAGGCGGGGGGGGGTGCAAAAGGCCAGAGCAGCGCTGGAGGCGATCGGGCAGTTGCCGGATGGCGAGATCGCGATTGCCGATGCAGCCTTGCAGCTAGCGCGCATCGACCTGCCGGAGGCCGATGTCGAAGCGGCGCGGGCGCATCTGTCGGCGCTGGCGCGTGGGGCGGTAGAGATTGCGGGGACGGTGGGGGCGGAAGACCTGGTGGGCCAGGCGGTGGCGCTGGCGCGGCTGATGGGGGAGGTCAACGGCTATATCGGCGATGCCCAGCAGTACGACGATCTGGACAACGCCAATCTGGTGCGGGTGATCGAGCGGCGGCGCGGGTTGCCGGTGGCGCTGGGGGTGTTGTGGCTGCATGCGGCGCGAGCGGCGGGGTGGGGGTGTCATGGGGTGGATTTCCCTGGGCACTTTGTTTTGGCGCTGGCGCATCGCGACGCGCAGCTGGTGGTCGATGTGTTCAATGGCGGGGTGGCGATGGATGCGCGGGCGCTGCGGCGGCTGATCAAGAGTGTCGAGGGGCCGGCCGCCGAGTTGCGGCCCGGGCTGATGCGGCCGATGAGCACGCGCGCGGTGCTGCTGCGGTTGCAGAACAACATCAAGCTGCGGCGGTTGAATGCCGGGGATATCGAGGGGGCGCTGGCCTGTACCGAGGACATGCTGCGGATCGCGCCGGAGGAGGCGAGCCAGTGGCGCGATGCGGCGCTGATGCACCAGCGGATCGACCGGCTGGGCGATGCGCTGCGCTGCGGGGCGGCGTTCCTGAAGCTGGTGCCGGAGGGCGAGGCGGCGGAGAAGATGCGGGCGGCGATGGCGGAGTTGCGGGCGCGGCTGAACTGAGATGCTGCGGTTCATCTTTCGCGGGCAGGACTGGCCGGGGTTCTTCGTGCATGCCTGTCTGTTGGAGGCGGGGCGGGCGGTTCTGGAACCGTTGCCGGGCAACATGCCGCCGTCAGAGGGGGCGTATCTTTGTATTGTCCCGGTGCTGGATGCGTGGCGGGTGATGCGGGCGCTGACGCGGCAGCGCAAGGCGCGGTATTTCGGCGATGATATCGAGCCAGCGGTGCTGGCCGATGTGCGGGCCGGGCGGGCGCTGATCGTGTTCGATATCTGCAACGAAGGGCCGGTGTTTCACGTCGACGTGTTTGGCGACCTGCATCAGTTTGCCGCGGAGAATCGGATTCCGATTCCGCGCATGGTCTGGCTGTCGCAGAACCGGGCGGTTGAGGCGGCGTACCAGGTTCCGGCCGATTACTGCGTGCGGTTCGAGATCTATGACTTCTTCATCAAGAACGCTGCCTGGAGCTTCGCGCGGCCGGACGCGGAGGGGGCGATTGGGGCCCATGTGGCGGGGATGTTCGACCCGCACGGCAAGGACCGGCTGTTGCTGTGTCTGAATGCGGCGCCGCGGGCGCATCGGGTGGTGACGATCGCGGCGCTCATGAAGTTGGGGGTGTTCGAAGAGTCGCTGGTGTCGTTTGCCGGGTTGGAGCATGGCAAGGATGGCGATGTCGGTGATCCCGCAGGGGTGGTGGGATTTTTGGCGGCGCATCCGCAGTTGGACTACTTGCGCGAGGCTTGCACGGCGGCGATGGGGTTGCGCGGGCTGAAGGTGGATGGGTTCGGCGAGACCGGCAATGCGCTGTTCGACAAGATCGATGTTCAGCCGTACCGGCGGACGTATTTCTCGCTGGTGACCGAGACCGAGGTGTCCGGCGGGGCGGTGGACCGGGTGACCGAGAAGCTGATCAAGGCGTTCTGCCTGGGGCATCCGGCGATGGTGGTGGGCAATCCGAACGCGCTGCGCTTTGCCACCGAGCTGGGGTTTCAGGATTTCGCGCCGGTGATCGCGGCCGGGTATGACCGCGAGGTCGATCCCGGGCGGCGGATGCAGATGGTGTTCGAGCAGGTGGGCGCGGTCTGTGCGGCAATCAGGCGCGATCCCGCCGGTTGGCTGGAGGCGGTGCGCGAGATCGGGGCGCATAATGCGCTTGTGGCGATGAGCGGGCGGGCGCGGGATGCCTATGTGGCGCGGTACGAGCGGCCGCTGCGGGATCGGTTGGCGCAGTTGCTGGGGTGTTGATAATTATTTTGTTATCGTAACAATAAAAGCGTGCGTCCGTCGCGTGCCTCAGGCGGGTCTTTTGCGCCAGGCCCGTACGGCCGCGCGGACATAGGCGGGGAGCGGGCGGGCCAGGGGCTGCGGTGCCGGGCGCGCGGCGCGAGGCGGTTTGGGGCGCACGCACACGGGACGCGGGGGAAGCCGCAGCATCGCCGGCGGGTCAATGCCGAGCATGTGGCAGAGCGGACGCAGGATGCGGCCCGCCTGCGGGGCGGCGGCCAGAAATGCCAGCATGTCGGGATGGGCGAGCAAATGCTCGAGCTGGCTGGCGCGGCCGCGGACATGATGGTCGGTACTGCCGGCAAGCCAGGCGCGGCCGGCGGGGAAATAGGGCCTTGCGCGCGCTGCGCGGGGCTGCCCGGCACGCGGCTTGATCGGGGCGGGCAGAGTGCCGGACTGCCACCGGGTGAACAGGGACTGGAACCGCGTGGCGGCGCGGCCGAGGCGAGTCCAGGCCAGCAGGAGAAACGGAGTCCGGGCGGGGTCGCGATCCACATGCGGCGCCAGTGCCGCGCGCATCCCGAGCAGGATGGCTGAGAAGAGAGTTGCAATCGTTTCCATAGTTAGTGATCATATATATCTTAAGCGCCGACGTCAAGGGAATTCGGCTTAAACGACGGTTAGATAAGATATTGAATTATAACATTTTTTGGAATGTTAGCGAAAAACTTTCAGAACTCAGAGAAAAGCCGGGCTCCGCCCGGACCCGCCAGGGGCCAAGCCCCTGGACCTTAGATTCTTCGAGAATGGGTTTCCAAAGGCCCTCGGGCTCTTGCGGGTCCAGGGTGAAACCCTGGCCTTGCTTCGCCTTGCCTTGCGCTCAGCGGGCGGGGACCGACGGCATAAAGCGTTCGACGGTTTGGCAGACGACCCAGGTGGCGTTGGCGTTTCGCACGTAATCCTCATCCATGTCGGGCGACCAGGTGAAGTGGAATTCGCTGAAAGCGCGGGCGCACCACCAGGACAGGGTGCGGGCCGAGCCGCCGAGATCGAAGAACGAGTTGCCGAAGACGACCATCGTGCCGGCGATCGGGGCATCCGGATTGCGCCAGACCCGCCGGCGGCCGGTGTGGCGGTCGGGGTCGATTTTCTCGACCAGGGTTGGTTCCGGCCATGTGGCGAGGAGTTCGGGCATCGGCCAGACGGTGGCTTCGTCCAACCGGGCGCCGGGGAAGAGGCGCTCGGCGAGGTCGCCGGTTTCGCGGGTCTGGTGGGTGAAGGGGGCTTCGGGGAACGGCCGGTCGAGGCCCAGGGCCAGGCAGATGGCGAAGAACACTTCCGGGGCGCCGCGGGCAGTGATGTGGGTGTCCAGATGGGAGAAGGCGTGCTCGCGCAGGCCGCGACGCTGGAGCGCCGCCAGGACCGGCAGGCAGTGGGGGGCCAGGGCCGGGTTCGCGGCCACGCCGGTGACGATGGCCCGCCAGAGCGGCGTTGGCACGGGGACGGCGCGGGGCATGTACTCGGGGAGCAGGGTGGCTTTCTCGGGGATGATGACCTGGAGGAAGCGGGCTTGGAGCGCGGCGCAGGTGGCGGTGCGTTTTTCGATCAGGCGGAGCCAGCCCTCCGCGCTTTCGACCACGCCGCGGTCGTTATCGGGGAGAAGGTACTGGCCCAGCAGGCCGTTGCTGCCATCGACCAGGAAGAGGTGCCCGCCATGGCCGACCGTTGCCGTGCCGTCGGGCGAGACGTGGCCGGCGGGCAGCTTCACCGGCCAGTCGGGCGGAGGGGCACCGGGGGGCGGCACGGTCACGGGCAGGCTGGCCAGCATGGCCTCGACCTCGGCGGCGTTGGGAACGCGCAGGGCGGGGTCCAGGCCGCGCTGCATGAGGGCGCGCTTGTGCTCTGCCGCGGCGTGCTGACGCCGCATGACCGGGTGTTGGGAGAGGGCGGCTATCAGCACCTCGATCTCGGTGACGCCGAGGGCGCCGGTGGCCTGTTGCAGCAGGTCCAGCAGCCCGTCCTTCAGCGCCTGTTCGGCCGGGCGCAGCCTGGCGCTGCCGCCGGTGGCGGCGACGGCCAGGACATCGACCCGACCGGCCAGGATGTCGCCCGCGGTCACAGGGCGGGTGCAGGCGATGACAAAGCCGTGAGGGCCGCCGAGGTCGCTGCGCGGTTGGTCGGTGATGCCTTCGCCGATGGTTTCGTCGCCGACCATGATGCGGATCCGCACGGGCTGGGCCGGATCGGCGGCGCGGGCCCAGCCGCGGATCCGGTCCTCGGGGCCGACGAGTTCTACGGCGCCGGGGATGTTCTCGGTGAAGCGGGGCCGTCCGGCAGTGGCGGCGATCACTGGCGCGGCGGTCCAGGGGGTGGCGGTCCAGGGGGCGGCCAGGGGAGGCATTGGCTGGGGGGCGTTGGCTGAGGAGGCGTGGGGGAGGCTCGGTTGCGGCGCCAGGTGCGCAGGCGGGTGCGGGCGGTCACAGCAGGGTTTTCCAGGCGGCGGGGAGATCGCAGAGGACGGTGTCCTGCTCCACCTGGCCGCTGTAGATGTCGTCCTCGGGGTTGTAGGTCACGGAATCGAAGAAGCGCCACTGCAGGTCGTTGCGGTACCAGTTCTCGATGCCGTCCAGCAGCGGGCGGGCGCCGATGGCGCGGTGGATGGCCAGGAGTTTTTCGCGGTCGGGCTGGAAATAGTCCTTGATCAACTGGCCGACGGCGGGATTGTCGGCGATGTTGCGGGTCATCTCGGCGAACCAGCGCAGCTGCCAATCGATGTCGATGCGCTTGAGGTGGAGCAGGAAGAGCGGGCCGCATTCGGGATAGGCGCTGCACCAGTGGAAGCCTTGGGACCAGTGCAGCGGGGTGCGGACGATGGCGGTCTTGTTCAGTGCTGTGTTGGCGGTGGCGTATTGGCGCTGGGCGAGGATTGGGCCGGGGGTGAGGGGCGGTTCCTCCGGGGTTTGGATGACGTCGAAGCCGCGGGCGGTGTAGTACGGGCAGTTGGTGGCCTGGATGTGGCTGCGCAGATCCGGCGCGATGCGGGGGTCGACGACGAGGAATTCATCGGCTTCGACGCGGATCACGACATCGTAGGCGGCGAGCAGCAGGGCGACGAGGTCGGTGATGGCGCTGGCGCGGGTTCTGTCGTCATAGCCGACGGGGAGGCGCAGAACCCCGCCGAGGCCGGCGTCGGGGAAGGCGGCGGCGCCGGCGTAGGTCACGACGAAGAGGTTGGTGTCGCCGAACAGGCCGCCGTAGTAGCGGCGCCAGAGGGGGAAGAAGTGCTGGTCCGACAGCACGTCTGTCACCACGGCGATGCGCTGGGCCATGGCGTTCGATCTTCCATCACAAGGGCTTGCGGGCAGGGATTAGCGTAGTGTTGGGCCCTGGCGGGGTCAAACGGCGGCGGGGACGGATTGCAGTGGCGCGCGGATTGCGCCATGCCAGGGGGCAGGCAGGCGAGGAGCGAGACCATGGCGGGACCCTTGAAGGTTGCGGTCCAGATGGACCCGATCGAACCGATCAACATCGATGGCGATTCGTCATTCCAACTGATGCTGACCGCCCAGGCGCGCGGGCACCGGCTTTGGCACTACGAGGTGCGGCATATGGCGCTGCACGAAGGGGCGCGGACGCCCGGGGGCGCGCGGCTGTTTGCCAAGGCGCGGCCGGTGACGGTGCAGCGGGTGCGCGGGGATCACTTTCGGTTCGGCGAGGAGGAGCAGCTCGACCTCGGGACCATGGATGTGATCCAGATGCGGCAGGATCCGCCGTTCGACATGGCCTACATCACCGCGACCCACATGCTGGAGCATATCCACAAGAACGATGGGACCGGAACCTTGGTGGTCAATAATCCGGTTTCGGTGCGCAATGCGCCGGAAAAGCTGCTGGTGACGCATTTTCCCGAACTGATGCCGCCGACGCTGGTGACCTGGGACGTGGATGCGATCCGCGGGTTTCGGGCGACCCACAAGGACATCATCGTCAAGCCGCTGTTCGGCAATGGCGGGGCCGGGGTGTTCCGGATCAAGCATGACGACGAAAACCTGAACTCGCTGCTGGAAATGCACTTCGCCCGCTCGCGCGAGCCGCTGATGATCCAACGCTACGAAGCCGCCGTCCGCCAAGGCGACAAGCGCATCATCCTGGTCGACGGCGTCCCCATGGGCGCCATCAACCGCGTGCCCGCCGCCGGCGAAGCGCGCAGCAACATGCATGTGGGCGGGCGGCCGGAAAAAATCGGGCTGTCCAAACGCGATGAGGAAATCTGCGCCGCCATCGGGCCACTGCTGAAAGAGCAAGGCCTGATCTTCGTGGGGATCGATGTGATCGGCGACTACCTCACCGAAATCAACGTCACCTCGCCGACCGGGCTGCAGGAAATCGCCCGGTTCGACGGCACCGACCTGGCAAGCGCGATATGGGACAGCATCGAAGCCAAACTCGTGCGGGGCTGATGTGAGACGGGGGGGAAGGGAAGCAAGGCCAGGGCTCTGCCCTGGACCCGCTGGGGCCGGCGGCCCCAGACCCCATTCGTTTGAAGCGCCT
>CAMBRC010000133.1 GCA_945869965.1 Asaia bogorensis
AAGGGGGGGCGTCGAGGCCTGCCACACCGCCCGAACGCCCCCCCTTGCCGAAGGCGCTTAAAGAATGGGGGTCTGGGGCCTCAGGCCCCAGCGGGTCCAGGGCAGAGCCCTGGCCTTCCTTACCTTTCTTCACCCCACCGACTCCACCCATGATCCCCCAGCATTTCAGGCGAAGCGGCGCAGGTCCAGGGTGAGCGGGTGGTCGCGGCTGGTGGTGGTTCGGGGTTCGGGCATGGGTCCCGGCGTATGTCCCATGGGCACGAAGCGCGAGCGGCGGCGGGCTTCGGCTTCGTTGGCGTTGACCGGGAAGGTATCGTAGCTCAGGCCACCGGGGTGGGCGACGTGGTGGGTCATGCCGCCCAGCGCCCGGCCGTTCCAGGTGTCGAAGACATCGATGACCAGGGGGGCTTGGGCTTTGACGGTGGGGTGGAGGCCATGGGGCGGCGCCCAGGCCTTGAAGCGCACGCCGGCGACGTATTCGCCGACGCGATCGGTGCGGGCGAGGGGGACGCCGACGCCGTTGCAGGCCAGGGTGTAGCGTTCTTCGACCCAGTTGGAGACGCGCAGCTGGACGCGTTCGGCGGAGCTGTCGACGTAGCGCACCATGCCTTCTTGGGTGCTTTCCTCGCCCAGGACGTGCCAGGGTTCGAGGGCGTGGCGCAATTCGACGCCCATGTCGCGCACGGTGATGTCGCCGATCTTGGGAAAGCGGAATTCGGCGTGCGGGGTGAACCAGGCGGGGTCGAGCGTGAAGCCGTAGCCGCCGAGTTCCTCCAGCGCATCGCGGAAATCCTCCAGGCACGGCTGCGGCAACAGGAACCGGTCATGCAGCCGTGTGCCCCAGTGGATCAGCCGGCGCTCATAGGGCCGCTCCCAGAACGCGGCGACAGCGGCGCGCATCAGCAGCATCTGGGCCAGCGACATGCGCGCATGTGGCGGCATCTCGAAGGCGCGGAACTCCACCAGGCCGCGCCGGCCGGACGGGCCGGCGGGGTCATACATCTTGTCGATGCAGAACTCGGTGCGGTGGGTGTTGCCCGACATATCCACCAGGATGTTGCGGAAGATGCGGTCGGTGACCCAGGGCGCCAGCTTCATGCCCGGCTTCACCTGGGCGAAGGCGGTTTCCAGCTCGGCCACGGCATCGTCGCGGGCCTCGTCGATGCGCGGATGCTGGCTGGTCGGACCGATGAACAAGCCGCTGAACAGAAAGGAAAGACTGGGGTGATTGTGCCAGAACCCGAGCACCGATTTCAGCAGGTCGGGCCGGCGCAGGAACGGGCTTTCCTCCGGCGAGGCGCCGCCCATCACCACATGATTGCCGCCGCCGGTGCCGACATGGCGGCCGTCGACCATGAATTTCTCGGAGGCCAGCCCGACCTGCCGCGCCTCCTCGTAGAGCGCCTCGGTGCGCCCGACATGCTCGGCCCAGGAGGTGCTGGGATGGATGTTGACCTCGATCACCCCGGGGTCGGGCGTGACCGAGAAATGCTGCAAGCCGGGATCGGACGGCGGTAGATATCCTTCCAGGATAATGGGTTGGCCGAATTCCTTCGCCGTCGCCTCGATCGCTGCGATCAGGTCCAGCCAGTCCTCGGCGGCGGTCAGCGGCGGCAGGAACACATGCATCAGCCCGCCGCGCGCCTCGACGGCCAGCGCCGTGCGCACCACCCGCGCCTCCTCGGCCTCGGCCAGCGCCTCCGCTTGCGGCCGGAAATCCTCGATCCCCGGCCCGGCCACGCTGTCATGCGCCAGGTGTAAGGCCGCCTGATCCGGCAACGCCGGGCGGACATCGAACGGATCGCGCTCGAACTCCGGCTCGATCGTATCGGGATCGGCCCAGGGCAGGCTGTCCAGCGGCAGCCGTAAGCCGATCGGCGAGTCGCCGGGCAACAGGAACAGGATATCGCTGCGGAAATACCACTTCGCCGTCCGCCAGCGCCGCACCCCGTCCTCCAGCACCCGGCGCAACGGCAGCACCATGCCGGTGGGCGCGCCCAGCCCCTCGGCGAAGATGCGCACCATCCGCGCCCGCTCCAGGGGATCGCGCAGCTTGTTGTCCTGCATCACCACATTGGCCGGCAGCCGATGCTCGCGCCACAGGTAGTAATGCACGTCCTCATGCGCCGGCAGCGCCATGGCGGGGTCGACCTGCAACCGCTGCGCCAGTGCCGCGGCAAACCGCGCCGCATCCTCCGCCGTCGCGGTGCCGCGATCGCGGTCGGGATCAGCCAGCAATTCCGGGTCCTGCCACACCGCCTGGCCATCGGTCCGCCAATGCGCCGACAACGCCCAGCGCGGCAGCGGCTCGCCGGGATACTGCTTGCCCATCCCGGTATGCAGCGCCGCACCCGGCGCCCAGAGCGGCGCCAGCCGCCGCAACAGCCGCCCGGCATAGCCCCGCTTGGTTGGCCCCAGCGCCCCGGTATTCCACTCCGCCGCCTCGAAATCCGACGCCGCGACAAAGGTCGGCTCGCCGCCCATGGTCAGCCGCACGCCGCCGCGCGCCAGCGCCCGGTCGACCTCGGCACCGCGCGCCAGGATCGCCTGCCACTGGCCGTCACTGTACGGCTTGGTGGTCCGCGGCGTCTCCAGGATGCGCTTGACCGCCATCTCGAAGCCGAACGTGACCTCGGCCTTCTCCACCCCGCCGGAGATCGGCGCCGCCGATTGCGGATCAGGCGTGGCCGCCAGCGGGATATGCCCTTCCCCGGCCATCAGCCCGGAGGTGGCATCCAGCCCGATCCACCCGGCCCCCGGCAGGTAGACCTCGGCCCAGGCATGCAGATCGGTGAAATCCTCCGCCGGCCCCTCCGCCCCTTCCAGCGGCTTCACGTCGGCCACCAGCTGGATCAGGTAGCCCGAGACAAATCGCGCCGCGAAGCCGAGATGCCGCAGCAACTGCACCAGCAGCCAGGCCGAATCCCGGCACGACCCGCACCCCTCCGCCAGCGTCCGCTCCGGCGCCCAGACCCCGGGCTCCATGCGTACGATATAGGCAGTCCGCCCCTGCACCGTCGCGTTCAGCGCCACCAACAGGTCAATCGTCCGCTTCGCCGCGTGCGGCACCGCCGCGATCAACGCGGTCAAAAGCGGCCCCGGCGCCTCCACCCGGCGGAACGGGGCGAGCTCATGCACCAGCACGGGGTCATAGGCGAACGGAAAGCTCTCCGCCTCGGGCTCCAGGAAGAAGTCAAACGGATTGATGGTCGCCATGTCGGCCACCAAATCCACCGCCACCTCGAAATGCGTCACCTTCTCCGGAAACACCACCCGGGCCAGGAAATTGCCCTGCGGATCCTGCTGCCAGTTCAGAAAATGCGGTTTTGGCGTAACGGTCAGTGTGTACGCCAGCACCGGCGTGCGCGCATGCGGCGCCGGCCGAAGCCGGATGGTCTGCGGCCCAAGCGACACCGCTCGGTCATAGCGGTAGCTCGTCCGGTGCGTCAGCGCGACATGCAGAGCCATTTCAAATCCCGTCAGCCAAAGCGTTTCGGATCAATCGCAGGCAAGATACGTGCCGCCCCCTCCAACCAGTCCGGCGCCCGCCCCGCCACCATATCCGAAAGCAACCGGCCGGCAGCCGGCGAGGTCAGGATGCCATCCCCACCCTGCCCGACAAACCAGTAAAACCCATCCTGCGCCTCGCCGAACGCAAACGCCTCATCCGGCGCAAAGGTCCGCAACCCGGCCCAAGCCCGCACCACCCGCCGAACCGGGATATCCAAAACCTGCTGCATCCGATCGATCGTGATCGCCACATCCAACTCATCCGGCTGCACATCATGCGCCCGGTCCGGCGTCGCATCCGCCGGCGACACCATCAGCCGCCCCGCCTCCGGCTTGCAGTACCAACTCCGCCGCGCGTCATACAGCCGCGGCCAGTCCGCCACGCTGAACGGCGCCGCATCAACCAACACCGCCGTCCGCCGCTTCGCCACCAGCCCCAACTTCCGCACCCCGGCCTGCTCCGCCACCTCATCCCCCCAGGCCCCCGCCGCATTCACCAATACCCGAGCCGAAAACACCGTCCCGTCCGCCGTCTCCACCCGCCAAACCCCACCCGCCCGCTCAATGCGCTGCGAGCGCCGCCGAAACGCCACCATCGCCCCGCGCGACCGCGCTAGCCGCAAATACCCCTGCAACAGCACATCGACATCGATGTCGTAATTCTCGGTCTCCAGCGCCGCCGCCGCCGCATACCCCGCCCGAACCGCCGGGATCATCTCCCGCAACGCCGCCACCGAAATCTCGCGGATATTCCGCCGCGTCGCCAAAATCCCCTGCAAATCCCCCAGCTGCTCCGCCGGCACCGCAAACGCCACCGCCCGCGCCCGCAGGATCGGCGTCGCCGCAAACCCCACCGGCGGCGCACTCAAAAACCCAAACGACGCCCGCGCCAGCCCCACCTCAAATTCCGGCCCGCCATTGCCCACCCACAACGCCGCCGACCGCCCAGAGGTATGATACCCCGCCGCCGCCTCCGCCTCGATCAGCGCCACCTTGCCATCGGCCGACAGATGCGCCGCCGCCGTCGCCCCGGCGATCCCACCCCCGATCACCAAGGCATCGAACAAGCTCACCCAAATCGCCTCACATGAACCGCCCGGGCCGAATCGCCTCAACAATCCGCGCCGACCCGTCCAACCACCCGGGCTCCCGCCCCGCCACCAGATCCGCCACCAACCGCCCCGCCGCCGGCGAAGTCTGGATCCCATACCCCCCCTGCCCCACGCACCAGAAAAACCCCTCCGCATCCGGCGCAAACCCGAAACACAAACTCCCATCCGGCGCAAACGTCCGCAGCCCCGCCCAGCTCCGCTCCACCCGCCGCACCTCGATGTCCAACATCTGCTGCATCCGATCCACCGCAATGGCCACATCCAGCTCATCCGGCTGCACATCATGCGCCCGATCCGGCGTCTCATCCGCCGGCGAGATCATCAGCCGCGTCCGCGCCTCCGGCTTGCCGTACCACCCCTCCCGCGCCTCCATCAGCGCCGGCCAATCCGCCGGCTGCCAAGGTGCGGGATCGATAATCACCCCCGTCCGCCGCTTCGGCACCAACCCCACCGCCCGAACCCCCGCCTGCCCCGCCACCTCATCCCCCCAAGCCCCCGCCGCATTCACCACCACCGGCGCCCGAAACCGCGCCCCACCCACAACCTCAACCTCCCAGGCCCCCGCCCTACGCTCAATCCGCATCGTCCGGCTCCGCAGCGCCATCACCCCGCCAAGCCGCCGCAACTGCCCCAAAAACCCCTGGTGCAACGCCGCCACATCCAGATCGAACGTCCCCCCCTCCACCAACGCCGCCACCACCGCCCCCTCCCGGATCGCCGGCACCATCTCCCGCGCCGCCGCCACCGAAATCCGCCGAATCCCCACCCCCGACTCCATCACCTCATCCGCCGCCGCCATATCCGCCGCCAGATACAAAACATCCCGCCCCGACCACAGCCGAGCCTGCGAAAACCCCGCCGGCGGCGCCTCGAAAAACCCCCGCGAAGCCCCCGTCAACGCCCGCACATCCCCCGGCCCATAATTCAAAATCCACAACGCCGCCGACCGCCCGGTCGTGTGATACCCCGCAGCCTCCTCCGCCTCGATCAACGCCACCCGCCGGTCCGCCGCCAGAAACGCCGCAGCCGACGCCCCCGCGATCCCCGCCCCAATAACAATGCAATCCGTCACGTACGTATCCACGCCAACCCTCCTCAAGAAAGCGCTTCTTTTTGAAAAAAGAAGCAAAAACTTTCATCCACTTGCGCCGTTCACAACCTGACGCAACCATGCCCCGTGACCAAGGAGGCGACCATGCCCGACACAGTGCTCCGCAGCGACCGCATCGTCACCCCCGAAGGCGTCATCGCCGCCGACATCGCCATCACCAACGGCCAAATCGCCGGCATCGAAAAACTCGGCTCCCTCACCGCCCGCCAGACCATCGACCTCACCGGCCGCATCGTCATGCCCGGCGGCATAGACCCGCACGTCCACTGCGACTGGCACATGCCCGCCCCCGAAGGCGGCCAATCCCTGAAAACTCAGCCCGCCTCAATCGTCTCCCGCGCCGCCATCCACGGCGGCACCACCATGATGATCGACTTCGTCCGCACCATCGACGGCCCCACCATCCCCGCCGCCATCGCCGCCCGCAACGCCGGCTGGGCCGGCGCCTGCCACGTCGATTACGCCTTCCACCTCATGGTCGAAGGCGACATCGCCCCGCTGCACCTCACCGAACTCGCCCAGGCCATCCGCGACGGCCACCCCACCGTCAAAATCTTCACCACCGACATCACCCCCAACCGCCGCGGCCGCATGGTCGATTTCGGCGACATCTGGGAAGTCTTCCAGGTCATCGCCGCCAACCAGGGCCTCGGCGTCATCCACGCCGAAGACAACGACATCGTCATGCATATGTACGGCAAGCTGATCCGAGAAGGCCGCACCAGCTTCCACAACATGGCCGAAGTCCACAACGCGCTGTCCGAAGACCTCTCCTTCCGCCGCATCATCCGCCTGGCCGAATCCGTCCCCGGCACCGCCCTCTACATGCTGCACACCTCCGCCGCCTCCGGCGTCGCCGCCATCCGCGAAGCCCGCGCAAAAGGCACCCCCATCTACGGCGAATCCCTCCACCAGTACATGCTCTACACCGCCGAAGACTACAAACGCCCCAACGGCCAAATCTACCACACCTACCCCTCGCTCAAATCCCCCGCCGACCAGGCCGCCCTCTGGTCCGGCACCCTGGACGGCAGCATCAATTGCGTCGCCACCGACGAACTCTGCTGCACCCTGGCCCAGAAAACCCAAGGCATCCGCATCGACGACGTCACCGGCGGCAACTCCGGCGTCGAACCCCGCGTCGCCCTGATGTACTCCGAAATGGTCGAACGACGGGGTTACTCCCTCAACCAATTCACCGACCTGGTCTCCTCCAACGCCGCCAAAATCCTCGGCATGTACCCCCGCAAAGGCGCCATCGCCGTGGGTTCGGACGCCGACATCACCGCCCTGGACCCCACCCGCCGCCGCATCATCACCGCCGCCGACCTGCACGAAACCGACTACACCCCCTGGGAAGGCTGGACCGCCCACGCCTGGCCCTGCCTCACCATGCTCCGCGGCAAAATCGTCATGCAGGACGGCCACCTCCTCGGCGACCTCGCCGACGGCCAGTGGATCCCCCGCAAGATCAACCCGGACATCATCGCAGCACCAGTGAAGATGTAAGAGCCTGTTCGAGAACGCCATAGCCAAAGCGGCGGCGGCGTGGAACGAAATCTCTCAACGCCGAGACGCCAAGCTCAGCCAGGCAAGGACACCAAGAGCTTGGCGATTTTGGCGCACTTCGCGTTGACCGCCTCGTCTTCTCCCCGCCCTGGACTGATCGACAGCCGGCAACTAAGCTTGTCCATCCGATTGGTCTTGTAATCAAACGAACCGACAAAGAGCAATGCCTCGATCGAAGCAGAACGACAGCAGCGGTAGTTCATTTCGATATACCGTCGAGATTGTATCCCCCGAACCCGACATCTCCCGACTGCAACAGCGGCTGGAAGCCGCCTTCAGTGCGAGCGACGCCAGAATCGTCTCGCGGAAGCCCGTAGCTGAGTCCGGGAATCAGCCGGACAACATCATCAGGCGCCAGCTTCTGGAAGTCTTGTCGAACAAAACCGCCTGGAGAATGAAACACATCCTGACGATCATGCAGAACGAATTCGGCCGTCAGCAAATAACAAGAGAACTGTACAGTTTATTGGAACTTGGTTTTGTCGTAAAATTTCGCCACGGCATCTTCGGCCTCGTCGGCACCCCGCCCCCCGCCGACGACGAAATCCCCCCGCTGAACTCCGCGGCGCGGGGCACCAAGGCAGAGAAAGATATCATCCCGCATCTGAACAAACCCATTTCCGTTGTCCAGTTGAAAGAACTCATTACCGTGTCCAGGCAGAGAATAGATCAGATCCTGTTCCGGCTCGAAAACGAAGGCCGAATAAAGCGCGTCAATGACCCGAAGCATCCGAACCGATCCCTATGGGTTCGCATCTGAGGCCAGCCGCCCGAATGCCAGTCGCCCGAATGCCAGTCGCCCTCGCCATGCCGGGCGGCCCCCCATGACCCCAGCCGATCTCCGCGCCCTCCTCCGCGACGCCCTAAAACTCTGGAGCATCCGGGCCCACGTCACCGTCGAACCCACCCACCTCGCCATCACCCACAACCAGAAAACCTACCGCATCACCCAAGGCCCAGCCCCCACCCGCTGGTTCCTCCAAACCCCCGACCGCGAAGCAGCATCCCGCCCCCCGCGTCCCACCCCCTCCATCACAGCCCTCCTCACCGCGCTGCGCGCCGCCCTCGGCGTGCCCAGAGGCGGCTCCGCCCGCATCGGCCCCGGCGCGCGGTAGTCCTTGCATCCCCGCCCCCCCATCGGCAACGATCAGCAAAACAACGGACCCGTCCCATGAACACCGTCGCCGACGCCCCCTCCCTCTCCCGCGCCGACCACAACGCCAACATGGCCACCTACCGCGAAGCCGGCGAACGCCTCGCCGCCGAAATCAACAACCGCGGCCCGCTGCGCCTCACGCCCCAAGGCGAACTCCACCCCGACATCCAGGCCGCCTACTGGCGCCACGGCTACTACATCTTCGAAGGCGTCATCGACCCCGCCGAAATCGCCGAACTGCGCACCGACGCCCAGAACATGCTCGCCCGCGCCCCCACCGGCCCCGACTCAAAGACCGACGCCCAAGGCCGCCACGCCCTCGGCATCGATTACGCCCGCCTGCCCTACCGCTTCGCCAAACCCCTCGCCGACCCCTGGGGCGGCACCGCCATCCTAGGCGGCCGCCACCCCGTCCAGATGACCCAGCCCAAGCCCGACGCCAACGCCCCCGAACACGTCGTCTTCCTGATGTACGCCATGTGCCAGGCCATGCCGTCGGGCCTGCGCCTCTACGGCCACCCCAAACTCCTCGCCGCCGCCCAATCCATCAACGGGGCGGACTTCGTCCCCTTCAACGACGCCATCTTCGTCAAGCAGCCCGGCCTCGGCGGCTCCGTCGCCTGGCACCAGGACGGCGTCACCCACTGGAACTCCCCCGCCTGGGACGAAGGCATCCACGGCTTCAACTACCAGGTCCAACTCTACCCCGCGACCACCGGCAACTGCCTCTGGGTCATCCCCGGCAGCCACAAACGCGGAAAAGCCGACATCAAATCCATGGTCGCCGCCAACGGTGGCAGCGAACAACTCCCCGGCGCCGTCCCCCTGGTCTGCGCCGCCGGCGACGTCACCATCGTCAACCGCCAGATGGTCCACGGCTCCTTCGCCAACTCCTCCCAGGACCTGCGCATCTCGCTCACCTTCGGCTTCCACCGCCGCAAATCCGTCCTCGGCCAGAAAGCCGCCCTCGCCATCGAAGCCACCAACGCCACCTACGACGAACAACGCATCTTCGACCGCGCCGCCGTCATCCAAGTCGCCATCGACGCCCGCCACCAAGCCCACCCCACCGAACCCAGCTTCACCTACCACCCCTTCGCCACCCTCCAAGACCAGTTCCGCTTCACCCCCGAAACCTTCGAGCGCGTCATCCGCGACTACAACACCAAAGACCTCGCCATCTAAGGTCAAGAAAGAATCTTCTTTTTGTGAACAAAAAGAAGCAAAAAAACTTTATTCATTCGCGCTCTCTTCTCTCCCCCCGCGCTTGGGCGGGGGGGTTGAGCCGCGAAGCGGATCGACGAGGGGGGCTCTACCTACTGCTTTCGTCATCAACTCACTTGAACGCCCGCCGTTCCACTACGTGCGTCGCGTAGCTTCGCATTGGCGATGACGACGATTTTTCGCATCAGCGCGGTGACGGCAACGAGCGGTTTTTTGCCGTTCGCGACAAGCCTTCGATAAACCTCGCTGAGCGCCTTGTTGTTCCGCGCCGCGACGAGAGCCGCCATGAACAATGCCGGCCTGACCTCGGCCCGCCCGCCCTTGGTACGCCGATACCCGTCGCTGGCGCCACTTTGCCGCGGATGCGGCGCCACCCCTGCAAGTGATGCCGCCTGCTTGCCGGAAATGCTGCCGAGTTCGGGCATCAGCGCCAGCATGGTTGTCGCCACGGTCGGCCCAACACCCTTGATGCCGCGCAAAACGGCCTCGTCGGCACAGAGCTGGGGATGCTGCGCGATCAAGGCGCGCAGGCGCAGCTCGATGGCAGCGATCTGCGTCTGTACCGCACGCACCAGGCCGCGCAGGCATGCCAGCGCTGTGGCGCCCTGCCTGGCGGGTGCGGCAAGGCGGTTGCGTTGTGCCTGCCGGTTGCGCACCAGGTCGGCACGCAACAACACAAGCTCCTGGACTTCTTGCCTTACAGGATCAGGCTCTTGCCATATCGCCAGGCTGCGATGACGTTCCTCGCCATAGCGCGCCAGCGCCCGCGCATCGATGGCATCGGTCTTTCCAAGGGTTCCGAACGAGCGGATGAAGGCCTTGACCTTGCGCGCATCGGCACGGTGTGCGGCCCGCCCAGCTGCAAGCATGGCTTGCAACAGGCGCGTCTCGTATCCCCCAGTTGCCTCGCAGACGACAAGGCAGGTGTTATCAAGGCTGCGTGCAAGGCGGGTGAGGTCGGCTTTGCGATTTGCAATGGTGCGGGTCTGACCGGACCCGGTATCGAAGACGACGATGGCTTCTTTGCCAACATCACATCCGACGAAGCGGCTTGGCAGGGTGGCGATTGCCGGCATTTTTTGTGTATCCTCATGAAGCTTGGGATTGTCTGCGGGCGTGCCGACAGCGGAGCCGGGTAGCCCGATCAACTCATCAAGCGCTGCCGAGGGAGCGGACAGGTGGCCCAGATGACGACGGGCGTTAAACCCTGTCCTGAGACGACCGGCCTGTCCGCGCCGTGATCCGGGTGGCCACCCGGATCACGGCACCCCCCTCGTCGGGACGCACGACAAGCCTAGCCTCTTTCCAAGAGACAATCCTGAGCA
>CAMBRC010000134.1 GCA_945869965.1 Asaia bogorensis
GCTGGCCTGGCTGAACCGCTGTCGCCGTTTGGCAAAGGACTTCGAGAATCTGACACGAATGGCGGTGGCGTTCATCCGAGTGGCATCAATCCGCCTCATGCTGCGAAGACTATGCAATCAGGTATGAACCTTCCGGACGGACACTTACATCTGAAGGATACCTCTTATGGGTACGATGACTTTCCTTGACGATACCGTCGACGGCCTTCCCGGCGCGGGCGCCGGTGCGGTCACCATCACCGTGGCCCCGGACGGCAACAACAACTACACCTTCAACCCGTTCAACACCACTGGCAGCTTTGTCTCCACCGCGACGGTGGTCGATGCAAGCGGCCCGGACAACCTGACGCTGCGCCTGATCTTCTCCGACGCGGCCGGTGACGATGCCGGCGACGGCATGAAGCTGTTCAACTATGTCGGCGGCAGCTTCGTGCAGGATTCCGGCACATGGACCGGCGTTGGCGGTTCCTATGTGCAGGTGAATCAGGGCGGCGCGGGCAGCACGATCAACTCGGTAGCCAGCACCGACGGCACCGCGGCGCAAGTCGAAGGCTGGCTGCAAACGATGTACATCATCGGTGGCGACTTCAATGACGCCTTCCGTATCTCGCTGCGCGGCCTCGACTCCAGCGGCGTTCTGGGCTCCACCTTTTCGTTCACCTACACCATCGCCTGCTTCATGCAGGGCACGATGATCGCCACCCCGGCCGGTGAGCGCGCCGTCGAGGCGCTGCAGGCTGGTGACCTGGTGACCACGCTGGACGGCACCGCGAAGAAGGTGAAGTGGATCGGCCATCGCACGTACGAAGCCGAGTTCGGCGCCAGCGAGGCGTTCGTTCGCCCGGTGCTGTTCCGCGCCGGTTCGCTCGGCGGCGGCTTGCCGACCCGCGACCTGAAGGTCTCGCCGCAGCATGCGATGATGATCGACGGCGTGATGGTGCCGGCCGGTGCGCTGGTCAACGGCGTGACCATCCTGCGCGACACCCCGGTGGCCGACGTGACCTACTTCCACGTTGAGCTAGACGGCCATGAGGCGATCTTCGCCGAGGGCGCCGCGACCGAGACCTTCATCGACCACAACAGCCGCGCCATCTTCGACAACGCCGACGAATACAGCCTGCTGTATGGCAATGCCGCGACCGAGGTTCAGGAAATCGCGCGTCTGGAGGAGGGCGTCCAGCTCGCCGCCATCCGCGCCACCCTGGCCGACATCGCCGGCATCGTGGCCATCCCGGCCGCCGGCAAGCTGCAGGGCAACCTGGAGCGCCTGGAAGACGGCATGTTGACCGGCTGGGTGATCGACAGCGCCGGTGCCGACGCCGTTGTGGCCGACGTGCTGGCCGGTGGCGAAGTGGTGGCCCGCGTGGTTGCCAACCGTTACCGCGCCGACCTCGACCAGGCCGGCCTGAACGGCGGACGTGGCGGCTTCACCGTGGCGCTGCCCGCCTCGATCGACAGCCTGACCCAGGTCAGCCTGCGCCGCGTGGTTGACGGCCAAATGCTGGCCGGCGCCGTGCTGGAAGTTGCCGCCGTCTGATCGACGGCGACAGGCGACGATGAAATGGGGGCGGGACCTGCGGGTCCCGCCCCTTTCTTTTGGCGCGATCCCGGCGGGCCGCCGTCAGTGCGCCATCAGCACCGCGACCGCCGACGAGCCCAGGGTGCGGCGGGTGAAGCCGCCGAACACCACCTCGCGCAGCCGGGAATGGCTGTAGCCGCCCATCACCAGCAGGTCGGCCGACAGGGCATCGGCTTCACGGTGCAGCACCTCGACGGCGTTTGACGATCCGCGCACGACCTGGCGCAGCGTCACCGCCGGGTTGTGCCAGCGCAGCGCCCGCAACAGGCGCGCGCCGCTTTGATCCGCGGATTCCGCATCGTCCGCCACGCTGACGATCGTCACCTGCTCGGCGCGACTGATGAACGCCAGCGCGCAGGAGACGGCGCGCGCGGCCTCGGGCGTGTCTTTCCAGGCAATGACGATCCGCTTGCCCAGGCTTGCCGGCGCAGCGGCCGGGGCGATCAACAGCGGCTTGCCGGTGTCCATGAGTACGGCCTCCAAGGTTTCGCCGGCGCCATCATCCGGGCCGCCGCGGCCCATCACGACGAGGTCGGCAAAGCGGCCATATTGCGCCACCCAGGCACTGCGATCGCCCTGTTGCATGCTGTATTCGGCTGAAGCGCCAGTGCCTTGCGGAGCATCGCACAGCGGAATGCCAGCCGCGGCCAGCATGTCATCCACCGCGCGGCGGGCGGTGGCGGCCAGGGCGTCGGCCTCGGCATCCATGCGGTCGATCACCGCCTGGACCGCGTCGCCGCCGCCGACGCCACCCGATGTCATGCTCATCAGTACCTCGGTGGTGTCGATGCGCACGTGCAGGAATTCCAGGTGCGCGGCAAAGGCAACGGCTGCCAGGCGAGCGGTGGCGAACACCGCGGCGTCGCCTGGCCCGCCTGTGGTTGGCACCAGCAGGTTCTTGAACATGTCCACACTCCTCGGTTTGTCTTGGTGGCAATGTAGCGGATCGGGACAAGTGGCTACCTGACCTGGATCAATGCCCTGCCGGGCCAAACAGTATGTGTTGGTGGCCGCACGAGGTGCGGATTTCCCGCAGAGGAGGGCAGCATGAACGCAGGCGACGTCATGACCACCAAAGTGGTCACAGTGGGGCCGCAAACGCCGGTGGCCGAGATCATCCAGCAGTTGCTGCGCCTTGGTATCAGCGCGGTGCCGGTGGTGGACGAGCATGGCGGCGTGCTGGGCCTGGTCAGCGAGGGCGATCTGTTGCGCCGCGCCGAACTGGGCACCGAGCGCAAGCAATCGGCATGGCGCAGCTTCTTCACCGGCACCTCCAAGCTGGCCGGCGACTATGTGCGCAGCCACGGCAAGGTGGCCAGCGATGTGATGACGCGCGACGTGATCTGTGTCGGCCCGGGCACCACGCTGGATGCCATTGCCGACCTGATGGAGAAGCACCGGATCAAGCGGGTGCCGGTGGTGCAGGAGCGCACGCTGGTTGGCATTGTCAGCCGGGCGAATCTGCTGCGCGCCTTCGCGGCCCTGCCGGTCAACGACACGGCCGCGCCGGCGAGCGATTCGGAGATCCGCTTCGCGCTGACACGCGAGTTGACCGCCCAGGCCTGGAGCCGGCGGGCCGACAACTCGGTGGTGGTGACCAACGGCGTGGCGCATCTGTGGGGCCTGGTGAGCTCGCAGGAGGAGGCGCGCGCGCTGGAGATCGTAGCCCAAGGCGTGCCGGGGGTGCGCGAGGTGCAGAACCACACCGTGGTGCTGAGCGATGGCACCTATCCGATCTATCCCGGGAGTTTTATCGGCGGTTGATCGCCGCGGGATGGGCAGCGGTTGATCGCTGCCGTTGAATGGATTGGCGGCCGTGCGCTAGCCTCGGGGCCATGCTGCCTGTCCTGACCACGCCGCGACTCCGGCTCCGGCCGGCGAACGATGCCGATATCGATGCGGTCTGGCGCATGCTCGTGCTGCCGGATGTGCGCCGGTACCTGTGCGACGACGTGGTGTTACCGCGCGAGACGGTCGCCGGGCTGATGCGCGATACGCACAGCCACGCCGGCATGGGCGTGTGGATCGCCGAGCGGACGGGCGGTTTCGCCGGCATTGCGGTGCTCAAGCCGGTGCCGCAGGTGCTGGTCGACTTGGTGCCTATGCTGGCCGGCGAGATCGAGCCTACGATCGCGCTGCTGCCGCCGCTGTGGCGCCAGGGGCTGGCCAGCGAGATGCTGGGCGCCGTGCTCGCGCATGGGTTCACCACCCTCGCCCTGCCCCGCATCGCCGCCGTGTGCGATGCGCCGAACACCGGCTCCGCGCGCATGCTGTCCCGCGCCGGCTTCCGCGAGACCGGCGCTTTTCCGGGCGTCGCGTACCGCATCCGGACTTGGACATTGGAGCCGGGCGCCAACGGATAGAAGTTTTTGCTTCTTTTTTCAAAAAGAAGACCTGTTCTTTTTTGAAAAAAAGACCCAAAAAACTTTCATTCATTGGATGGGGGCCAGCATGGCGCCGCGCGTGGACTTGGTTCAGAGCGATACCGACCTGCCGCACCGGACCAGCGTGGTGGTGATCGGCGGGGGTATTGCCGGCATCGCGACGGCGCTGTTCCTGGCGCAAAAGGGCATCCCGGTCGTGGTCTGCGAGAAGGGCCAGGTGGCGGCGGAACAGTCCAGCCGCAACTGGGGCTGGACACGGGTGATGGGGCGCGACGAGCGCGAGATTCCGCTGGGCATGGAGAGCCTGCGCATCTGGCGCGGCATGGACAAGCTGGTGGAGGCGCAGACCGGCTTTACCCAGTGCGGCATTGCGTATTTGTGCGAAACCGACCGCGCGGTGGCGGGGTACGAGGCCTGGCTGGAGAAGGCTCGGCCATACCAGGTGGATTCGCGGATGATCGGGGCGGACGAGATCGCCGTACTGTTCCCGACCCTGGCCGCCCCGGTCAAGGGCGCGCTGTACACGCCGGGCGATGGCCGCGCCGAGCCGCAAAAGGCGGTCCCGGCCATGGCGGCGGCGGTGCGCCGCGCCGGCGGGATCGTGCTGCAAGGATGCGCGGTGCGCGGGGTGGAGACCAAGGGCGGGCGCGTGTCCGGTGTGGTGACCGAGCGCGGGCTGATTGCGTGCGACAGCGTGGTGCTGGCCGGCGGTGCCTGGAGCCGGCTGTTCGCGGGCAACCTGGACATCGACCTGCCGCAGCTCAAGGTACTGGGCAGCGTGTTCCGCACCGCGCCATTGGAGGGCGGGCCACAGACGACGGTGGGCGGCATGCCGTATTCGATCCGTAGGCGCGATGACGGCGGCTACAACATCGCCAAGCGCCACAACTCGATTTCCGAGATCACGCCGGACAGCTTCCGCCTGTTCGGCCAATACCTGCCGAACCTGAAGAAGAGCTGGCGCGAAATCCGGCTGCGCGCGGGCGGCCAGTTCATCGCCGAGTGGAAGACGCCGCGGCACTGGCGGATGGACGAGGTCTCGCCGTTTGAGCGGGTGCGGGTGCTGGACCCGGCGCCCGATCGTTCGTCGATGGTGGATGCGCCGGCGCGGCTGGCGAAGATCTTCCCGGCCTTTGCCGGATTACAGGTGGTGGAAAGCTGGGCCGGGCTGATGGATGTGACGCCGGATGCGGTGCCGGTGATCGGGCCGGTCGACAGCCTGCCGGGCTTCTTCATCGCATCCGGATTTTCCGGCCACGGCTTCGGCATCGGGCCGGGCGCCGGGCGGCTGATGGCGGATTTGGTGGCGGGCGACACGCCGGTGGTGGACCCGTCGCCGTTCCGCCTGGGGCGGTTCGCCGACGGGTCGTTCAGGCAGTACGTGTGATCTAGGCCGCTGGCAGCAACCCAAGCCGGCGGTACAGCCCCATCCGCTCGGCCAGCAGCTTGTTGACCGTCGTGGTCATCTCGGTACGCGCCAGGGCTGGGTCAGTCACCGGCTTGCCGTCACGCACCACCGAGCGGCCGGTGAAGGTCAGCTTGGCGAGGATGAAATCCACCAGGGCGCCCGGCTCGGACCGGCCGGCGGCCAGCTCCGGCAGCAACAAGGTTTCGGTGAAATCCACGCCGGTACCGGTGCCGGAAACCGGCGAGGCGACCACCCCCAGCGCGCCCCCGAGCGCGTTGTAGCGGGCGATCGCCGCATTCAGCGCCTGGGACGACGCCAGCGCCGCCGGGTCGGTTTGCGGCCTGACCACCGGATGGGCGAGCCCGCCGGTCATCATGAAGGCGGCGGCCTGCAACGTCTCGGACAGCGGCTGCGCGGCCAGCGCCGGCGTCTGCCGCAGCTCGCGCAGGCTCAGCGGCCCCTCGGCGAGCCGGGCCAGGATCGGGGTGTAGATATCCATGCGCAGGCCGAGCTGGCCGATCCCGGTGGGGATCTGGATGTTCTGCTCGGTCTCCCGCCCGGTGCCGACAAGGTGCAGCGCGTCCAGCATCTCGCGCTGTTCGCCGGACACCGGCGCCTCGGTGCCACGGCGGTAAAGGTCGCGGCGGAACGAGCGGTTGGCGCCGAAGTCGCGGATGGTCTCGCGCAGGCGCTGGTCGGTGATGCCCTGGAGCAGTTTCAGCGTGTTCGGCGGCACAGCGACGGCGTCGATGTTCTCGATCAGCGTGGCGCTGCCGATATAACCGACCTTGCCTTCGCCCAGCACGTCGGCGACCTGGGTGAAGCTGGTGGGGTCCCAGTTGGCGTTGAGGTATTCATGGGCGAGGTATTTGGCGTCCATGTTGGTGGTGGCGTCGAGCCGGGCCGCCACGGCGGGGTTGGCGCCGAAAAAGGCCGCGTCGCCCTTGATCAGCTCGCGCACCGAGTTGATCGCCGCCTGGGTCACGTCCGCCGAGTTGCCGGGATGCACGCGGGCGTATTCGCGCATGTATTTCTGCACCGGCAGCAGCGAGGCCCAGCCAGGCAGCGCATTGTAGCTGATGTAGAGCAGGCCGCCGGGTGCCAGGAAGCGCCGGATCGCCGCGGTCATCTGCAACCGGGTCTCCGCCGACACCCAGCTCCAGATGCCGTGCGCGACGATGAAATCGAATTGCGGAAACTGCCCCTCGGGAGCCTCGGCCAGGTCGCCGAACGCCATCTCGTGAAAATGCGCGTTGGTCAGTCCAGCGCTGCTGGCCAGGCGGCGGCCGCTTTCCACATGGGCGGGGTTGAAGTCAAAGCCGTGGAACTCGCCGGCCGGATTGCTGGCTGCGAAGATGTTGACCGACAAGCCATGGCCGCAGCCCAGCTCGGCCCAGCGGAACGGCCGCGTGATGTCGGGCGGACGCTGGCCCAGCAGCATGGCGGCGGCGGACAGCCAGCCCGGCGAAATCTCACGATAGAAACCGGTGGTGTAGGCAACGTCGAACACGTAGCCGTCATTCCAGGCGGCCATGGCCGGCTTCTTCGCAGATCATTGGGCGCGAAGGCCGAGCCTCAGCGCGATTGAATACACCGCGACCCTAGGGCACGGGTTGCCACATGGCCAGCGCCCGCGCGACCTGCGCCACCAGGCCCGGCCAATCGCGCGGTGCTGCGGGGCGAAACAGGCGCAGGCTGGGATACCACGGCGAGTCGTCACGCCCGGTCATCCAACGCCAGTCGGCGGCAAACGGCAGCATCACCCAGCACGGCCGCCCCATGGCACCCGCCAGATGCACCACGGCGGTATCGACCGAGATCACCAGGTCCAGCCCGGCGATGATGGCGGCTGTGTCGTCAAACCCGTCGCCACCAAGATCAATCAGCGGCGCCGGGCCACGCCAATCCCCTCGTTGCGCGACGGCCGGACCCTTCTGCAACGAGACGAAGGTGACCCCCGGCAGCGCCGCCAGCGGGCCAAGGGCCGCCAACGGGACGCTGCGGTTGAAGTCGTTGTGGTGCGTCGGCCGTCCGGCCCAGACAAGCCCGATCCGGCGCAGCCCGCCCGCCGACTCCAACCGGGCCCGCCACATCGCCGCCCGAGCGGGGTCAGCCGGCAGATACGGCACGCCACCAGGAACCGTCGCCAGTCGCGTGCCATGCAGCAGCGGCAGGGTGGAAAACGGGCACCAGGCGGCAAACCCGTTCGCCTCCTCCCACTGCGCCACCAACTTCAGCCCCGGCCGGATCGCCGCCAGCAGCGGGTGCAGCTCCGCACTCGCCGCCACCACGACATCCGGCGCGCGCGCCAGCGCCCACGGCAGATAGCGCGCGAACATCACCGCATCGCCATAGCCCTGGTCAGCCACCAGCAGCAGCCGCGCGTCGGTCGGCGTGCCGTCCCATTGCGGCCGGTCGGTGGCTGGCACCGGAGGCGGCGCGCCGGGAATGCGCCAGCGCCACTCGTATTTCTGCCAGCCCTCATCCATCTCGCCGCTGGCCAGCAGCGCCTGCGCCAGCTTCATGTGCGCTTCCGGCAGGCCCGGCCGCAGTTCCAGCGCCGCCCGCGCCGTGGCGATGCAGGCCGACAATTCCTGGCGGTCGTAAAGCACCATGGCGAGCTGAAACAAGCCAAGCGGATCGGCCGGATCGCGGCTGACGGCATGGCGCGCGGCCCCCAGCGCCTCGTCCAGCCGCGCCTGCATGCGGCGTATCTCCGACAGGTTGCGCCAATAGACCGGCGCACCACCCTGCTCCACCGCGCGCGCGACCAGATCGCCGGCCTCGTCATGCCGGCCACGACGGAAAGCGGCCAGGCCGCACAAATGCAGCGCCTCCGGCCGGTCGGGCTGCACGGCAAGCACGTGGCGGGCCATCCGCTCGGATGCGTCGACCCGCCCGGCGTCGAAATACTCCTGGGCGACGGCGAGAATCTCGGCGGCGGGGACGGGGACGGACATGGGAGTGCGCCTAGGGCAGAGGGAAGGCAGGCGTTCTTTTTTGAAAAAAAGAACCAAAAAACTTTCATTCGTTCAGGCGGGTGCCAGTCGCGAACACGCGGCCTAAATGGATAAAAGTCTTTTTGCTTCTTTTTCTTCAGAAAAAGAAGACCTTCCTTCCCACCCTTGGCCAAGCCCCACACCCCCCCTAGACTGCCGCGCCGGAGGGAAATTCCCATGAAAGTGTTCTTCGCCAACCTCGCCACCGAGACCAACACCTTCTCGCCGATCCCGACCGGCCATGCCGGCTTCCACGCCACCGGCTATCACCGCCGCGACGCCAGCACGCATCCCGGCATGCACGGCAACATCGCCCAGATCGAGTGGCGCCGGCTGTGCGAGCGCGACGGGCACGACATCGTCGAGAGCATCTGCGCCTTCGCCCAGCCGGCCGGCACCACGCTGCGGAATGTCTACGAGGCGTTGCGCGACGACCTGCTGGCCGACCTCGCAGCCGCGATGCCCGTCGATATCGTCCTGATGAAGATGCACGGCGCGATGGTCGCCTATGGCTACGACGATTGCGAGGGCGACACCTGTGCGCGCATCCGCGAAGTGGTCGGACCCGGCGTCATCATCGGCCTGGAACTCGACCTGCACTGCCACCTGACCGAGACCATGCGCCGCGCCTGCGACGCCATCATCACCTACAAGGAATACCCGCATGTCGATGTCGCCCCGCGGGCGGAGGAACTCTACACCCTCTGCGTGGCGGCGAAGCAGGGCCGGGTGAAGCCGGCGATGGCCTATTACGACTGCCGCATGGTCAGCATGTGGCGCACCCCGGTCGAGCCGATGAAGAGCTTCGTGGCGCGGATGCAGGCGCTGGAGGGCCATGACGGCGTGCTGTCGGTGTCATTCGGGCACGGTTTCCCCTGGGGCGACGTGGCCGAGGTCGGCGCCAAGATGGTGGTGATCACCGACAACGACATGGCGAAGGCCGAAAGCCTGGCGCAGCTTCTCGGCGAGGAGATCTTCAAGATCCGCAATGAGACCAACCCGACGCACGACACCATCGACGAAGCCATCGACCGCGCGCTGGCGGCATCACCCGGAAAACCAGTCGTGTTCGCCGACGTCGCCGACAATGCCGGCGGCGGCGCGCCCAGCGACAACACCGAAATCCTCGCCCGCATGGTCGCCCGCGGCGTCACCAATGCCGCCATCGGCTGCTTCTGGGACCCGATAGCGGTGAGTTTTTGTCAGGAGGCCGGGATCGGCGCCAGTTTCGACCTGCGCATCGGCGGCAAATGCGGCGTGGCCTCGGGCCAGCCGGTGGACCTGCGGGTCACCGTAATGGCGCTGTCGGCCAGTCATTCGCAGGGCGGCTTGTCCGGCGGGCGGGCCGAGCTGGGGGCGGCGGCGTGGGTGCGATCGTCCGTGGCTGAAGGCGGGGGCATCGACATCATCCTGAACACCAACCGCAGCCAGGTCTTCCACCAGGACGCCTTCACCGGACTGGGCTGCACCCTGGCCGATAAGCGGCTGGTGGTGGTGAAGAGCACCCAGCATTTCTACGCCGGCTTCGCGCCGTTGGCCGCCGAAGTGCGGTACGTGGCCACACGGGACGGCGCGATTGGGCCGGATTTCGCCAATATCGCCTTCACCAAGCGCACCCTGCCGTTCTGGCCGCGAGTGGCGGACCCGTTCGCGACCAACAGTTGAGGGCGCATTCACGCTCGCTCACGCATTAGTCCCGCGGGCTCACGCGCTTCTAACCCCCGTGTCCGGCGAATCCGTTGCACCCTGTGCGTGGATTCGGGACAGGGGTGGCTGCATGCGGAGCGAGGTAACACGGGACGCCGCCGCGCAGTGGACGGAATGGCAAAGCCCATCGCGCCGCGCCTCGGCGCCGGCATTGGCCAGCGATGCCCAGCCGCTGTTGCTGGTGGCTGAGGAGGCCGCCGTGCTGACCCCGATGGTGGCCGAGCTTTGTGCCTTCCTGCGCGTGCGCGCCGAACAGGTGGCACCGTCCATGCTGGGCGGCGCCCTGCTGCTGCATGCCCCGGTCGGGGTGCTCTGCCACGCCCCGCGCACCGACCGCGCGGTGGCCCAGGTGCTGCGCGCCGTCATCGCTATCGATCCCGGCCTGCCGGTCATGGTGGTGACCGAACAGGACCCGTCGCGCGAGGCGCGGCTGGCGGTGGCGCCGGAGATCATCCGGCTGGACCGCCTGGTGTGGCTGGAACAAGTGCCCGACCTGCGCCGGATGGTGGACTTCCTGTTCCTGGCCGAGCGCCGAGCGGGCAAAGGCGGGTTGATGCCAGCCTAGGCGGCGAACGGACACTCGGATCGCCGACGCTTGCGCGCAGCCACGGCATACTGGCCGGTCGAACGATCCCCGCGCAGCGCCGGGCCAGCCACCGCCGCCTCGTAATCCGCCCAGTCGGCCGGCGAAAAATCCTCCAGTCCCGGCACCAGCGCCATCGCCTCCAACGTCGCCTCGGCATAGGCCGCGCGCGGCAGCGGCTGCACCTGGATGAAAGGCACATCCGGGCGCAGGCGGACCGCCGTATCGGTGCGGGTCAGGCGGATATTGGTGAACAGCGGCCCGAACCAGCGATCGGCCTCGACAATGCCCTCATACGCCACATACCCGGCGGCCGGCGGCAGGTTGGCGGGTGACCGCACCAACA
>CAMBRC010000135.1 GCA_945869965.1 Asaia bogorensis
ATGAGCGGCCAGTGCGGCCTTGAGGATCGGCAGTTGGCGATGGGCCTTGAGACGACGAAAGCCTTTGGCGGCCTCCAGCATGGCGGCTCCCGTCCAGCGCAGGGCCATCGCGGCATCGCGCCAGTGCTTCACGTTGCGGCAGACGCGCCTGGAGACGTGCGTCCCGATGCAGGCGTGCGTGCCCGGATTTCTGCCGACACAGCGATCGTCGACCAGTCGGCAATGCGCCAGCCGTCTTCCCAGCGTGTCACCGTTGCCGAACGCCCGGGTTAGTGGCTATCGTGCCTCCGTGACGGCCAAGGTGGCCGTTCATCGGGGGAATCCCGGTTCAGGGCGTCGCAATCGGCGATCGAGATGATGGCGGTTTGCCTGCGGCGCGGTTGGGGCTGACGATCCCGCTATCGAGGCGGGCAAAGATAAGGGAGGGAACGGCAATGGCCGGAATTCTGGCGGGCAAGAGCGCATTGGTGACCGGTGGGGCGTCGGGTATCGGGCGGGCGACGGCGTTGGTGATGGCGCGCGAGGGCGCGCGGGTGGCGGTGTCCGACCTGACCGAGGAGAGTGCGGCGGCGACGGTGGCGTTGATCAATGCGGCGGGGGGCCAGGCGATTGCAATTGGCGGGGATGTGACCCGCGAGTCCGATGTGCAGGCGATGGTGGCGCGCGCGGTGGCGGCGTTTGGGCGGGTGGATTGTGCGTTCAACAATGCGGGTGTGGGCGGGGCGTCGGTGGGGCCGGGGGCGCAGCGGTTGCATGAGCTGTCGCAGGCGAGTTTCGATGCGATGCTGGCGATCAACCTGACCGGGGTGTTCCTGTGCATGAAGCATGAGCTGGTGCAGATGCTGGCGCAGGGCGGGGGGGCGATCGTCAACACGGCGTCGGTGGCGGGGCTGATCGGGTTGCCGATGGGGTCGCATTATGTGGCGGCCAAGCATGGGGTGGTGGGCATCACCAAGACGGCGGCGATGGAGTATGCCAAGGACAATATCCGGGTGAATTGCGTGAACCCGGGCTATGTCACCAGCCCGATGACGGCGGCGGCGGTGGAGACACGGCTGGAGGCGATGATGGCGAAGGTGCCGATGGGGCGGATGGGCACGGTGGACGAGATTGCCGAGGGGGTTGTCTGGATGCTGTCGGATCGTGCTTCGTTCATGACTGGGGCGAGCCATGTGATCGACGGCGGGTACTACGCCGCCTGAGCCGGGGTCAGACCGATCCAGGGTCAGACGGGGCGGAGCAGCGGAAAGCCGGTCAGCACGGTTGAGAGGGCATCGACCGTGATACTGTCGACCTGTCCCTACAGCACCATCACGGAGTTGGCGGCGGCCGAGAAAATCAACGCGTCCTACCTCTGCCGGGTGCTGCGGCTGACGCTGCTGGCGCCGGAGGTTGTGGAGGCGATTCTGGATGGCCGCCAACCCGCTGACATGACACTTGCTCTGCTGATGCAGCCGTTTGGGGTGCTGTGGGCGGAACAGAGCCAGGGTTTTCAGGGTCTCTAAGCGAGAATCTTTCCGTCAAACACGATTTATACCAACCGCCCTAGCTTCTGACACACGCCCACTGCCTATGTCCGATGGATGCGATCCGCATTGGGTCTTCCGCGAGGAAGTTCCATGCGTTTTTGGATGCTTGGACGATGGCGTCGTAGCTGTCCCAGACCAGACTGCTGAGTTTGTTGGCGCGCAAGTAGTCCCAGACGTTTTCCATGGCGTTGAGTTCGGGCGCATAGGGTGGCACCAGCTGATCGGCGCCAACCAGGTCATGAGCCTGCCCGCCGGTCAGAAAGAAGCCCACGGGATTGCCGAGAGCGTCGACCATGGTGTGGATCTTGGTGCTCAGTCCGCCGCGCGATCGTCCGATCGCTTGGTCCTCGCCGAGTTTTTTTGAGCGCCGGCGCTGTGCTGAGGGGCACGCACAATGGTGCTGTCAATCATCGCGTATTCATTGTCGGCATCTGCTGCCAAGTGATTGAAAACACTCTGCCAAACCCCCGATTTGGCCCATCGGCTAAAGCGCCGATGGACGTTCTTCCAATCACCAAAGCGCTCCGGCAGATCGCGCCAGGGTATCCCGGCGCGATAGCGATACAGCACCGCCTCGACAAACAAGCGGTTGTCATCGGCCGTCACCCCGACGTGACCTTCCCGCCCGGGCAGCAGCCCATCAATACGCTCCCATTGATCGTCGCGAAGGCTGTAGCGTCGCATCGGTCAGCTCCCAGGTGGCTGACCCTCCATGAATCGAATTTTGCGTCGCGCCGGAATCCCCTAAATGACGACACGCCCTAAATCGCCCAAGTCCACAGGTCCGGAGAGAGTGGGCCGCCAGAGAGCCGTTTTCGACCCTCGTTGCACCCATGACGGTCAACAGGTATCCCCGGAAATCCGCAGGAAACCTGCGCTTTTTCGGGCCCGTCGAACGAACGAAGAACGAGTTTGCAGGGGAAATTGGCGGGCCAAGCGAGATTCGAACTTTCGGTACGCATGCGCGTCAATAATATGAGGATTTTCAATCTCTTATGACCTGGGCCCGAAACCCCCATAGCCCCAGGTCGCGGAGAGACACGGCCCTTCGGAGAGAGATTCGGGCATTCGTTGCGTTCTCGGAGCCCCGAGTGCACCGCGCAAACCCGCAGGAAACCTGGGGTTTCCCAGGCTGTCTCACCGGTGGAGAGCGGTTCGCTCCCAGGTAGGTGGCGTAGGATAGGGAACTGGGATCGAAATCTCTCTGTGCGCCGGGAGGCCGGCAGGTGGTAGTGGATGACAGAGCCATATGTCGAAGGAGTAGCCGCCCACGGCGACCCCGGGACGCGCACCGAGCGTATCACCTCGACAGGTTGCCGAGCACGTCCAGCCGACCACTACCCTTTCAATCGGACATCAAGCGCGTCCCGCAGGCCGTCGCCGAAGAAATTGAAGGCAAGGGCGGTGAAAAAAATGGCCAGCCCCGGGAAAATGCTCATCCACCATGCGCTCCAGTATTCCATCGAGGTCGCCAGCATCTGCCCCCAGGTGGGGTCCGGCGGCGTGGCGCCCAGGCCGAGGAACGCGAGCGAAGACTCGGTGATGAGCACGGCTGAGGCGCGCAGCGAGGCATAGACGATCACGTTGCCGGCCACGCTCGGCCATATGTGGATCACCATGATCCTGAGATGGTTGGCTCCCGTGGCGCGCGCCGCCTGGACGAAGTCGCGCTCGCGGACGCTGAGCACCTGGCCGCGCACCAGCCGGGCGAAGCCGGGAATGTTGACCACTGCGAGCGCGATGATCGCGTTGATCAGATCCGGCCCAAGCACTGCGATGACGCCGAGTGCCAGGACCAGCAGCGGAAAGGCGAGCAGCCCGTCCATCACGCGCATCAGCACGTTGTCGGTGCGGCCGCCGACATAGCCGGAGGCCAGTCCGATCATGCCGCCGATGAACAGCGACAGGACGATCGAGACGAATACGATCATCAACGAAACCCGGGTGCCGTAGATCAGCCGCGAGAGGACGTCGCGGCCAATCTCGTCGGTTCCCAGCGGATAGGTCCAGGACGGCGCCGCCGACATCGCGTCGTAGTCGATCTCGGTCGGATCGTGCGGTGCAAGCCAAGGGGCGAAGGTCGCGCAGATGATGAGCAGGAGGATCACCGCAAGCCCGCACATGCCGCCACGGTGGCGAAGCAGGCGACGGCCCGCAACCATGTAGCGACTGGCGGAGGCCGGTTCCTGAACCGCGGAAGAAATGGCCGCAGCGTTCACCATGGTTCGGTCCTCACAGCTTGATTCGGCGGTCGAGCGATGCGTAGCTGAGATCGGTGAGCAGATTGACGAGGATAACCCCGACCACGATCACCAGAATGCCCGCCTGCACGGGCGCGAGATCGCGGGTGAAGATCCCCTCCACCACCATCCGACCGAGCCCGGGCAGCGAGAAGATCGTTTCCGTCACCACCGCGCCGCTCACCAACGCGCCCATCTGCAGACCGATGACGGTGACCACGGGAATCATCGCGTTGTGCAGCGCGTGCCGCACCAGCAGCCGCGTTTGGGAGACGCCCTTGGCGCGCGCCGTGCGGATGTAGTCCTGCGACAGCACCTCGAGCATCGAGGTGCGGGTCTGACGCATCACAAGGGCCACAAGCGGGATGCCCACCGTCAGCGCGGGCAGGATCATCAGTTTGAGGTTGGTCGCCGGATCCTGGAGAAACGGCACATACCCTGATGGCGGCAGCCAGCCAAGATGCAGCGCGAAGAGGCGGATCAGCAGAATGCCGGCCCAGAAATACGGCAGCGCCATCCCGCCCATGGCCACAAAACTGACCGCAAAGTCTACCCAGGTGTTGCGCTTCAGCGAGGCGATGATCCCGGCCGGCACCCCAATGGTGATCGACAGCAAAACCGCCAGCGCCGTCAATTGCAGCGTGACTGGCACACGGGTCACCAGCATCTGGGATACCGGCTCCTGCGTGCGCAGCGAACGGCCGAAATCGCCCGAGACAATATTCATCACCCATTGCAGGTACTGGATCGGGATCGGCTGGTCGAACCCCATCTTGGTCCGCAGCGCCTGGCGCTCCTCCAAGGGCGCGGTCTCGCCGAGCAGCGCGAAGGTCGGGTCACCCGGCAGCAGAAGCAGCATCGAGAAGACGAGAAAACTCGTCATGACGACGATCGGCAACAGGGAGAGGATGCGCCGCGTGGCGAGCCTGATCATCGTGCCGTCCCTTCCAATGGCTTACTCGAGATCGTCACGGATGCAGGCCTTGATGTGGTCTGGCGTCACCGGCCGCAGCACCGGAACCTCGCGGGCGCAGGCGTCAAGCGCGAAGGGGCACCGTTCGCGGAACACGCAGCCCGACGGCGGATTGATCGGACTCGGCACGTCGCCCTTGAGGATGATGCGCTCCCGCCGGCCGATGGTATCCGGATCGAGAATCGCCGAAAGCAGCGCCTTGGTGTAGGGATGCCGCGGTGCCGCGAACAGCTCCTCGGTGGGCGCCACCTCCATGATGCGGCCGAGATAAAGCACCGTCGTGCGGTCCGAGAGATAGCGGACGACGCCGAGGTCGTGGCTGATGAACAGCATGGTCAGCCGGAACTCCTGCTGCAACTCCCTCAGCAGATTGATGATCTGGGCCTGGATCGAGACGTCGAGCGCGGAGACCGCCTCGTCCGCCACAATGAAATCCGGTTCGGAGGCCAAAGCGCGCGCAATCGCGATCCGCTGGCGCTGCCCGCCGGAGAACTCGTGCGGGTAGCGCCCGGCCTGGTTGGGGCGCAGCCCGACCAGCGAGAGCAGTTCCCCCACCCGCTCCTGCCGGCCCGCGCGCCCGCGGCGCAGCCCATGCACGATCAGTGGTTCCTCGATCGCCGCGCCGATGCTCTGATGCGGGTTGAGCGAGGAGAACGGGTCCTGGAAAATAATCTGCATGCGCTTGCGGATGCGCCGCATCTGGCGGCCCGAGAGAGCGCTGATGTCGGTGCCGTCGAACACCACGCTACCGCTGGTCGGTTCGATGAGGCGCAGCACGAGCCGCCCGATCGTGGTCTTGCCGGAGCCGGACTCACCCACCAGGCCCATCACCTCGCCCCGGTGGATCGCGAGGTCGAAACTGTCCACGGCCGTCACCGGACCGAAGGATTTCCGCAGGGCACGGACCTGCAGCAGCGGGCCCTCGCCTGTCGCCGCCATGCTCACAGCTCGCGCCAGCGCAGGCAGCGGACCATGTTGCCATCCGGCCCGGTTTCGGCCACCGGCGTCTCGGTGTCGCAGCGCCCGGCCACGGCGTGCTGGCAGCGCGGGTGGAACCGGCAGCCGGGTGGCATGTACCTCGGATCGGGCACCGTACCCGGAATGGCCGGCAGCGGCCGGCGGCGATCGACATTGGCGCGCGGCACGGCGTGGAGCAGCGCGCGCGTGTAGGGATGCCGTGGCGCGCGCAGGATCTCGCTGGCCGGGCCGACCTCGACCGTCTGGCCCGCATACATAACCACCACGTCATGGGCGATCTCGGAAACCACGCCGAGGTCATGCGTGACGAACAGCATCGCCATGCCCAGCTCATGCTGCAGGCGCTTGAGGTCATTGAGGATCTGGGCCTGAATGGTCACATCCAGAGCCGTGGTCGGCTCATCGGCGATCAGCAGGCGCGGCTCGCACACCAGCGCCATGCCGATCATCACGCGCTGGCGCATGCCGCCCGAAAGCTCGTGCGGATAGGCCGCTGCACGGCGCTCCGGCTCGGGAATGCCGACACGCGCCAGCATGCGAACCGCGGCCTCGTGGCGCGCGCGCCGCGGCATCTTCCGATGGACGAGCAGCGCCTCCGAGATCTGCTCGCCGACGGTATGGACCGGGTTCAGGCTCGTCATCGGCTCCTGAAAGATCATCGTGACCCGGTCGCCACGGAACCTGCGCATCTGGGCGTCGGTCTGGCGGGCGAAGTCCCAGATGCCTCCCGCCCCGTCCTGAAATTCGATGCACCCCGCCAGCTCCGCCGGGGGCGATGGCAGCAGGCGCATGACCGCAAGGCTGGTCACCGACTTGCCCGAGCCCGACTCGCCAACCAGCGCCACGGTCCGGCCGGCCGCGATGGTGAAGCTGATATCCTCGACCACCTGAACGCGGCCAGCGCCCGTGTCGAACGCCACGTGCAGCCCGCTCACGCGCAGCACCGGCGGCTCTTCCTGAGGCGCCCCCACCCTGCCGCCATCGCCGCTGCCCTGTTGGGCGTCCATCCAGGCGTTCATTGGCCCCCCATTGCGGCCGCCCCGTTCTCGTCAGGGCTGGTCGGTTGTCTCCACTTCCACCAGTCCTTCGCGAACGCGCGTTGGAAAGGCCGCGACCGCGCAGTCGGCTGGTCCGCGCACCACCTCGCCGGTGGTCACCTCGAACTGTGCGCCATGCAGCGGGCATTCCACCAGGGTATCGTCGAGCCAGCCGTCGGTCAGGAGCGCGAAGGCGTGCGAGCACACGTTGTTGGTCGCATATAGCTTGCCACCGATCAGGTAGAGGGCCACCCGCAGGTCTCCGATTTCGAACGGATACATGCCGTCGCCCGGAATTTCATCAAAGCGACAGAGAGCGGTCCAAATCCCGATTCCCGTCATCGCGACCGGCCTACCCGCCATCCGTTGTTTTGTGCTGCACGACCGACATTCCTCGAATGCTGACACTATGCCCAATGGTCCGCGACGGTTCCATGGACAGGTCAGCGGCATTTCGATCAGCACACCGTACAGATCGAGCGATGGCCCCGGTGGATCGGCCCTCCCACCGCACGAAGAGGGCGGATAGGCGGGTGAAGCTGGCCGCGACCTGCCGACTGTCATGCGGATTCCGATGAATATACGGATGGACAGAAAAACTCAGCACAGTTACCGTCGCGCATGCCGTACCTCTACGATGCAGTCGTCAGTTTGATCCGAGACCGCATCGATGCGGGAACGCTGAAGATTGGCGACAGGCTGCCATCGGTGCGGCAAATGAGCCTCCAGACCGGATTCAGCACCGTCACGGTGCATCATGGCTACGAGTTGCTCGAAAGTCAGGGGTATTGCGTGGCGCGGCCACGCTCGGGATTCTACCTCACACGCATCCCACTGCAGCTGCGCGACTTTCCCCAGGGCGATGAAGGCTCCGTCGAGCCGGTGGCCATTCAGGACGTACCGCGCTCGCTGCTGCTCGCCTGGCAGCGACGTGCCCTGGAGGCTTTCGGCGCCCCCAAGCCGAGCGACGATCTCTACGACTGCTCGGAGCTCGACCGGATACTCAGGCGGATCCTGCGCCAGCAAACGACACCCGTCGACGATCCCGCGGCAGGCAACCTGGAATTGCGCTCGCAGATCGCCCGCCGCGCCGCCCAGCGCGGCGTGATGTCGCGCAGCCAGGACATCGTCATCACCGGCTCCGCGATGCAGGGATTCAACCTCTGCCTCGATTCCTTCACCGATCCAGGCGACGTGATCCTGATCGAAAGCCCATCCTATTTTCCGTCGCTCTCCGCCATCAAGCGCCGCAACCTGCGGGTGGTGGAGATCTATTCCCACCCCAAGCACGGCACCGACCCCGACCAGTTCAAGTATCTGGTCAGCAACAACCGGATCCGCATGGCCCTGCTGATGGCCAACCATCATTTCCCGACCGGCGTCACCTACAGCGAGAGCGCCATGCAGCGCATCGTCGCGGCAGCCCAGAAATACGATGTCACCATCGTCGAGAACGACATGTTGGGAGAACTCAACTACGGCAAGGGCCACGCGCCCTCGCTGAAGCAGTTCGACACCGGCGACACCGTGATCCAGTTCAGCAGCTTCGAATACAGCCTGTCGCCCGAATACGGCCTGGGCTGGGTGATCGCCGGCAAGCACACCCGCCGCCTGCTCGCCGCCTCCTACCTCGGTGGCTACCTCACCAGCGACAGGCGCGTCCAGCACGCGGTGGCCCAGTATCTGGCCAGCCGCAGTCTCGATCGCAACCTGCGCGGGCTCCGCCAGAACCTGGCGGCGCGCATGGAGCGCGGCCTGCGCCTGCTGGCCGAGAATCTTTCCCCCGAATGCTCGGTCAGCCAGCCCGTCGGCGGGTTCATGTGCTGGATTCGCGCGCCGCTGCGCTTCTCGTCGAGCAGCGCCATCACTGCGCTGCAGCGCCACGACGTCGGCATCCTGCCCGGCCCGATCTTTTCCGCAGCGCAGTCGTTCGAGAACTTCTTCGCCCTGAACCTCTCCTGCGCCTGGACGACCGAGAATGAAGCCAAGATCACCCGCATCGGCCGGGTGATCGCTGGAAGCTCGTCACCCTGACCGGCGTCGCACGCTACAAGTGTACGTAGACCACCGGCCGTTCCTGCCCCTCGGTCATCTCGATGGAGACCGGGTAGGTCTCGATGCCGCTGTCCTTTTCCAGCACCGACGCCTCGTTCGCCGCCACCACCCGAGTCTCCGTCTCGACGCTCACCGGATAGCTGCGCACCCAGACCTTGTGCGGATTGAACACCGACTCACCGGTCTTCAGGTCGAACTCCCACCCGTGCCATGGGCATCGAAGGATTTCCCCGTCGCGTTCGAAGGCGAAGTCACCGGGCTTGGCCCCGGTGACATAGCTGTCGATCGCTCCCAGACACAGCGGCGCGCCGCGGTGCGGGCAACTGTTGCGCACCGCGTAGAACCGGTTGTCGATGTTGAATACGCCGATGCTGCGACCCGCGGCACCCACGATCCTTCGTCCGCCGACCGGAATCTCGTCAGCGAAGCACACTTCGTATTTGCTGACCATTGTCGATCGCTCCGGTCAGGCCGCCTGCGACATCGAGGGCAGCTTCAGGCTGAACGTGTCCAGTGCGTTCTGACAGAAGATACGCCGCCGCAGGTCCTCCGGGTAGCCGGCCAGTGTCATTGCGGGGTCGTCCCAGTCCCAGTGTGGGTAGTCGGTGGCAAACATCAGCGTCCGGCTGCCGTCGATCCAGTCGATGATGTGCTTCAGGGCGTTGGGGTCGCCCGGCTCCTCCATCGGCTGGGTCGAGAAGCGGATGTGATCCTTCAGGTATTCGCTTGGCAACCGCTTCACCCAAGGCGTCTGCCGACGCAGCCCCTTCCAGTCCAGGTCCATCTTCCACATCAACGGCGCGACCCAGGCGAAACCGCCCTCGAGCATGCCAATCTTGAGGGTCGGGAATTTGTCGAACACACCCTCGAAGATGAAGCTGACAACGTGGACGGCGTAGAAGGAAGACCGCAGCTGCCGGTTCTCGATGTAATAGCTGGGATAGCCGGCGGCCGAGGGGGGCGGGTTGATGCCCGCGCCTTCGCCGCCGAAATGCATGCTCACCGCGAGGCCGTTGCGCACACAGGCCTCGTAGATCGGATGGTAGAAACGGTTGCCAAACGGCCGCGGCGAGCCGCAGCCCAGCATCACCGCGCAGACCGCCGGGTGCGGGCCAAGCCGGTCGATTTCGGCCGCCGCCCCCACCGGATCCTGCGCATTGATATGGAGCACGAGGCGGAACCGGCTGTCGCGCGCCACCCAATGCTCAATCGAATAATCGTTGAACGCCCGGCAAATGGCGGACGCGTAGTCGACATCCATCATTGCGCTGCAGATCTGCCCCGGCCCGCCGGTCAGGATCGCAAGATCGATCCCCAAACCGTCCAGCAACCGCCGGCGCGTATCGTCGACATCATAGGCCGCGGCCCCGACGCTATCCGGCGCCGGGTTCTTCTCGTCGACCACGTCGAACCGACGCCCGCGGCTCCCGCCGTTGAAGGCAAACGAGTTCTGCACCCCGAACCCGTATTCCGAGAAACGCTCGGC
>CAMBRC010000136.1 GCA_945869965.1 Asaia bogorensis
ACCGTGTCTTCGGCGACACCGCCGATCTTGACCGAGGCGGCGGTGGCGCCGCTCAGGGTGACGGTGACCGAGGTGGTCTTCTCGGCATAGCTCGCGGTGTCGATGCCGCCGGCGCCGTCCAGCGTGTCCGCGCCCTCGCGGCCGGTCAGCAGGTTGGCGAGGGCATCGCCGGTCAGGGTGTCCGCGGCCTTGCCGCCGATGAGATTCTCGATGTTGCGCAGGGTGTCTTCGGCGACGCCGCCGATCGTGGCCGTGGCGTTGGTCGCGGTGTTCAGGGTGACGACGACCGAGACGGTCTTTTCGGCAAAGCTCGCCGTGTCGGTACCGCCGCCGCCGTCGAGCGCGTCATTGCCGGCTAGGCCGGCCAGGGCGTCGTCGCCGAGACCGCCGCTCAGGGCATTGGCGGCGGCGTCGCCGGTCAGCGTGTCATTGCCCCCGCCGCCGATGACGTTCTCGATGTTGCGCAGGGTGTCCTCGGCGACGCCGGCCACCGTGACGGTGGCGTTGGTCGCGGTGTTCAGCGTGACCACCACCGACCCGGTTTTCTCAGCATAGCTCGCCGTGTCAGTGCCGGTGCCGCCGTCGAGCACGTCGAGGCCGCCCAGGCCGGTCAGGGTGTCGTTGCCGGCGCCACCTTCCAGCGTGTTGGCCAGGGCGTCGCCGGTCAGCATGTCGTCGGCTGATCCGCCGCGGATGTTCTCGATGTTGGTGACCGTGTCCTCGGCGCTGCCGGCCACTTTGACGGTCGCGGCGATACCGCCGTTCAGCGCGACCGCGATGGCCACGATCTTGTCGGCATAGTCGACCGTGTCGATGCCGCCGTCGCCGTTCAGCGTGTCGGCACCGTCGCCGCCGCGCAGGATGTCGTTGCCCAGGCCACCGATCAAGATATTGGCGTTGCCGTCGCCCGTGAGCGTGTCGGCGCCGGCGCCGCCGGTGACGTTCTCGATGCCGCGCAGCGTGTCTTCGACGTAGCCGTAGGCTGCGGCCGTGCCGTCACTGGCGCCATTGAGCGTCACCACGAAAGGCAGCGAGCGATCGGTGTAGACGACTGTGTCGTTGCCGGCGCCGCCGTCGATCACGTCCTTGCCGGCGTAGCCCGCCAGCGTATCGTCGAAAGCCGAGCCGGTGACGGTGTCATTGCCCGACAGGAGCGTCGCCCAGGCAGCCGGGGCCGCGGCGGTGGAAAGCTGGATGGCGGTTACCAATGGCATGGTCAAGCCGGTCAGCCAGCGCACCGCGGTCTCGGAGGCGAACCAGGTGATAGCGGTGATGATCCCGGCGGTCGGCACACCGGCGGCGTATGTGAAGGTGCCGAACACCTCGACCTTCACGTTGCCCGGCAAGGCGATGTGAAACTTGCCCGCGAGCGCGGTGACGGACGGCGCGGTTAGCCCGGCGAACCCTGCCAGCGGGTTCTCTGTGGTGAGGTTGCTCGCAGTCGCCGTGGAGAACGCAGTCATCGCGACAATGATCCGACTAAAATGAAGGACCGCAGAGTCGCATCAAATTGTTACATGTAACCTACGGCTTGCGCGAACCCTGGGCATCCCTCGCCGGCACCCTGCATTGGCGGCCGTCAATGATCGGTGCCGGACCGCCCTGCGCGTTCTGCGCTTGCGTTCGGCACCGGTGGGCGCGCAAACACGGGTTACCTGGGGGTGTATGGTGCTGAAGCTGCGGGTGATTCCTTGTCTGGATGTGAAGGATGGGCGCGTCGTCAAAGGCGTGAACTTCGTATCGCTGCGCGATGCCGGCGATCCCGTCGAGCAGGCGGCGCTGTATGATGCGGCGGGGGCGGATGAGCTGACGTTCCTGGACATCACCGCCAGCCACGAGAATCGCGACACCATTGTCGATGTGGTGAGCCGGACGGCGGCGCGGGTTTTCCTGCCGTTGACGGTGGGCGGCGGGATTCGCGCGGTGGATGACTTCAGGCGGTTGCTGCTGGCCGGCGCGGACAAGTGCAGCATCAACTCGGCGGCGGTGGCGCGGCCGGAGCTGGTGCGCGAGGCGGCGCAGAAATTTGGCAGCCAATGTGTGGTGGTGGCGGTGGATGCCAAGCGGACCCAAGCCTCCGGGGGAGGTGACACGTGGCATGTGTTCACCCATGGCGGCCGGCGCGATACCGGGATGGATGTGATTGACTGGTGCCGCCAGGTGGTGGCGCTGGGGGCGGGGGAGATCTTGCTGACCAGCATGGACCGCGACGGCACCGGGCAAGGGTTCGATCTGGCGCTGTTGCGGCGCGTGTGCGCGGCGGTTCGGGTGCCAGTGATCGCCTCCGGGGGCGTCGGCACGTTGCAGCATTTTATCGAGGGCGCGCAGGCCGGAGCGACCGGATTGCTGGCCGCCAGTGTTTTTCACTTCGGGACTTTTACGATTGCACAGGTGAAGGACGCCCTCGGACGGGCCGGCCAGCCGGTGCGGCTGCCGCGCGCGGTCGCGGCCTAGGGAACGCAGCGATGGCCAAGTCAATGAAGAAGCGTGTGCCGGACGACGGCGGCAATGGCGAGGAAGGCGCGGCAGCACTGGCCGTGGCGACCGGGAAAAAGCTCGGGGCCAAAAAGCCCGGCTTGAAGAAGGCCGGCTTGAAGAAGGTCGGCGCGAAAAAGGCCGCGGCCAAGAAGGCGGGTGTCAAGAAGGCGGGCGTTAAGAAGGCGGGCGCCAAGAAATCGGGCGCGAAAAAGAGCGCCGCGCGGTCGGCTCCGGCCATGCCGCCGGCGCCCCCGTTGGCGGTGGGGACCTCGCCGGCCGTGCTTGACCGGCTTTGGTCGGTGGTGAGCGACCGGCGTGCCGCCGACCCGACGGTATCGCATTCCGCCCGCCTGTTGGGCCGCGGCACGGCCAAGGTGGCGCAGAAATTCGGCGAGGAAGCGGTGGAGTGCGTGATCGAGGCAGTGGGCGGCAACCGGGCGGGGCTGATCGCGGAAAGCGCCGATGTGCTCTATCACCTCATCGTCATGTGGGTGAATGCGGGGGTGCGGACCGACGAGGTCTGGGCGGAGCTGGCGCGGCGCGAGGGGGTATCGGGCGTGGCCGAAAAGGCATCGCGGGCGCGGGCGCTGCCGATGGAGCTCGGGCTGGGGACGACCAAGATCCCCTAATGGCAAGATCCCCTGATGGGTTGCCGATGGCCGGGGCCTGCGGCACTTTGGGCTGGGCTCAGGGAGACCAGCGCATGGCCGTCAAAGGCATCGGCGACTACGATGACGCCAACATCTTCGCGCGGATCCTGCGCGGCGAAATCCCGTGCCGGAAAATCCACGAAGACGACTGGTCGCTGGCGTTCCATGACATCAACCCGCAAGCGCCAATCCATGTGCTGGTGATCCCGAAAGGGCGCTACATCTCGATAGCTGACTTCTCGGCGCGGGCCAGCGAGGCGGAAATCGCCGGCTTCATCCGCGCCGTGGGTCAAGTGGCGCGCGATATGGGGCTGGAAGCACCAGGATACCGGCTGTTGGCCAATATCGGTGAAGATTCGGGCCAGGAAGTGCCGCACCTGCATGTCCACCTCTTCGCCGGCCGCCCGTTGGGGCCGATGCTGGTGCGGTAAGAAAGGCGAGGGCTCTGCCCTCGACCCGCTGGGGCCGGCGGCCCCAGACCCCATTCGTTTGAGCGCCTTCAGGGTTGAGGGTCCAGGGACCTCGGGTCCCTGGTGGGGTCCAGGGGCAAAGCCCCTGGCGGGGTCGAGGGGCAGCGCCCCTCGCCTTCCTGGCGCCCCACGACCGGCAACCCTAGTCCTGCCGGTAGTTCGGCGCTTCACGGGTGATGGCGACGTCATGGACGTGGCTTTCCCGCAGGCCGGCGTTGGTGATGCGGCGGAAGCGGGCGTTGGTCTGCAGGTGAGCGATGGTTGCGCTGCCGGTGTATCCCATGCCGGCCCGCAGCCCGCCGACCATTTGGTGAACCACGGCGGCGACCGGCCCTTTATAGGCCACCCGCCCTTCGATCCCTTCGGGGACGAGCTTCAAAGTGTCCTTGATATCCTGCTGGAAATACCGGTCGGCGGAGCCGCGCGCCATCGCTCCCATGCTTCCCATGCCGCGATAAGATTTGTAGCTACGCCCTTGATACAGAAATACTTCGCCCGGCGCCTCGTCGGTCCCGGCCAGCACGCTGCCCATCATCACGGCATCTGCCCCGGCGCCGATCGCCTTGGCGATATCGCCCGAGGTGCGAATGCCGCCATCGGCGATCGCCGGCACCCCGGCAGCACGACAGATGGCAGCGGTTTCCAAAACCGCGGTAAACTGCGGCACCCCCACCCCGGCCACCACCCGCGTGGTACAGATCGAGCCTGGCCCAATGCCGATCTTCACCGCGTCAGCCCCGGAATCGATCAACGCCTGCGCCCCTTCGGGCGTCGCCACATTGCCGGCGATTACCTGCACCGCATTGGACAGTTTCTTGATCCGCGCCACCGCCGCCAGCACGCCGGCGGAATGCCCATGCGCGGTATCGATCACCACCACATCCACCCCGGCGGCAATCAGCGCCTCGGTCCGCGCAAACCCCTCATCCCCCACCCCCGACGCGGCGGCCACCCGCAGCCGCCCCAGCTCATCCTTGTTGGCCAGCGGATGCGCCACCGCCTTGTCCATGTCCTTCACCGTGATCAGCCCGACGCAGCGATAATGGTCATCCACCACCAGCAGCTTCTCGATCCGATGCTTGTGCAACAACTCCCTCGCCTGCTCGGCCGCATGCTCGGCCCGCACGGTAATCAGGTTTTCCCGCGTCATCAGCTCATAGACCCGCAGGTTGGGATCGGTCGCGAACCGCACATCGCGGTGCGTCAGGATTCCCACCAGCCGCCCGGTCTCCCGCTCCGTCACCGGAAACCCGCTGATGTGATGCAGCACCATCAGCGCCCGCGTCTCGGCCAGCGTCATGTCGGGATGAATCGCGATCGGGTTCACCACCATCCCCGACTCGAACTTCTTCACCCGCCGCACCTGCGCCGCCTGCTCGTCGATCTCCAGGTTCTTGTGGATCACCCCGATGCCGCCATGCTGCGCCATGGCAATCGCCATCCCGCTCTCGGTCACCGTGTCCATCGCCGAAGACACCAGCGGAATGTTCAGCGAAATCGCCCGCGTCAGCTTGGTGTGCGTCTTGACCAAAGTGGGCAGCACCTCGGAATATCCGGGCACCAGCAAAACGTCATCGAAAGCCAATGCTTCGGAGATGCGCGAGGACACCCCCGCACCACTGGTGGGGAGTGAATGAGACTGTGTATCTGGGGGTGCCATGGCCGGACCTTTCCGCTACCTTGGCGGCCCTCCTTAATCCCATGCTCCGGCCGACGCAAGCAGGAAGAATCTTCTTTTTGTGAACAAAAAGAAGCAAAAAAACTTCATCCGCTTGCTTCTTGCTTCCCTCCCCCCGCTTGCGGGGGGAGCCGGAGGGGGGCCGCCCCAAACCGTCACGTCGAACGAACTACCCCGGTGCCATCACCTCAACGGTCGGAAAATACCCCCGGTACCGCCCGGCATCCCGCGTCAGCAACGTCAGCCCGGCCACCGCCGCATGCGCGCCGATAAAGAAATCCGGCAAAACCCCACTGCGCCCGCCGCCGCGCCGCCGATACGCAAGAAACGCCTTCCCCGCCAAAAACAACGCCGGCCGCGGCAACGCCTCCAGCGACAACCCAACCACCGCCACCATCGCGTCCAACGCCTCGATCCCCGCAAAGCGCACGGAAAGCTCGGCATAAATCACATCGTTGATCACCAACCGCCCACGCAACGCCGCCCGCTCCAACTCCCGCACCGACCAGCCCGCCCAGCGCGGATCGTCGGTCACCAGGTCGAGCAACACGTTGGTGTCAACCAGCGTCCCCTCACTCGCCACGCGTCAGCGCCATCACCTCGTCCGTGCTCATCCCAGCCCCGGCAGCCCCGCGCAGGCGGTCGAAGCGCGATCTCGCCGGCCGCGTCGTCCCCGCCTTGGTCACAACGACCCGCCCTTCGGCATCCATATCGAACGCAACAGCGCTACCCGGCCCAAGCCCCAACGCCTCGCGCACGGATTTGGGCACCGTCACCTGGCCCTTGCTGGTCATCGTCGTCGGCATGGCGGCTCCGGTAAGGATTACATTGTATCTAGTAATACCGCCCGCCACCGCTCGCCTGCAACCCCCTCGTCACTGCCAACCGCCCCGACGCCGTCATGTTGAGCGAAGCGAAACATCCACGCTTCTTACTCCATTCGCGCATCGCCAAAAAATCACACCGCCAAGCAAAAAATTCCTTGATTCACCGATTTAAGTTAGTTAGTATCCACCCCAATGGAAACAGGAACCACATTGGCCGACCAGTTCGCTGGCTTGCGCGCCTCCCCCACCACCCCCAACGCTGACACCACGATTCTGTCCGCCGCCATGGCAGCCGCCATCGCCGCCATCTTCGCGCGCATCTTCCGCCGCCTGGAACAAATCCTCCGCCTCTGGCAATCCGGCAATCTCCCGGCTCTCCCCGCGATGAGCAGCCCGACGCCCCAAACCTCGGTCGCACGGGTCCGCAGCCGCACCGCCACCACGCCGCGCCGCCGCGCCCATCCCCCCGCGCCCGCCGCCTGCCAGGCACCGAATATCCCGCCGCATCCAGCAAAAATCGCCGGCCGGACAAGCGAAGTGCAGCCCGACTCTCCGCACCAACACCCGATAACGCGAACCGCCCGGCGCCCGACATTCCACCCCAGCAAGGCGCGAGCCCCACCCGAACCCGCCGCAGGGGCCCAGTCGCGCGAACCCGCAACCGCGCCTATATTATTCCTACATCATTTCGATACGAAATACCGCATCAACCGCCCTCGCCGCGCCCGCGAAACCCCGTCGCAATCACATAAAGCTCACTACTTTCCTTGCGGCTCGCCGGCGGCTTGGCATGGCGCACGGTGGCGAACGCCAGCTTCATCGGCGCCAGCATCTCCTTCTCCGACCCGCCCTGGAACACCTTCGCCACAAACGCCCCGCCCGGCGCCAGCACCTTCATGGCAAAATCCAGCGCTAGCTCGGCCAGGGCGATGATCCGCAAATGGTCGGTCGCGTTATGCCCGGTGGTATTCGGCGCCATGTCCGACAGCACCAGGTCCGCCGGCCCGCCCATCGCCGCCCGCAACCGATCTGGCATGTCAGGATCGTTGAAATCCCCCTCCAGCATCGTCACCCCGGCAATCCCGTCCACCGGCAACAAATCCAGCGCCACCACCTGCCCCGCCTCGCGCTTCTTCGCCACCTGGCACCACCCACCCGGCGCCGCCCCGAGATCGACCACCCGCATCCCCGGCTTGATCAGCTTGTACCGGTCATCCATCTCGATCAGCTTGAACGCCGCCCGCGACCGCCACCCCTGCGCCTGCGCCAACGCCACATACGGATCATTGAGCTGCCGCTTCAGCCATTCCTGGCTCGCCGTCGTCCGCCCCCGCCCGCTGCGCAGCATCACCGTCAACCCGCGCGTCGTCCCGCTGCGCTTCTTCTTCCCCGCCGGCGTCTTGCCCGGCGTCAGCTTCACCGCCGTCGCCTTGATCGAAGCCTTCACCGGAGCCTTAGTCTTGCCCGGCGTTTTCTTGCGACCAGCGCCTGGCCGAATGGGAGGTTGCTTTGCCATGCCGCCTCCTACGCCGGCTGCACCACGTCCGCCAGCCCTCGCCTCTCCCGCCGCGGCGCCCGCATCAACCGCAACAGCATTCCCTCGCGCAGCCCCCGATCCGCCACCACCACCTGCGGCGCCGGCCACAACCGATGAATGGCGTCGAACACCGCACAGCCCGGCAACACGAACTCCGCCCGCTCCGGCCCGACACACGGATGCAACGCCAATCCCGCCCGCCCCAACCCGCGCAAAACCTCCAGCGCCGCTTGGGCCGCCTCGCTCTGCATCACCGTCCCGTCCACCGCCGCCCGCGAATACCGCGGCAAATCCAGCGCAATCCCCGCCAGCGTCGTCACCGTCCCCGACGTCCCCAACAGCACCACCCCACCCTGGCGCACTTCCTGGCGGATCCGGTGCACCGCCTCGAACGGCCGCAACTGCCGCTCCACTTCGTCGACCATGGCATCAAACCCCGCGGCCGTATCCGCCGCATCCGGCCACCGCTCGGCCAGCGTCACCACCCCGAGCGGCAACGAAACCGTGCCTATCAACTGCGGCGCCGCCTCGCCCAACCGCACCCAAGTCACCTCGGTCGACCCGCCGCCGATATCAAACAGCAACGCCCGCCGCGCCGCCCCCTGCAGCAACGACGCACAGCTATCCAACGCCAGCTCGGCCTCCTCGCGCGCCGAAATGATCTCCAACGGCAACCCGGTCTCCGCCCGCGCCCGCGCAATAAACGCCGCCCCATTGCCCGCCCGCCGACACGCCTCGGTCGCCACCGCCCGCAACGCCCGGATCGGCCGGCGCGCCAGGCGTTGCACACACCCCTGCAACGCCACGATCGCCCGATCCATCGCCGCCTCGCCGAGCATCCCGGTATCATGCAACCCCTCGCCCAGCCGCACGGTGCGGCTCAGGCTATCGACCACACGAAACCCATCGCCCGCCGGTGTCCCCACCAGCAGCCGGCAATTATTGGTCCCCAGATCGATGGCGGCAAAGGCCTGCGGCCCCGGCCGTCGCGCGTCCGGCATGATCTGGTCGATTTCGGCCATGGCGTTCCACAGTGTCAGACGGTATTTCTCGCCGCCACAGCCCGCCAGGGCAAGCACGGAATGCAACCCGGCGCATGTTTGCCGCAAGCAGCGGTTGCGCCCCGAAAAGCCCCGTGCTACTCGGCCGCTCCCTGAAATTCAGGGGCCCGCCGCTTGGGGGATAGTTTAGCGGTAAAACTCCCGGCTCTGACCCGGGCATCCTTGGTTCGAATCCAGGTCCCCCAGCCACGTCCTTAAAAACGTGGAACTTCAAGACCTTATAGGTCCCCAGCGGTAAGCCCGACTACCGGAGCGGTAATGGTCAAACGGCGTGTCCAAGGCCCCAAGGAGCCCCCGGACATGGCCCACATCCGCCGCGTTGGACTGACCTACTACGCCCGGTTCACGATCCCGAAGGACCGCTGGCACGACGCTGGCCGCCGAGAGGTTGTCCGCACTCTCCAGACCAGGGACCTCAAGGAGGCCCGCAAACGCATCGGCCCCGCGCTGGAGGACATTCGCCGTAGCCTCGATGACGGGCTGACTGGCAAAGGCTGCGCGCCGCTGTCAGGCACCTGGAAGCCCTCCTGGGGTGGCCCCTGCCGGATCGTGGATGAGGCCATGAGGGCCAGAGCGGAGGCCGAGCGGGCCTCTGACGCACCTATCTACTCTGGGGATGATGGTGATGACGGTGGCCCTACATATCAAGGCACCGAGAAGGACGTGGTGCGCGCCCACATCCTGGATGTCGCTGTTGATGTCGGCGAACGGCACGGGGCAGAGGCGTTCCACACCTTCTATGACATCGCCACGAGTGCCCAAACCCCAATCTCGCTGGTGGCTGACAGGTGGCTGGCGGCTGAGAGTTCCAGGCTGAGGGCAGGAACCGTTCTCCAGCACAGGACAGCCCTGCGGCGCCTGGGGGGGTTCCTCGCCAAGGAGGCTGCTGACCGGCAAGGCGGTCCCCCTGACCAGCCGGAAATTGTCCTGGCGGCCACAGGGATGGAGCGCATCACCAAGGACCGGGCGGCCCGGTTCGTTGAGGGATTGGAGCAGGACCACGGCCTCGCCCCCAAGACCATTGCCCGACTGCACTCGTCATTGAGCATGCTGTGGAAGTGGGCCGCCAAGCGCGAGGTTGTGTCCGCCAACGTCTGGCAGGGCCTGTCAGAGGGCCTCAAGGCCAAGGATAGGCGCCGCAAGATTGAGATAGGCGGCCACCGGCCATACGAACCCGAGGAGGTCGTGAAGCTGCTCCGGGCCAATCCGAACGAGGGCCGGAAGTGGTCCTACGGGGCCGCTGTCTGGGACCTCCTGCGCCTCGCCCTGCTGACCGGCGCCAGGGCCAACGAGGTCTGCTCGCTACGTGTCTGCGACGTGACCCGCAAGGGCACTGGCATCAAGGTCGATGAGGCCTTCGCCAAGACCGGCAATTCGGTTCGGGAAGTCCCCTTGCACCCGCTCGCCCAGGACATCTGGGGTTGCCCCGTTTCGGTAGACGGTTTGTCGGCTTGCGGGCTAGGCGTCGGTCACGGTGGATTGCATGTCTGCTTCGTAGGCCATTGGCGAACGATATCCCAGCGCCGAATGGAGCCGCACTGGATTGTACCAGCCTTCGATG
>CAMBRC010000137.1 GCA_945869965.1 Asaia bogorensis
CCATGGTGCTGCTGCACAGCCTCCTCGCCCAATGGACCGAGCACTGGCAGATCGTCCTCGGCCCCATTCTCGTCGCCGTCGTCCTCCTCGCCCGCCGCGGCCTCTGGGGCGCGCTGGGGGGACGATGACCGCCCTGCTCGAAATCCGCGGCCTGTCCAAACGCTTCGGCGGCGTCACCGCCACGGACGCCCTGGACCTCGCCATCGCCCCGGGCGAAATCCACGCCCTGATCGGCCCCAACGGCGCCGGCAAAACCACCGTGATCGGCCTGCTCGCCGGCGAACTCGCCCCCGATTCCGGCACCATCCGCCTGGCCGGCACCGACATCACCAACCGCCCCATCCCCGCCCGCGTCCGCCTCGGCATGACCCGCTCGTTCCAGATTACCCAGGTCCTGATGCAGGCCACCGCCCTGGCCAACGTCGCCCTGGTCGAACAGATCCGCCAAGGCCACTCCTTCCGGCTCTGGCGCCGCTCGGACACCGACCCGAGCCTCACCGCCCCGGCCATGGCCCTGCTGGATCAGGTCGGCCTGGCGCCGCGCGCCCACATCCCCGCCGAAGACCTCAGCCACGGCGAGCGCCGCCAGCTCGAACTCGCCATGGCGCTGGCCACCAACCCCCGCCTCCTGCTGCTCGACGAGCCCATGGCGGGCCTCGGCCCCACCGAAACCGCCGCCATGACCACCCTGCTCGCCAGCCTCAAGGGCCGCTTCGCCATCCTGCTCGTCGAACACGACATGGACGCCGTCTTCGCCCTCGCCGACGTGATCACCGTCCTGCTCGCCGGCCGCGCCATCGCCACCGGCACCCAGGCCGCCATCCGCGCCAACGCCGCCGTGCGCGACGCCTATCTGGGCCAGCCCTGATGCTGGCCATGCACGCCCTGCAAGCATCCTACGGCCACAGCCAGGTGCTGTTCGACCTCACCCTCACCGTCGCCGAAGGCGAGGTCGTCAGCCTCATGGGCCGCAACGGCATGGGCAAGACCACCACCCTGCGCTGCCTGTTCGGCCTGATGCCCAGCCAGGGCAGCATCACCTTCCGCGGCCGCACCCTCACCGCCATGCCCTCGCACGCCATCGCCCGCCTCGGCATCGGCCTGGTCCCCGAGGGCCGCCAGGTCTTCCCCACCCTCACCGTCCGCGAAAACCTCATCGCCACCGCCCGCCCCGGCCCCTGGACCATCGCGCGCATCCACACCCTCTTCCCTCGCCTCGCCGAACGCGCCAGCCAGCGCGCCGCCACCCTCTCCGGCGGCGAACAACAGATGCTCGCCATCGGCCGCGCCCTGATGACCAACCCCCGCCTGCTGGTGCTGGACGAAGCCACCGAAGGCCTCGCCCCCCTGGTCCGCACCGAAATCTGGGCCTGCCTCGCCGCGCTGAAAGCCGAAGGCCAGTCGATCCTCGTCGTCGACAAGCACCTCGCCGCCCTGCGCGGCCTGGCCGACCGCATGACCATCATCGAAAAGGGCCGCACCGTCTGGACCGGCACGCCCGCCGCTCTGGACGAAGACCCCGCCGTGCCGCACCGATACCTCGGCGTCTGATATTGTGCGCTGGGTTGGCGGGCGGTGGCATACGACGCAAAGACTCGCGACCCGGAGCCCCCAGCCGGCCGATCACCCTTGACGTGTCGTCCACCACCGGGATGGTCCCATCTCTCGTCGGTGGCAGCCGGGTCACAGGCGGCATTTCGGGCGGACCTTGCGTGCCAGGCGTCCCGACCTGCTTCGCCGCCACCCGTGGCAGCCCATAGCGCCATGCCGATGCGGTTCCAGGCTTCCCAATCAGCCGGTCCCGCGTTTGTCATGTCGCGCAGATCGGCGACCACATTCAGGAGTTCGCCGCGCTCGCCCATCCACCATCTCGGCGCTGCACGCTTCCACCTCCGCCACCGCGGGTGGCTTTGGTGGCCAGGGTGGCGGACGCCACGGGATAGCCGGCGGCAGTCAGGGCGGCGCTGCGATCGTGGTCGCCGTTGGCGAGGCTGGGCTGTCCGTGGGCAACCAGGCGGCTGGCGCGCAATGTTTCCATAACTGCGCCGGCTGCTTCGGCGATGCGGCGGTCTTCGGCGGCGTCGTTGCGTTGTGCCGCACACACCATGGCGAGCAGTTCGGGATAACGCACCAGCCGCCCGAGCGTGCCGCGGGCGTGGCGGCGGATGTCGCGCATGGCCTGCGGCCCGTACGGCGAAACCACGCGGTCGGCATATGTCACGGTGACTTTGCCGGATGCCCCGGATTCGTTGATGGGCGGATAGACCGCGCATTAGGGCCGCGGTGCCGCGCGGCCAGCAAGTGCGACTTCGATGGCGCGAAGGTTGGTGGGTATCCATAGGCGCCGTTGGTCGTTGCCTGTGGCTTTCAGGTCTTCCCGGGTCAGCGGTTTGATGTGCCAGGCGATCCGACCGCGATCGGTGAGAAGGTTGGATGGCTTCTTGGCAATGCCACGGCGGGTCAGCAAACGCCCGTCTTCGGCGTACTCGATATACTGGTCGCACAGGTCGGTGACGGTGGCGGCGTGCCGCTTCTCTTTCTTTTCAGTGGCGGGGTCGATGCCCTTGGACACGTCGACCAGCAGTTCCCGCGCCCGATCCCGCGCCGTGTCCGGCGTTCAGGGTGCGCCATGCCGCCCGATGGTAAAGCGCCGCAACCGTCCGTCGCCGGTGCGGAACATAAGGATGTCGACAACCGCCTCGCTCCGCTGGCGACGCGCTCCGAAGCCTGCAACGCCAGTATCCCAAACCTTTTCGCCCGGCCCAAGGGCGCGCATCTCGCGCAACCCAATTCGCGTTCGCTCGCCCGCCATCGCACCATCCGCATCTGTTACCTAGCCGCGGCCAGGTAACACATAGGCAAAAGATATCCACAGATCGTCACAAACGGTCGCAAGGGGCAGTCGGTCAAAAATAGCCTAATATCAGAATCTTGACAGGCCTCCACAAACCGTTGCACTACGCTACAGGTCATATGCGACGCCCTTCGAAGGCAGAGGCCGATGGTACGAATCCATTCGGGTCCGCCAATTCCTTTGACATCCGGGCTCGCTGACCGACTTGGGGGGAGCAGCATGCCTGTTGTGGAGATACGGCCGGCGCGGGTCGAGGAGATGGGGGATTTTGCCCGCCAGGCTTCGCGGCAGTTGGCGTTGCCGGCGGAGATGTTCGAGGGCATGGCGGCGGAGTGGACGATGTGCGCCTTCGTCGATGGGGCGGTCGCGACGACGCTGGCGGCCTGGCCGTTGCAGATCCGGTTGAATGGGCGGGCGGTGCGGATTGCGGGGGTGACGCAGGTTTCGACGCATCCGGCGCATCGGCGGCGGGGGTATCTCAGGGCGGTGGTGCAGCGGCATTTCGAGCTGATGCATGAGGCGCGGGAGGTGGCGTTTGCCGGGCTGCATCCGGCTTGGGTGGCGATCTATCAGCGCTATGGCTATGGCAGCGTGCATCAGCGGCATGGGTATCGGATCGCGCCGCGGGATATTGCGTTCCATCGGCCGCTGACGACGCGCGGGGTGTTGCGCGAGGTTGATCCGAAGGCCGAATTCGGGGTGCTGGTGGAGGTGTACCGGCGGTATCGCGAGGCGCGGACCGGGCTGGTGCATCGAGGGCGGGCGATGTGGGAGGCGGGGGCCTTGCAGACGGCGCCGGCGGGGCAGAACCGGGTGGTGCTGGCCTATGCGGAGGCCGGTGAGACGCTGGGGTATGTGGTGTATTGCCATGGCGGGGGGGGCCGGCCGCGCCAGTTGCGGGTGAATGATTTGTTTGCGCTGACGGCCGGGGCGCATCAGGCGCTGTGGCAGGCGTTGGCGGGGTATGACAACGTGGACGAGGTGCTTTGGGACAATGCGCCGGCGGACGATCCGTTGCCGTTGATGCTGGTGGAGCCGCGGCAGCTGAACCAGTCGGTCCGGGACGGGATCATGGCGCGGCTGGTGACGGTGGAGGATGCGATGGCGCAGCGGCCTTACGCCGGGGCGTCGGAATTGCGGTTTGAGCTGGTAGATTCGTTCTGTGCGTGGAACGCCGGGGCCTGGCGGGTTGTGACGTCGGCGGAGGGGGCGCAGGCGGCGCGGATCGATGGACAGGATGTGGATTTCACCCTGACGCCGGACACGTTGGCCTCGCTGGTGTTCGGTCGGTTTTCGGCGACGCAGGCGGCGGGGGCGGGGTTGCTGGAGGGGGTGCGCGGGCGGGAGGCGCTGGCGCGGTGGGATGCGGTGTTGCGGTTGGAGCATCCGCCGCACGAGGCGGAGCATACCTGGTAGCCGCTAGGGCTGGCGGGTGGCAGGATGCGGCCGCGTTTCAGGAGATGCCGCATGACCGACAATTCGACGATCGCGGAGATCCAGCCCTGGCTGGCGGAGCTGGTGGCCATTCGGCGCGATATTCATGCGCATCCGGAAATGGGGCTGGAGGAGGTGCGCACCGCGGCGCTGGTGGCGGCGAAGCTGCGGGAGTGGGGGGTGCAGGTGACCGAGGGAGTCGGCAAGACCGGGGTGGTCGGCACCATTCGCGGGCGGTTGCCGGGGCAGCGGGCGATTGGGTTGCGAGCGGATATGGATGCGCTGGCGATCGTTGAGGCGACCGGGGCGGCGCATGCCTCGACCCATCCCGGGGTGATGCACGCATGCGGGCATGATGGGCATACCACGATGCTGCTGGGGGCGGCGCGGCACCTGGCGGAGCATCCGGATTTCGCCGGGACGGTGCACCTGATTTTTCAGCCGGCCGAGGAGGGGCGCGGGGGGGCGCTGGCGATGCTGGCCGATGGACTGCTGGAGCGGTTTCCTTGTGACGCGCTGTACGGGATGCACAATTCGCCGGGGATGCCGGTGGGGCAATTCGGGATTCGCAAGGGAGCGGCGATGGCCGGCGGGTGCATGTTCCATGTGCGCTTCACCGGCCAGGGGGGACATGGTGGTTCCACGCCGCACCTGTCGGTGGACCTCTCGATCGTGCAGGCGCATTTCGTGCTGGGCTTGCAGACGATCGTTGGGCGCAACATCTCGGCGTTCGATCCGGCGGTGATCAGCGTTGGGCATATTGGGGGCGGGGATCGGGAATCAGCCAATGTGATGCCGGCGGAGATGACCGTTTCAGGCACCGCGCGGCACTATAGCGACGCGACCAAGGTGATTATCGAGCGGCGTATTCGGGAACTGGCCGAGGGACTGGCGGCGCTGCATGGGGCGGGCGTAGAGGTCGGGTTCGTCTGGGTGGCGGAGCCGCTGGTCAATGCCGATGAGCCGACCGATGTGGCGATCGCCGCTGCAAGCGCGGTGGTCGGGGCCGCGGCGGTGAACCCGCATATGGCGCAGACCGGGGGCGGGGAGGATTTCGCCTATATGCTACGGCACAAGCAGGGGGCGTTCATCCGGGTGGGCAACGGCGAAAGCTCGGCGGGGGTGCATACGCCAAAGTTCGACTTCAACGACGAGGCGATTCCGTATGGAGTGGCGTATTGGGTGGCGTTGGTGAAGCAGGAGCTGAAGCTGTAGGAAGGCAAGACTTCTTTTTGTGAACAAAAAGAAGCAAAAAAACTTTCCCCGTTTGCCAGTCCGAATATCCAGGCTCCCGGTCGCGAGGCCTCGGCGCTCGTTCCTGGCCAATGGATGAAGTTTTTTTGCTTCTTTTTGTTCACAAAAAGAAGACTCTTATCTTCGCTTGTTCGCCTCGGGATCACGCCATTGATCAACCGACATGGTTGGCAGGTCGAAGCGGTCGCGGGTTGAGCTGTAGCTGTGGCCGCCCATGCGGCCGATGGCGTCCAGGGCCGCAGGGTCAACGTGATGATTGTCGGGGCTGATGACGTTGGCTGCGAAGTGCGCGAAGACGACTTCGCCGAGGATGATCTCGCGGGAGTTGCCGATCCCCAGGGTGGTGTGTTGGCGGCATTCGAAGGCGGCGGGCGATTCGGCGATCCAGGGGCATGGCACCTTCACGCCGGGGCGAGCGGTGAGGCCGGCGGCGGCGAGTTCATCGATGCCGGGTTCGAAGGGGACGGCGCAGATGTTCATGGCTTCGGCGATGGCGTTTGAGACGATGTTGACGGTGAAGGCCAGGGTTTCACGGACGTTGCGGCCCGTGTCTTTTTGCAGCGTGTCTTTTTGCGGGCCGGTGGGGCGGTATTCGACGCCGAGGGCGAGGATGGCGGGGTCGGCGGAGAGGCAGTTGAAGAAGCTGAACGGCGCGGCGTTCACGATGCCGTCGCGGGAGATGGTGGTGACCAGGGCGATCGGCCGGGGGACGACGGCGCCGATCAGCAGCTTGTAACGCTCGCGGGGCGTCAGGGCGGCGAAGTCAAAGGTGACGGTCATATGGTCCTCACGGGCGCTCGGCGGGCCGCAGGCCTTCGCTGTCGGCGTAGGGGGTCAGGAGCTGGCGGATGTCCGCCGGGGCGGAACGTGCCAGGACGGCGCGATGGGCGATCGCTTCGAGATGGGCGTCCATCAGCGCGATGGCCTTGGCGGCGTCGCCGGCCAGAAGGGCCGCCAGGATCTGGCGGTGTTCGGAGATGGCGCATTCGGAGGAATGCGGGCGGTCGTACATCGCCAGCACCAGGGCGCAGCGCGACGAGACCTCGCCAACGAAGCGCTCCAGCAGGGCGTTGCCTGTCATCTGGGCGAGCAACAGGTGGAAGTCGCCGGCGAGGCGGATGAATTCGGGGCCACCGCGCTCGCTGGCGGCGTCCTCGCGGGCGATGTGGTCGCGCAGGGCGCGGGCCTGTTCGCTGGATAGCCCGCCCGCCAGGCGCTCCATTACCAGACGTTCGAGGCCACGGCGCACCTCGAAGGCATCACGGGCGTCGTCCAGGCTGGGTTGCGCCACGGTGGCGCCGCGGTTGGGCTTGACCTCGACGAGGCCTTCGATCGCCAGCCGGGTCAGCGCCTCGCGGACCAGGGTGCGGCTGACGCCGAAACGCTCGCCGATGGTGTCCTCGGGCAGTTTGGTGCCAGGGAGCAGCGCCTGCTCGATAATGGCGCGGCGCAGGGCACGATAGACCGCGAGCGCGCGGGCGCCGGCGGGGGTTGCCTCCAGCGGATGGCCGGCGGTCGGTTTCCTGCTGATAGGCGCCATCGCCGTTTCCTCGATCTCGGTCGGAAATTCCTTGTAGGTCAGAATTGTATGCAATACGATCCCTAGAGTGCATGCAATACTGCATTTTATCTGGGCGCAATCTGCCCGGAATGCAGGCAGCGCTGCTGGGAAATGGGGCGTATTTCGTTCGCCCGCAACGGATGGCGAACGGTAAGAGACGGTCAACATCGCAGATGGGATCTCGATCGCGCTGCAAATGGCTGCTGGGCGTCTCGATGGCGCTGGCGCTGTGGGGAGTTGGCGGCGGCGAGGCGGCGGCTCAGACAGGCAAGACTTTGAAATGGGGTGCTGCGCGGGAGATTGCCTCGCTGGACCCTTACTCCTTCGGCGAGACTTTTACCCTTTCGGTGCTGAACCACGTTTATGAAGGCCTGGTGCGGTATACCGGCGAGCTCGGCATCGAGCCGGCGCTGGCGACGAAGTGGGAGACGGTGTCCCCGACAGTGTGGCGGTTCACGCTGCGCCAAGGGGTGACGTACCACAATGGCGAGGCGTTCACCGCTGACGACGTGATTGCCTCTCTGGAGCGGGTGACGCATGAGACGTCGCCGTTGAAGGGTAATCTTCCAGCCTACAAGTCGTCGCGCAAAATCGACGATCATACTGTCGAGATCGAGGTCAACGGGCCGTATCCGTTGCTGCTGAATGACCTGACCAACATCTTCATCCTGTCGAAGAAATGGATGGAGGCGAACAACGCCCTGCTGCCGACGGATAGCGGCAAGAGCATCAAGGGCTATGCGACCGACAACGCCAATGGGACGGGACCATTCATCGTCGAGTCGCGCCGGCCGGACGCCAAGACGGTCTATGTCGTGAATCCGAAATGGTGGGACAAGCCGCAGCACAACATCGCGCGGATCGAATTTTCCCCAATTTCCTCGGCGGCGACGCGGGTGGCGGCGATGCTTTCGGGCGAGATCGATTTCACCAATGTGGCCCCGTTGCAGGATTTGCCGCGGCTGGCGGCCGCACCCGGTGTGAAGGTGTTGCAGAGCAATGAGCTGCGGACAGTGTATTTCGCGTTCAACCTCAAGCCGCAGTTGACCGGCAGCGACATTCGGGACCGCAACCCGTTGCAGGATCGCCGGGTTCGTGAGGCGCTGTATCGCGCAATCGATATCGATGCGGTGCAGAAGCGGGCGATGCGCGGATTGTCGCGCAACACTGGCGCGATCGTGGCGCCGGCAATCCCCGGCTATACGCCCGCGATGGATGAGCGGCTTCCGTTCGATGTTGACGGCGCCAAGAAACTTCTGGTCGAGGCCGGCTATCCCAACGGTTTTTCATTCAACATGAACTGCGTCAGCGACGGCCTGGTGAACGAGGAGGAGTTCTGCCAGGCAGTGGCCTCCATGTGGACGCGCGCCGGGTTCAAGCCGACGCTGGACCTCGCGCCGCGCAGCCAGCAGACGCCGAAGCGGGTGAAGGGCGAGTTCGACGTCATCTCCTTCGGCTGGGCCAACGAGCCGATGATCGATGCGTATTCAATTCTGGTGCAGGTGATCCGCAGCAAGAGCGGCGCCGGCGGGGTGTTCAACTGGGGCGACTGGGGCCGGGCTGATGTCGATGCGCTGATCGACAAGGCCGGCGTCGAGTTGGACCGTCCCAAGCGCATCGCGCTGATGACCGAGGCGCTGAACATCATCAAGCGCGAGCACCTGTTCATCCCGCTGCACCAGCAGCCGATGGCCTGGGCGATGCGCGGCAACGTGCTGACGATGGTGCAGGCCAGCGACAACAAGCCGCGGCTGTGGCTGACGAAGATGCAGTAGGCGGATGCTCGCGTTCCTGATCAAGCGGGTGCTGAACGCGGCGGGGGTGATGCTCACCGTCGCGTTCTTCGCCTTCCTGATCTTTCGGTTCGTCGGCGACCCCGTCGAGCTGATGCTGAACGAGCAGGCGAGCCAAGCGCAGCGCGACGAATTGCGCGCGCGGCTGGGGCTGGACCGGAGCTTCCCGCTGCAATACGCGGCCTTTGTCGGCAATGCGGCGCGCGGCGAATTCGGTATTTCTTATCGCAACCAGCAGGATGTGATCGTGCTGATCGCCGAGCGACTGCCGGCGACACTGGAGCTGGTGCTGATGGCGACGTTCCTGTCGCTGGCGATCGGTATTCCGCTCGGCGTCTATACCGCGGTGGCGCGAAACTCCTGGCCGGCGCAGGCGTTGCAGTTCATTTCGGTGCTGGGAGTGTCTCTACCCAGCTTCGCCGTTGGCATTCTGCTGATCTTGTTGTTCTCGGTGACGCTGGGGATGCTACCGGCGTTCGGGCGCGGCGAGGTGGTGCAGTTGGGCTGGTGGAGCACCGGGTTTTTGACCGGCTCCGGACGGCTGGCGTTGATTTCGCCCAGCATCACATTGTCGCTTTTCCAAATCACGCTGGTGATGCGCCTGGTGCGGGCCGAGATGTTGGAGACGCTACGTACCGACTTCATCCGCTTTGCCCGGGCGCGCGGGTTGCCGAGCAGGTCGGTGCATTTTCGGCACGCGCTGCGCAATTGCCTGATGCCGGTGATCACGGTGACCGGCTTGCAGATCGGCAACCTGATCGCCTTCGCGCTGGTCACCGAGACGGTGTTCCAGTGGCCGGGGATGGGGATGCTGTTTGTCCAGGCGGTGACGTTTGTCGATATCCCGGTGATGGCGGCCTATCTGATGCTTGTGTCGTTGGTGTTTGTAGTGCTGAACACGGTGGTGGATTTGACCTACGCACTGGTTGATCCGCGACTGCGGCAGGATTCGGTGCGCGGACATGGTTAAGAAAGGGTCTTCTTTTTCTGAAAAAAAGAAGCAAAAAAACTTTCACCCCTAGCAGCCTGTCGGAGTGGAGTAACTGGTCATTCGGTCTGCACGGGTGTCGATTGAGTTGGTTGGTGATCTGTGGCGCGGCGTAGGACGGTCGAAGCCTTGCTTGAGATGATTTTTGCGGTCTCGATCGGGCGGTGTCGTGCGGGGC
>CAMBRC010000138.1 GCA_945869965.1 Asaia bogorensis
CAGCGAGGTTTATCGAAGGCTTGTCGCGAACGGCAAAAAACCGCTCGTTGCCGTCACCGCGCTGATGCGAAAAATCGTCGTCATCGCCAATGCGAAGCTACGCGACGCACGTAGTGGAACGGCGGGCGTTCAAGTGAGTTGATGACGGGTGGGCGGGGGCAGGTAAATGGATGAAGTTTTTTTGCTTCTTTTTGTTCACAAAAAGAAGACCCTTCTTCAGATCCTCTGCCCAGTAAGTGCCTGGATTTTCTTCGCGTAGGCGGCGATGTGCAATTTCATGTCGAGGTGTTTTTCGGCATAGCGGCGGGCGCCGGCACGGAGTTTGTCGGCGAGTTTTGTGTTGTCCAGCAGGGTCAGCACTTTTTCGGTGAGCAGCTCGGGGTCCAGGCACGGGGTGAGCAGGCCGTTGCGGTTGTGGGTGACGAATTCGCGCACCGGGTCGACTTCGGAGCCGATCACCGCGCAGCCGCAGGCCAGGGCTTCGCGCAGCGACCAGGAGGCGACGAAGGGGTAGGTCAGATAGACGTGGACGTCGGAGCGCTGGAGCATGTGCAGGTAGCGCTCGTAGGGGATCTGGCCGGGCATCAGGACGCGGGCGGGGTCGTACTGGCCGGCGATTTCCTTGAGGAAATGATCGCGCCAGGTGCCGTTTTGGCAGCGGGCGCCGTAGCTGACGTCATTGCCGCCGACCATCACCACCTTGAGGTCACGGCGCTCGCGCAGCAGGGCGGGGAGGGCGCGGATCATGGTGTGGGCGCCGCGGTAGGGTTCGAGGTTGCGGGCGACGAAGGTCACCAGTTTTTCGGCCGGCGCGACGCGGAAGGTGTCGATGGCGAAGGGGCGGCGGCGGGCGGCGGGGTCGGGCTTGCAGATGTCCAGGCGGGCGCCTTCGGTCAGGATGTCGATGTCCGGCTTTATCCAGTCGGGGTAGCGGTCCCATTGCCAGTGGGTCGGCGTCTGACCGGCCTGGCCGAGGGCGTGGGCGAGGTGGTTGATGACGTTCATGGCGCGGATGCGCGGCAGGCCGGCGGGGTTGAAGGGGAATTCCGGGTCGAAATCGACGTCCTGGCCGTCGGAGCGGTAGTAGAATTCGTAGTAGCCGAGGATGGGCACGCCGGGAAAGACGTCGACGAGGTCGAGCATTTCGCCCCAGCCGTGGTGGCCGATGATGATGTCCGGGGTGTAGCCGAGGCGCTTGAGGTTGCGCGCGGTGTTGGCGACGAGTTCGGCGCGGCGGACGCCGCGTTCGAGGTCATGGGCGGCGGGGTGGAAGGCATCTAGCTTGGTGGGCGCGTTCTGGTAGAGGACGCGGCGGACGCCGGGGATGTCGTTCTGGTTCGCTTCGGAGATGAAGACGATGTCGTGCCCGCCGCGTTCCAGCAGGTGCATGATGAGATGCTGGTACTGGGCCGGGAAGTTCTGATGGACGAACAGGAACTTCACGGCGATTTCCCTGGCCGGCCGGGGGGATTCCCGGCGGGCGTCGTGGCGCGGCGCATGCGTGAAGCCGCGGCGGGCTAGCGGCGGCGCGGTGCCGGTTTGGCAGGGGGGGCGGCGGGCTTGGGCGCGGGTGCCTTGGCGGCGGGTTTTGGCTTGGCTGTGGCGGGCGGCTCGGCGCTTGCTGCCGCGCGGGAGGGGGCTGCCACGCGGGGGGCCGCGGGGGCGCGCGAGCGGATGTTGATCTGGAACGATTCCAGCGGCGCCAGGCTTTCGGATTCGCAGGCCGCACCGGCGGGGACCAGTGCGGTCTGGGTGCCATCGGTGAAGCTGGCGGTGTAGGTGCATTCGAAATCGCGTGCGGCGTCGCCGCGCAGGCGGACCTTGAGGCCCAGCACGGGGAGCGCCATGCCGCGGCTGCCGCAGAATTCGCCGCCTTCGACCCAGGGCGAGAGCCAACCGCGGCCGAGCACGGCCTGGTATTCGATGTCCGATGGCGCGATGTCATGGGCGGGGGCGATGGCAAAGCCTTCGATCCAGCGCTTGCTGCCGACTTCGCCGAGGCGGTCGCCGATCAGCGCCCCGACATCGCCCTGGCCCTGGATGTGCGCCACCATGTCCATCACGCGCGGGGTATCGGGCGCCTCGGCGGGGGCGGCGGCACCGGTGCCGGCGATATGGGCAGCGCCGTGCGCATCGTCGAGCGTGGCGGCGACCGGGCCGCTTGGCATTGTGCCGGGTTGGGCGCCGGCCAGGGCGGGCATGGCTGGCGGCACGCTGTCCAGCAGCTTCACCACCTGGATGTTCGGTGCGGTTTCGGCATGGTTGGGGGCCTGGTAGATGGTGACCAGGACATGGGCCGGCCCTTGCTGGACCCGCACCAGGGCGGCGTCGCCGAAGCCGGACAGCCAGCCATCGGCGCGGAAGGTGGTGATCTCGACCTGTTCGGGCCGGCTATCGATGCCGGGCGGCAGCGACAGGCGCACGCCGGGCAGGCCGCTATGAACATCGGCATTGGCCATCGGCTTGTTGACGATGCAGTACAAGCCGGTTTCCAGGCGCATCAGGTTGCCGGAAACCTTGAGCTCGTTGACCCGGCCGGCGGCGGTAGCCTGGCGGGCCTGGGCGGTTTGGCGGACGGCAGCGTCGGACATGCAGGGTCTCACTCTCTCAACGGACAGGCCGGATCAGACAGGCCGGGTCAAGCGCCCGGCCGAGGCTCAGATAAGCCGGGTCAAGCGCCCCGGCCGGGGCAACGATCAGGCGCACGAAGTGCATACATCGCGCGGTCAGGGTTTCATCGCAAGCAACGCATTGTTGATCGCGGCCGCGGGCAGGCCAAGCGGCAGCACCCAGCCATGGCCAGTGGCGCGCACGCGCTCGCAGGGCGCGCCGATATCGAACACCGCGACGCGCAGTCCGGCGCGCCAGGCAACGCCGAGGGTGAAGCACCAGGTCTCGGGCCAGAGCGAGGGCAGCCAAGCCAGATGGGGGCGTTGCGCGCGCACCAAGACCTCGCCCTCGCCCTCGCGGTAACCGCCGGTGACCGCGACGCGGCCGGTGTCGAGCAGGCGGCGATCGTCCACGCTGTGGCCGACGAGGGTGAATTCGAGGGGGAGGTCGCGCTTCTCGGCGTCGCGGGCGCAGGCGAGCAGGATGTCGTAGCCCTTCTCGATGCCGATGCCGCCGATGATCGCGACGCGGCGGCGTTCGCCGGGGCGCTGGAGCGTGGGCGGAAGGGCGCGGCCGGCGGCGATGGCGGCGGCGTCGTCTTCCAGCGGCGTGAGTTCGGCGGCGATGGTGGGGAAGTGGCGGCGCAGGCGGGCGGCGCTGTCGGCCGAGGGGGCGGTGACGCGGCGGGCCCGGACGAGGTCGCGGGCGGAGCGGGCACGCAGGGCGGCAACGGAAATGTCGTCCTCGATCGCGCGGCCGGCATCGGCGACGCAGGCCTCGCAGTCGCGCGGGTCGTCGGGCTCGCCGCAATAGCGCCCGGCCGGGCCAATCAGGGTGACGCGCGGGCAGAACCAGGCGTAGTCGTGCAGGTGGATTTCCTCGGGGATCGCGAGCAGGGCGGCCAGGCGCAGCACCGTATGGTCGTGGCCGAGCAGGTGGTGGATTTCCATCAGCGCCGGGCGGTCGGCGCGCAGCAGGCGGACCAGGGCTGGGAGTTCGCGCGGCAGGGCGAAGACGAGGTTTGGGTAGGCGGTGCCGTCGCCGTCTTCGATCTGGACCAGGCCCGGCCGATAGGCCTGCCCGCCTTGGGCGCCGGCGCGGTGGCGGTCGGGGACAGGGCGCAGCAGGATGGCGCGGCGGCCGGCCTGGTGCAGGGCGGCGCAGCGGGCGCGCACGACGCGTTCGACGCCGCCGCCGCTGTCGTGGGTGACCAGGAGGACGGCGCCGTCGGTGGTCTTGGCGTGGCCCCTCTCTTTCAAGCGGGCTGCTTGCCAGCGCAAGGCGTCGAGGCGGCGGCGAGGCTCGGCCAGGGGGTCGGCGTGCTGGAAGGCGGCGATGGTGGCGGCGTAGCCGGGGTGCAGCTGTTCCAGGACCGCGAGATTGCGGGCGACCAGCGGCGAGGTGGCGGCGCCGAAGGACTGGCCACCGGCATGAGCGACATACACGCCGGGGACACCGACGTGGCGCCAGCCGAGATGGCTGGCGCGCAGGCAGAAATCGTTCTCCTCGCCGTAGCCCTGAGCGAAGACGTCCTCGCGGAACAGGCCGGTGGCGGTCAGGCATTCGCGGCGCAGATACATGCAGAAGCCGACGGCGGTGGGGATGTCGACGGCGATGTCGGGGTTGGCGCGCGCGGCTAGGGTGGCGAGTTGGCGCAATGTGGCCGGGGGGCGGTTGGTGCTGGCCGGGTTGGGATAGCTGAGGATGGTGGCGTCGTTGGATAGCGGGGTGGCGGTGCCGATGTCGGGGGCGGCGTGGACGGCTTGGCGCAGGCTGTCGAGCCAGCCCGGGGTGACCACGGTGTCACTGTTCAGCAGGACGAGGTCTGCGCCCGGGGCGAGGCGGGCGGCGAGGCGCATGCCGGCATTGGCGCTGCTGGGGAAGCCGCGATTGGCTTGGTGGCGGAGCAGGCGGATGCGCCCGGCGGCGGCAAGCCCGTCGAGCAGTGCGGCCAGGGCGGGTTCAGGGGTGGCGTCGTCGATCACCACGAGCGTGGTGCCGGCGGGCAGCGTGGCCAGCACGGAGTCGAGGCAGGCTCGCGTGGTGTCCAGGCCACGATAGGCCGGAATCACCACCGCCACGGCGCGCCCGGGTGCCATCGGCGCGGCGGCGGCGGGGCCGCGCAATGTGGCGGCGGCGGCGGCGTGCAGCAGCGGTTCGTCGCCTTCGGTCGGTTTGCCGCGCAGGGGGTAGCGGGCGGCGACGGCGCGGGCGATGGCGGCGGCGGCGCGCTGTGCTGCGTCGGGGTCGAGCGGGCTGCCCGCGAGGTCGCGTCCGTCGCTGGCCAGCACCCGCAGCGGACGGCGCAGCCCGGCCAGGCGGGCGGCCGGCACATGAAAGCCGCGCGGGCGCGACAGCGGGCCGGCGGCGGGGATATCGGGGTCGCTGGCGGTGACCTCGAAGCCGCCGCGCCCGTCGGCGGCGATGATGCGCAGCACCGGGTCGGCATCGGGATTGCCGGGTTGCCAGGCCCAGCCGGACAGTCCGCCATCGGCGGCGGCGGCCACGCCTTCCACCCGGCGGGCGCGGCGCAGATCGACCGGGCTGCCAAGGCACGGGCGGCCGGCGACGGTGACGGTCATCTCGGCGGCGTGCGGCGGCACAGGGCCGCGGCCGCGCCACGGCTTGCCGTCGAGCGCGATTTCCGCCTGGCCTCCGGCGAGATGGATCATGGCGCTGCCGTCCGGCGCCACGCCGCACCAGCCGGGCCGGCGCAGCGCACGGACCAGCGCATCGGCGAGGTCGGTGAGTTCCGGGGTCGGCGTCACCAGATGGGCGCCAAGCATCGCGGCCAGGGCGGCGGCGGCTTGGCTGGGCTGGCCGGCGCGGCGGCGGGCGGCGGCGAGCAGCAGCAGCGCCTCGCGCGATTCGACCCGCTGGGTCACCCGTTCCAGCAGTGGCAGGGCGGCCAGCGCATCCCCGCCGCGCAGCCGTGCCGCCGCCAGGGCAAGCGCCGTGGCCGGGTCGTCCGGAGCGAGACGCCAGGCGCGTTCGTGCCAGAACAGCGCCTGTTGCAGATCGCCGTCGCGCAGCGCCGCCTGCCCGGCCTGCCAGGCCTCGCCGGCCTGTTGCTGGAAGAAGGCGGCCTGGGTGAGTGGCTCCGGTCCGGCGGCGTCCATCCGGGTCAGTTGGTGCCGTATCGGGCGGCGGGCGGCGCTTCCGGTGCGCCAGGTGCCGATGTGGGCAATGGCAGGTTGGCGAGGTCGCCCTGGACGTCCTTGAGTCCCTGCGCGAGCGCCTTTTCCAGCCAGAGCCGGGCCTCGGCGGGGTCCTGCTGGCCGGCCAGTCCGCGCGCGAGGTAGCGGCCGAGCATCATCTGGGCGTGGGCGTGGCCGCGTTCGGCGGCCATGCGGAACCATTGCTGGGCCTGCGGCCGGTCCCACGGGATGTCGTGCCCGCCGCCGAACAGGGCGCCGAGGGCGAACATCGCGCCGACATGGCCATGCGCGGCGGCGCGGCGGAACAGCGTTTCGGACTGGGTGTGGTCACGCGCGCCGCGGCGGCCGCTGACGAACATTTCGGCCAGCGCGACCTGGGCGTCCTGCATCCCGGCATCGGCGGCGCGGGCGACCCAGGACCGGCCCTCCTCGGGGTTGGCTGCGACGCCACGGCCCTCGATCAGCATGCGGCCGTACCAGTACTGCGCATTGACCACGCCCTCGGCGGCGCGGCGCAGCCATTGCGCGGCCTGTTCGTCGTCGCGCTCGACGCCGACGCCCTCGGCCAGGCAGATGCCGTAGTTATAGGCGGCTACCAGGTCGCCGGTGGCGGCGGCTTGTTGGAACCATTCGCGGGTGCGCACGGAATCGTCGGGTGCCGCCTCGCCCTTCATCACCAGGCTGGCGAGGTCGTAGCGCGCGGTTTCCTCACCGGCCTCGGCGGCGCGGCGGAACCAGGTGGCGGCCTCGCGCGGGTCCTTCGGCACCCCGGCGCCGGTCAGGTACATCAGGCCGAGCGCGCGGGCGGCCAGCTTGTGACCGGCATCGGCGGCCCGGCGGTACCACATCGCCGCTTCGGCATGGTTGGGCGGCAATTCGCCGCCGCGCGAATAGAGATCGCCGACCAGGGCGGCGGAATCGCGGTCGCCTTGGAGTGCGGCGCGGCGCAGCCAGGACTCGCCCTCCTGCAGGTTGCGCGCCACGCCCAGGCCGTTCATCAGGGCATAGCCGTAGCGCGCCTGGGCGCTGCGTAAGCCGCGGCCGGCGGCCTGGCGATAGAGTTCGGTCGCTGCAGCCCTGTCGGCCGGAACCCCCTGGCCCTGTTCGGTAATTACCCCGAGCATGTACTGGGCCGTCGCCAGCCCGGCGGCGGCGGCACCGCGCAAATGCTCGGCCGCAGCGGCGGCCTCGGAGGGCTCAGCCCGGCGCAGCAGCGCCAGCGCGATGCCCAGCTTGCCCTGCGGGCAGTCGGCCTCGGCCGAGCGACGGTACAGCTCCTCGGCGCGGTCGAGGTCGCGCACCTCCGCGGGGCCGGAGGTCAGGATGAAGCCGAGCAGCGCCTGGCCGTCCGCCGAGCCGGCATCCGCCGCCCGCGTCGCCCAGGCAATCGCCCGCTCGAAATCCGGCTTCGCTGCTTCGCTGGTGGCGAACAGTGCTGCCGCCGGCCGGTCGCCGGTCAGCAGGCCGGCCTCGCCCTGTTGTGCTGCGCCGGCCTCCATGCCGGGAATGCCACGCAAATAGAGCGCCGCCAGCATCGACTGGGCTTCCAGGAAACCCTGTGCGGCCGCTCGTTCCAACCAGCGCGCGCCCTCGGCGGCACTGGGCGGCACCCCGGTACCTTCCAGGTAACAGCGCGCCACCAGGAATTCGGCTTCGGCATTCCCGGACTGGGCGATCGGGGCAAGCAGGCGGAAACCCTCGGCGCGCTTGCCCTCGGTCATTAGCGCCTTGGCGCGCTTCATTTTGGCGGCGCTGGACGAAACCATTCCCGCCAGCCGGCGTAGCGATCCGGACATGGCTAGGGCTGATCCAAGGAAGCAAGGTAAGGCCAGGGCTCTGCCCTGGACCCGCGTCGTGCGAAGCACGCTTGCGCGTGACGGGCCAAGCCCCTGGACCTTAAATACAAGAGGTCCAGGGGCTCGGCCCCTGGCGGGTCTGGGCGGAGCCCAGCCTTGCTATCCTCCTGCGCCCTCATGGCTCGCGCAGCCCTTCGGTTGCCACCGGCATGACGCGGGCGAATAGGTAGGCCAGCACGGTGCGCTTGCCGATCTTGATATCCGCGGTCACCGGCATGCCGGGGGTCACGCGGAAGCCGTCCGGCAGGCTGTGCAGTTTCAGCGCGTCGATCGACATGCGGGCGCGGAAATAGGTGTTGCCGAAATCGGCGCTGGCCGAGCGCGAGCGTCCGGCCTGGCGGGTGCGGTCTTCGGCGGGGTTGCGGAAGCTGTCCGGGCTGATCACCTGCACGCGGCCATCGGCGGTGCCGTAGAGCGAATAGGGGAAGGTGTCGAATTTCAGGGTCACGGGATCGCCCACCTGGACGAACCCCGCGTCACGCCCATCCACCACCGTCTCGATCTCCAACGGCGCATCGACCGCGACCAGAGTGAGGAACTGCTCCGCCGAGCTCATCACCGAGCCGACACTCACCGACGCCACGCTCAACACGATGGAGTCCCGGCTGGCGCGGATCTCGACGAGCTCGCGGCGCAGCCGGGCCTTGTTCAGGCTCTCGGCGGCCTCGTTCAGCTTGCGGCCCTGTTCGTTGAATTGCTGCGAGGATTCGTTGCGCGACTGCTGCACATAGCTGTCGCGCTCCGCCATCAGCGCCTCCAGGTCGCGCTGGCTGCCGACCGCCTGGGAGCGGGCGCTGTCCAGCAGGCGAGCGGCCTCGTTGCGCTCCTGTTGCGCCTGGAAGGTGTTGAGCCGGCTGCCGACCGCCTGACGCTCCAGCTCGACGCGCATGGCCTCGACCTGGCGCGAGACGGCAAGGCGGCTGGAGTACGAGTCGACATCGGCCATCGCCTGGGACACGCGCACGCGCACGGCATCGATCCGCTGGCGGTAGTTCTCCAGCTTGAAGCTGCGTTCGGCGCTGCGCTGGGTGAAGATCAGCGACTGCAACTGGCTCGGCGCGGTGCCGTCGCCGACATAGGGCCGGCCCTCGACCTCGGCCTGTAGCCGGTCGACCTCGGCCTTGAGGCTGGCGACCTGGGTTTCCAGCGAGCTGGCGTCGGCGGCGGCGAAGGTCGGGTCCAGCCGGGCCAAGAGTTGGCCGGCCTTGACCACCTGGCCCTCGCGCACGTCGATCGAGCGCACGATCGAGGTTTCCAGCGGCTGAATGGCGATATTGGCACCGCCGGTGGCGACCACCTTGCCCTGGCTGACCACCACGCGGTCGATCGGCACGGTGCCCATCAGCACCAGCATCACCACGAAGATCGAGGCGAGCACCCACAGCGTGTAGCGGCTGTCGGCCGGCACCCGCTGTTCAATGAGGGCGGCCGAAGGCGACTGGAATTCCAGCAGCATCGGTGTCAGCGCATCGTTCTTGTCGGCCGGCGGCTTGGCGCCAGACGCGGACACGGGAGAGTTGGCCATTGTTTTGGTCTCCTGCCGTCAATCGCCTTGGGCCAGCACCGGCTTGGGCGTTCCGGGCTTGCCGGAATTCTCCATGTGCCGATGCTGTTGCAGCCAAAGCTGGCGATAGACCGAGCAGCGTTCCAACAGGTCTTTGTGCGGTCCAATATCGACCACGCGCCCCTGGTCGAGCACCAGGATCTGATGGCAATCGACCAGCGAGGACAGCCGGTGCGAGACGATCAGCATCGACCGGCCATGGGCGATGCGCTGGATATTGGCGTTCACCAGCGCCTCGCTCTCGGGGTCGAGCGCGCTGGTCGCCTCGTCCAGGATCAGCAGGCGGGGGTCGTGGATCAGCGCACGGGCGATCGCCAGACGCTGCTTTTGCCCGCCGGACAGGTTGGGCGAGCCTTCCTCGATCTGGGTCTCGTAGCCCTGCGGCAGGCGCTCGATGAACTCTTCCGCACCGGCCAACCGCGCCGCGCGAACGGCATCGGTGATGGTCAGGCCCGGGCGGCCGGCCAGCAGGTTTTCGCGGATGGTGCCGCGGAACAGGAAGTTGTCCTGCAACACCACGCCGAAGCTGCGGCGCAAATGGGCGAGGTTGATTTCCCTGAGTGTCCGTCCGGAAGGATTATGAGTCATTTGAATCTTCTGTTTGTTGCCCGGAAGATTGGCTTGCCCGGCGCGAACCACCTGTGACTCACTCCCTTGCATCGATCAGCGAGGCCGAGCATGTGGACGACCGAGACCCGCGCCCGTCAC
>CAMBRC010000139.1 GCA_945869965.1 Asaia bogorensis
GACGCTGGCCTGGCTGAACCGCTGTCGCCGTTTGGCAAAGGACTTCGAGAATCTGACACGAATGGCGGTGGCGTTCATCCGAGTGGCATCAATCCGCCTCATGCTGCGAAGACTATGCAATCAGGTATGAACCTTCCGGACGGACACTAAGATCAAGCGGGAACACGGCAATGGCCCTGACGGCGACGCAGACCGCGACGTTCACGTATCCGAGCGGCTACCAGTCAACGAGCTTCCGGCCGTTCGAGGCGGACGGCATTTTCGTTGCGGCGCGGGTGACCGTGACCGGGCGGCTGGTCGGCACGCTTGCGTTGGAGAACACCGATACGCAACCCGTCAGCGTGTCGGCCGCGGTGGCGGCGCGGCTGAGTGCGGGCGGGTATTTTCTGACCCCATCGCCCGACCTGTCGTCCAGCGCCACCGTCGCGCTCGCTGCCTATGATGGCACGGCTGATTTTGCCGGCGGCTCGGGAGTGTCCAGTTTGATGCTCGACAGTGGCCAGGTTTCTGCCGATCAAGTCTATACTGGCGACCTGCTAAGGCTGTTCCAGTCCCCGTTCCCTTTGTACTTCCAGCCGGGTATCTACCCGATCGAACTGACCACCAGTGGCGGCAGCCTGCGCCAGCGCTACGCGGCCACCGGCGAGATGACGGTCTCGGTGCAGTATGAATACACGCCGTTCAGCATCACGTCCGCTGCGACCACCACGCTCGCCGCCGCGGCGACGAGCCTGCCAGCCGCTCCGTCGGCCACCGCGACCGGACTGCTGACCATGACCAGCGCGGTGCAGACCACCACGCTGGTCGCCCGGCCCGCCGGGTGGCAGGATACGGCGACGGTGGCACGATTCGATGCCGCGCTGGGCACCCTGAAGTCGGTCAACATCAGGCTCGCCGGCACGCTGGTCGCCGGGGCGGAGATCGGTGGGCAGAACTACTCACAGTCGCTGCGCCAGGAGGCGAAGATCGGGCTTGCGCTGGCTGGCGGTGGCAGCGCGCTGGCCGACCTGCGGCTGGATACGGGCGTGCGGTATCTGTACGACTATTCGACTACGCCACACTTGAGCCAGAGTCTGGCACTCGCCGGCAACACCGGCATCACCCTGAGCGACAGCGCGGCGCTGGCGCCCTTCATCGGGGCAGGCGCGCTGGATCTGGCGGTCGACACCAGCGGTACGACCAGCTTCGACGTGCAGTATGCGCTGCTTGCCGCCTCGGTAAGCCTGCAGACCGGCGCGCGGCTGGAGGTGAGCTACACCTACGAGCCCGCCGAGCCCGTCGCGCCGATCGCGATGACCAATGTCACCAGCGGCGCCGCCGGCACGCCGACGCCGCTGGACTATGCCGGGCCGGTGGCGGGCATCCTGCACGAGTTCGCCGCCATCACCCCGGACAACATCGCGCTCTCGGCCGGCACCGATAGCTGGTACGTCCGCACCGGCGACGGCAATGACGCGATCCGGGTTTCCGGCGGGGTCAACGTGGTGGATGGCGGCGGCGGCTCGAATTTTCTCACCGGCGGGGCGGGGACCGACACCTTCCTTGTCGATGCACAATGGGTGGCGGCGCCGATCTGGACCACGATCGCCAATCTCGGCCCCGGTGATTCCGCCACCGTCTGGGGTATCACCCAATCCTATCACGCCCTGTCCTGGCGCGATGGTCAGGGTGCTGCCGGCAATGAGGGCCTGACCCTGCATGCCCGCGTGCCTGGCGGCCCACCGGCATCGATGACACTCGTCGGCTATACCCGCGCCGATCTCGATAACGGCCGGCTCACCAGCGTGTTCGGCACCTCCGACGGCATCCCCTATTTCCACATTGCCGCCGCCTGACCTAATCTCGGCTCCGCAGAATCACGCGGAGGAAAACCAAATGGCTGGAATCGTCGAAGGCAAGGTGGTGGTCGTCACAGGCGCGGGTGGCGGCATTGGCCGCGAGATCGCGGTGATGATGGCTGGCGAGGGTGCCAAAGTGGTGATCAACGACCTCGGCGTGTCGGTCACCGGCGATGGCGGTTCGGCCACCCCGGCCGAGCAGACCAAGGCGATCATCAACCAGCGCGGCGGCGAGGCGGTGATCAACACCGAGAGCGTGTCGTCGTGGAACTCCGCCCGGCGCATCGTGCAATGCGCGCTGGACACCTATGACCGGATCGACGGCGTGGTGAACAACGCCGGCATCCTGCGCGATGTCATCTTTCACAAGATGACCGAGGATGACTGGAACGCGGTGATCAACGTGCATCTGTCCGGCGCGTTCTACGTCTCCCGCGCCGCCGCCGAGCATTATCGCAAGCAGGAGAGCGGCAGCTTCGTCCACATGTCGTCGACCTCCGGGCTGATCGGCAATTTTGGTCAGGCAAACTATTCCGCCGCCAAGCTCGGCATCACCGCGCTGTCCAAGTCGATCGCGCTGGACATGCAGCGCTACAACGTGCGCAGCAACTGCATCTCGCCGTTTGCTTGGAGCCGGATGACCGGCTCGATCCCGGTCAATACGCCGGAGCAGAAGGCGCGGATGGAGAAGATCCAGCAGATGACGCCGGACAAGAACGCGCCGATGGCGGTGTTCCTGACCTCCGACGGCGCCAAGAGCGTGTCGGGCCAGGTCTTCGCCACGCGGCACAACGAGATCTTCCTGATGTCGTCGTCCCGCCCCGTGCGTGGCGTCCATCATGATGGAGGCTGGACGCCGACCGAGGTCGGGCAGATCGCCATCCCCGCCCTGAAGGGCAGCTTCATGCCGCTGGATCGCTCGGGCGAGGTGTTCACCTGGGATCCCGTCTGAGCAAGGAAGCACGTTCTTTTTTGAAAAAAAGAACCAAAAAACTTTCATCCATTGGCTTCGGTGCAAATGGATGAAAGTCTTTTTGCTTCTTTTTCTACAGAAAAAGAAGACTCTTTCTTGGGGGCTACGATGCGCAAGCGCCTGTTGCTGATCCAGCCCTATACGCAAGCGCCGGACTCGTCGCTCTATGTTCCCCCGCGCGACGCCACGCGCGAGGCCAAGCTGATCAACTTCGAGACGTATGATGACTTGTTGGCCGATGTGGACTGGGATGTGCATCCCGGTCCCGTCGGGCCGTTCCTGGATTCCTTCGTGGAGACCCGGGAAGAGTTCGCCACCGTCGGCGTGCTGCGGTTGCCGATCGTGCGGGAGGCGTGTGCCAGCGGGAAGTGGGATGCGATCGTGCTGTTGGGCGGCGGCGATCCGGGGTTTGCCGAGGCGCGGGAGATTGGGCAGCGGCATGGCGTTCCGGTTGTTGCCTGTGCCCATGCGCAGATGACGGTGGCAGGCATGTTGGGCAACAAGTTCAGCGTTCTCGACGTGTCCGAGGCGCACAACATGCAGATGTACAACCTGGTGGTGCAGTACCAGTTCACCGAGAAATGCGCCTCGGTGCGGTGCATCGATGCGCCGTTGCCGCGGCCGTCGCGGCCGGGGGCGGGGAATGCGCAGACGGAGAAGGCGGTGGTTGAGGCCGGGCAGCCTTCCGAGTTGCTGGACCGGGCGGTGGCCGAGGCGGTGGCGGCGATCGAGGAGGATGGGGCGGAGAGCCTGATCCTCGGGTGTTCGGCGATCTACTGGATGCGGCCGCATCTTGAGCGCCGGTTGCTGGCGTTGGGGTGGGAGGTGCCGGTATTGGAGGGGTATCGGGCGGCGATCGAGATGGCGAAGCTGTTGGCCAATTTGGGCTTGTCGGTCAGTGGGTTGGCGTTTCCGCGCGACAATCCCGCGCGGTTCCGGCGGCGCAAGTTGTTTTGAGGCGCGTTTATCCGATCTTAATTTGAGACGGCGATCCTGACCGCCATGGAGCATTGGCGGAGGCGGTGATGGCGCATTCGGACAGGCGGGAACGGATGGTTCCGGTGATGGTGATGATGCCGGAACAGCAGCGCTCGGCGGTGCTGGCCGGGTCGGTGTTGGATGCCTTGTACGATGAGGCGATGGCGCGGTTCGATGCGTTCTGTTTCTGGTACGCGCGGCCTTTGCGGTCGGCTGCGGGGTTGCGCGAGGTGGCCAAGCGGCTGGAGGCTTATGGCAGTCCCGAGGCGTTGCGGATTGCCGGGAGTGTGCGGATCGCGCTGGCCGAGGGGGGCTGATCGCGGCCGGGTTTGCGTGGGCGGCCGGGTGGGGCACACTGGGCGCCTGAAGGAGCGCCTGATGTCGCAAGCTGCCACCCCATCGACTAGCCACGTGCCCGTGGTGCCCAAGCATGCCGCCAGCCTGTTGGTGTTGCGCAATGCCGATGCGCCGCAGGTGCTGATGGGGATGCGCGGGGCAGGGCATAAGTTCATGCCGAATCGCCTGGTGTTTCCCGGCGGGCGGGTGGACCCCGAGGACCATCATGCGGAGCCGGCGACTCCATTTCCGGATCATGTGCATAGCCTGATGTCGCGGGCGGCCGATGCGGCGCTGATCCGGGCGGTGGGGATTGCCGCGGCGCGCGAGTTGGAGGAGGAAACCGGGCTGACGCTGGGGTTGCCGCCGTTGCTGCATGGGTTGGACTATCTGTGCCGGGCGATCACGCCGGATTTCTCGCCGGTGCGGTTTGATGCGCGGTTCCTGGTGGTCGAGGCGTCGCATGTGAGTGGCGAGCTGGCGGGGTCCGGCGAGTTGGAAGACCTGCGCTGGTACGCGCTGGAGGAGGCTTTGGCGTTGGACCTGGCGTTTCCGACGCGCGGGGTGTTGGAGCAGTTGAAGCTCTGGATGGCGCTGGACGAGGCCGGGCGGCGCGGGCGGGCGCAGATCGCGACGCTGCGCAATCGGGGCTGGGAGTTGGAGTAGCGCGGCTTTTTCTGTTTTAGTTTTGATATCGTAACAATATAAATGCGGTTATCCTCCCGCCCGGTATCGGGTTTTTGGGCCGTCTGGGCGGGTCGTGGGCGTGGCGGGGCGGCGCGGATGGCGCGCGGGTCGGGGTGCTGGCGGCAAGCTTGCCGCGCGTGTGGATCGTGGTGCTGCGGCGCAAAGAGGGCGTGCCGATGCGGCGCGCGCGACTACGCCGCGTGCGGCGGCGCGGGGCGCGGCTGCGGGATGCCGGAGTGCGGTGTGCGGGCTGGGGGATCAGGGGCAGGGCGCCGGATTGCCAGAGTTGGAGGAGCTGCTCCAGGCGCTCAAAAATGCGCGCGAAGATGGCGGCGATCAGGGCGTGCAGGGACGCAGGCAGCCAGCCGCGATCATCCACCGCCGGGGCGGTGGAGCGGAGCAGGGCCAGGTCGGCGGCCAGAGAGGAGGACAGAGACGGCATTCATCCGATAATAACTAACGCGCAATCGGATAACAAGGAAAAAATTGCTTGGATCGGGAAATTTTTTTGGAGGGGGGAGGAGTAGAGGAAGCCTTCTTTTTGTGAACAAAAAGAAGCAAAAAAACTTTATTCGTTAAGGCGAGGAGCCGGGGTGCCGAGCAAAAAACGTGGATCCTTTGCTCCGCCGGGATGGCGGGGTTTATTGATCTAATGGATAAAGTTTTTTTGCTTCTTTTTGTTCACAAAAAGAAGCCTTTCTTCTTGCCGCCTGTGGGCGCAAGGGGGTGTTCCCTTGCGCCCAGGGGATCAGAACTCTTCGTCGGAGCCGGCGTCGGTCCAGCCGGAGTCTTCTTGGCCGGGGTCTTGGTGGCTGACGGGCGAGGCTTCTTGCCAGCCGCTGTCCGGGGGCGCGCTGGTGGCGTTGGTCCAGGGGGTGCCGCCTGTTGCGGCCTGGGCGGTGTTGCCGTGGCCGGAGAAGGCGTTCATCAGCATGTTGCCGACGATCATGCCGCCGGCGACGCCGGCCGCGGTGGTCAGGGCCGAGCCGAGGAAGCTGGAGCCGCCGCCTTGCTGGAACATGCCGGGCTGGTAGCCCGGGGCGTGGACCGGCGGGGGCGGGGGGGCGTATTGCGGCTGTTGCTGGGCGTAGTTCGGCAGGGGGGATTGGCGGCCGCCGAACAGGTTGCCGATGACGCCGCGTGATTGCGCGGGGGCGCCCCATGGCGATCCGGCGGCCGGCGCGGGCGCTTGTTGGGTGCGGGCCTGGTCGAGCTCCCATTGCAGGCGGTTGATGGTGTTCTGGGATTCGGCCAGGGCGTGCTCCTGGACGAAGGCGGTTTGGGTCAGGCGGTAGCGCGCTTCGGGGTAGCGCAGCATGAGGTCGGCGATCAGCGCGTCGGCCTCGCGGTCGATGGCGGGCTGGGCGGGGGCGGGGAGCGTGTATGGCACCGAGCTGACCGGGCGGGCCGGGGGCGCGGCGATGCGCTCGATGAACTGGGTGATGAGGTCGCGTTCCTCGTTGGTCATGTGCGTCCCTGTGCGGTTATCGTGCAGTTAAACCGGCTTTGGATGTGGCCCGGCGCTCGGCGGGGTTCAAGTGACGGTTTGCTCATCTGTTGGGCGGGTAGGAAGGGGCCCCTCGGCTCCCCTCGCCCAAGCGCGGGGGGGGCGATGCTTCTCATTGCTGCGCTGCGGCACTAAGGTGCGGCGGATTCCACGGCGCGGGCGGACCATGACGCAAGTTCCTTTGAGTTTTCAGGATCTTATCTTGACGCTGCACCGGTTTTGGGCGGCGCAGGGGTGTGTGATCCTGCAGCCATACGATGTGGAGATGGGGGCGGGGACGTTTCATCCGGCGACGACGCTGCGGGCGTTGGGGCCGAAGCCATGGCGGGCGGCGTATGTGCAGCCGAGCCGGCGGCCGTCGGATGGGCGGTATGGCGAGAATCCGAACCGGTTGCAGCATTATTATCAGTACCAGGTGATCATGAAGCCGTCGCCGGCAGATGCGCAGGCGTTGCTGCTGGAGAGCTATCGGGCGATCGGGCTGGACCCGCTGCTGCATGATTTTCGGTTTGTCGAGGACGACTGGGAGAGCCCGACGCTGGGGGCCTGGGGGCTGGGGTGGGAGGTTTGGTGCGACGGGATGGAGGTTGGGCAGTTCACTTATTTCCAGCAGGTTGGCGGGATTGCGGTGGAGCTGCCGAGCTTTGAGATGACGTATGGGCTGGAGCGCCTGGCGATGTATGTGCAGGACGTGGAGCGGGTTTATGACCTGGATTTCAATGGGCACGGGGTGAAGTACGGGGACGTGTTTCTGCGGGCGGAGAAGGAATACAGCGCGCATAATTTTGAACATGCGGATACGGCGATGCTGGCGCGGCATTTTGGCGATGCCGAGGTGGAGTGTGCGGCGCTGTTGGGGGCGAAGCTGGCGTTGCCGGCGTATGACCAGTGCATCAAGGCGAGCCATCTGTTCAATTTGCTGGATGCGCGCGGGGTAATCAGCGTGGCGGAGCGGGCGAGCTATATCGGGCGGGTGCGGGTGCTGGCGAAGGGGTGCTGCGAGGCTTGGCTGGCGGGGGAGACGGTGTGAGTGGGACGCGCTGGACAAAGCCTGGAGGGACGGAAGGTAAGTGGCAGGAAGGTTCTTCTTTTTGTGAACAAAAAGAAGCAAAAAAACTTTGTTCGATTGGGCAGGACGAAATGATGGAATGCGTGGGTCTTTCGTTCCGCTCGGGATGACGGGGGGGAGGGGAGTGAATGAAGTTTTTTTGCTTCTTTTTGTTCACAAAAAGAAGATTCTTCCTGCCGCTTGGCTATGCTCTTCAAGGCTTTGATTTCACATATACCGACATCAGGTCGGCGCTGAAGGACTGAGGGATTGCCCGAGTTTTTTCTGGAACTGTTTAGCGAAGAGATTCCGGCGCGGATGCAGGCGCGGGCGTCGGATGAGCTTGCGCGGTTGGTGGGGGAGGCGCTTGGCGCCGTTTCGCCGGCGGGGGTTCGGACATTTTATGGACCGCGGCGGATTGCGTTGGTGGCGCAGGTTTCGGCGGGGGTGGCGGAGAGCCGGAGTGTGGAGCGTGGGCCGCGGGTGACGGCGCCGGAGCAGGCGTTGGCGGGTTTTTTGCGCAAGCATGGGGCTGGGCGGGAGCAGCTTCGTGAGGAGGGGGATTTTTGGGTGTTGGACCGGCTGGTGCCGGGGGTGGAGGCTGGGGCGCTGGTTTCGGCGGTGATGCCGGGGGTGTTGCGGCGGTTTTCCTGGGCGAAGTCGATGCGGTGGGGGGGGACGAGCGGGTTTGCCTGGGTGCGGCCGCTGCGGCGGATTGTGTGCGTGCTGGATGGGGTGGTGGTGCCGTTCGCGCTGCGGGACGGGGCGGATGATGGGCATGGGCTGGTGGCGGGGGATTTGTCCGAGGGGCATCGGTTTCATGCGCCGGGGGCGTTCGCGGTTTCGTCGTGTGAGCAGTGGGCGGCGGAGTTGATGCGGCGGCATGTGGTGGTGGATGCCGGGGTGCGGCGGCGGATGATTGCGGAGGGATTGCGGGATTTGGCGGCCACGCGGGGGTTGGCGGTGGTGGAGGATGGCGGGCTGTTGGACGAGGTGGCGGGGCTGGTGGAGTGGCCGGTGCCGTTGATCGGGGCGATTGATCCGGGGTTCATGGATTTGCCGGCCGAGGTGATGCAGGTGTCGATGCGGGTGAACCAGCGGTACTTTGCGTTGCGGGATGGGTTGGGGCGGGCGGCGCCGTTTTTTGCGTTTGTGGCGAATATTGCGGCGCCGGACGGTGGGGCGGCGATTGTGGCGGGCAATGAGCGGGTGCTGCGGGCGCGGTTTTCGGATGCGCGGCACTTTTGGGATTTGGACCGGAAGGTGTCGTTGGAGAGCCGGGTGGCGGCGCTGGATGGGATTGTGTTCCATGCGAAGTTGGGGACGCAGGGGGAGCGGGCGAACCGCATTTTCCAGCTTTCCCGGTTCATCGCCGAGAAGGTCGGGGTGGATGTCGATCTCGCTGGGCGGGCGGGGTTGTTGGCCAAGGCTGACCTGACGACGGGCGTGGTTGGCGAGTTTCCGGAGCTGCAAGGCGTGATGGGTGGCTATTACGCGGCGCATGACGGTGAGCCGGCTGGCGTGGCCGCTGCGATCCGCGACCACTATCTGCCAAAGGGGCCGGCAGACGGTCTTCCTGAGAACCCGGTCGGCAACGTGGTTGCTTTGGCTGACAAGCTGGACCAGTTGGTGGCGTTCTTCGCGGTGGGGGAGAAGCCGACGGGGTCGGGTGATCCTTTCGCGCTGCGACGTGCGGCGCTGGGTGTCATTCGCATCGTTCGGGAAAATTGTCTTCGGATTGGGCTGGGGATTGTGCTGAACCGGGCGGCGCAGTTGCAGGCGGCTTACAAGCCGGCTGGCGAGGTAATCGACTTCTTGGTCGACCGTCTCAGGGTCCAGTTGCGGGCCGAAGGTGCTCGACATGATGTGCTGAACGCGGTGCTTGGCGCCGGGGCGGACGACGATATCGTGCGTTTGTTGGCGTGCACGGAGGCGGTTTCGGCGTTTCTGGCGACCGAGGCGGGGGCGAATCTGCTGGCGGCGTATCGGCGGGCGGCCAATCTGCTGCGCATCGAGGAGAAGAAGGGCGCGGAGACGTTTGATGGCGCCATCGACTCCGCCTTGTTGGAAGAGCCGGCTGAGCGGGAGTTGGCGTTGGCGATCGGGCGGGTGGGGCCGGAGGTAGCGCGGGAAATTGGTGGTGAAAAATTCACTGCTGCCATGGCATCGCTGGCGGCGTTGCGGGGGCCGGTTGATGGGTTTTTCGAGGCGATCCTGGTCAATGCGGAACGGCCGGAATTGCGCCAGAATCGTCTGCGATTGCTGTTCCATCTGCGTGCTGCCATGAACATGGCGGCGGATTTTTCCCGGATTGAGGGCTGAGCACCATGAGCCAGACGCTGACGAAGTGGGTTTATTCCTTTGGTGCGGGAGCCGAGGAAGGGGGTGCGGAGATGCGCAACCTGCTGGGGGGCAAGGGGGCGATGCTGGCGGAGTTGGCGGGGATCGGGCTGCCGGTGCGGCCGGGGTTTAGGTTTACGTCCGAGGTTTGCAGGGCGTTTTATGAC
>CAMBRC010000140.1 GCA_945869965.1 Asaia bogorensis
AGGCAACCGACCTGCCGCGCGGCGGGCGCGACACGGTGGCGATCGAGGGCGAGGTGCCCTCGCCGATCAACCCGCCGAGCGGGTGCCGCTTTCGCACGCGCTGCCCCTTTGCGCAGGCCCGCTGCGCCGCGGAGGTGCCGGCGCTGACAAAGGTGGAGGAGGGGCATCGCATAGCCTGCCACTTCCATGCCGAAATCGAGGCGAAGCTGACTGCCTGAGTGAGCTGTGGTTCGCGGGTCGAAGGCCGGCGCAACGTGCGTATCAACCGGCAGGCGATCCTCTTATCGGAACCGAAACGCTGTAGCGAGAAACCGAGCCACCTCTGGCTGCTAGGCTCATACCAACCCGCATAAATGTTGACCCATGAAGTATGGGTCAACGCGGGCCGGCATGAGTCTTTTTTTGCGCGCGGCCACCGGCCAGCCCCGCGCGCGATACCAACCTACGAAATGGCCGGAAGAGTCAGCCATTTCGTGGGTTGGTATCAGTCGAGCCGTTTCGACGGACACTCAGCCGTCCGCCGTGCATTTCGACGATTCGGCACGGGTTCGCCAGGCCCTGCTCCGAGCCGCCCTTCTGGCGGGTGCTGATGTGGTCGACCTGCTGGAACGCCTCAAAGATCCGGGACAGATCCTCGGCGCTGATACCCGGTCCGGTATCCGTCACCTGCACGGCAACCCTCCTGGGTGGCGGCGGCATCGCCGCCAGTTCCCATGCCAGGGCGGGGATGCGCCGGTCGGATCAGCGCGGCCGTGCGGCCCGTGCGTACTCCGGATTGCGGAACCGCTCGAACGTCACGTCGGTATCGCGGTAGCCCGGCTGCGCCGACTCGCCGAAGGCCGCCACCAGTGCGGCGTGCCTTTCCTCGATATGCCCGCGATACTCGGGGTGCGGGATAATGTACATGGCGTTACCGGCGATCGCGCGCAGCACCATCTCACCGACGAACACCGGGTCCATCCGCTTCGCCTGCTCAGTGCGCAGGGCGTCCGAGCCGGCCGTCGCCAGCCCGCCGAACGCGCCGGGTGTGGCGGCGCGCACGGCAACGGAACTGGCGAAGAGATTGCTCCGCACCCCGCCCGGACACAACACGCTGACGCCGATCCCCGCCGGGGCCAGCTCCGCCCGCATGGCTTCGGACAGTCCGACGACGGCGTATTTCGATGCGGCATAGGCGGCGATGCCGGCAGGCGCCATCAGCCCGCCGGTCGAGGCGGTGTTGACAACATGCCCCCATTGGCCGCGCGCCAACATCCGCGGCACAGCGGCGCGGGCGCCGAGGAAGGTGCCGGTGGTGTTGATTTCCAGCACCATCCGCCACAGCGCCTCCGGCATGTCGGCCACCGCGATCTCTCGCCCGTCGGCATAGCGGCCCTGGCCGACGCCGGCGTTGTTGCAGAGAATCTCGAGCGGCCCCAGCGCGGCTTCCACGGCGTCCAACGCCAGTTCCCAGTCCGCGGCGCGGGTCACGTCCAGCTTCACCGCGAGGCCCAGGCCGGGCAGGTCGGCCCGGGCCGCGGCCAGGGCTGTTTCGTTGATGTCGGCGATCGCCACCCGCAGGCCGGCGGCAACGAAAGCCTGGGCCATGCCCAGGCCGATCCCGCTTGCCCCGCCGGTAATCAATGCCGTCCTGCCCGCCAGCTTGTCCATCGCACGCTCTCCACGTCCTGCCGCGATAGCGCGGCAGGGTGCAGCTAAACGCCGTATTGTGCATGTGGCAACGCGCGGCTGCCATTACGCAGTGAAGAGTAGGGGGCTCGTTCGCGGCGGTGGCGCAGGAAGAGTGTTGCTCCACCAGCAGATGGGCGCCATAGTTTTGTCACTCTGCAGACTGGGGATAAGGCAATGTTCGTTCGGCATGCACGCACGTGGGCTCGCGCACTCACTGTCGCTGCGGCGCTGGCCGCGACCATGGCTGGCACGGCGCAGGCGCAGGAGAAGGTGCTGCGGGCGGCTTTGCATGCCGACGTGCGCACGCTCGATCCGTTCTGGACGACCCAGACGATTGCCGGCATCCACGGCATGATCATTTACGACACGCTGTTTGGCAACGATGACGACGTGCGCCCGCACCCGCAGATGGTCGATCGCTACGAGATCAACGACGACCGCAAGACTTATACCTTCGTGCTGCGCGACGGGTTGAAGTTCCACGACGGCAGTCCGGTCGGGCCGAAGGACGCCATCGCCTCCCTACGCCGCTGGGGTGCCAAGGACGGCGTGGGCCAGCGCCTGCTGTCCTTCATTGAACGATTCGACGTGGTGGATGCCAAAACCTTCAAGATGGTACTGAAGGCGCCCTACGGGATGGTGCTGGAAACCCTGGGCAAGACCGGCACCTCCGTGCCGGTGATCATGCGCGAGCGCGACGCGATGGTGGACCCCAACACCCAGATCGCCGAGGCGATCGGCTCCGGCCCCTTCCGCTTTGCCAAGGACCTGTGGGTTCCGGGCAGCAAGACCGTTTATCTGAAGAATGCGGACTATGTGCCGCGGCCGGGGAATGAGAAGGCGTCCTCTTTCGCGGGCAGCAAGTTCGCCGGCGTGGACCGGCTGGAGCTGCTGTGGATCGCCGATGCACAGACCGCGATGTCGGCGCTGATCAACGGCGAGATCGACCTGTACGAAAGCCCGCCGATCGATTTTCTGCCGATCCTGGAGAAGGCGCGCGGGGTGAAGCTGCTGAAGACTGGCAAGCTGGACAGCACCTTCGGCAACATCCGGCTGAATCACCTGCATCCGCCGTTCAACAACGTCAAGGCGCGGCAGGCGATGTACCACCTGATCAACCAGGAGGATTTCCTGCGCATAATCGTCGGCAATCCGAAGTTCTACACGTTGTGCCACGGCATGATCTTGTGCGGCTCGCAGTTCGCGTCGGACGCCGGGACCGCGATGGTGAAGGACTACAACCCGTCCAAGACGCTGAAGCTGATGCGTGAAGCCGGCTACAAGGGCGAGCCGATCACCGTGCTGCAAGCCACCGACCATTCCACCATCACGCCCGCCACCCAAGTGCTGATCGAGGCGATGCGCGAGGCCGGGTTGAATGTGGACGCCCAGGCGATGGACTGGGGCACCGTGGTGACCCGCCGCGCGCGGCGCGAGCCGCCGGCGCAGGGCGGGTGGAACATCTTCGTCACCACCTCCGGCGGTGTCGGCGGGGCAAACCCGGTGCTGCATACCTGGGTGGGTGCTGCCTGCGAAAAAGGCAACGTCGGCTGGCCCTGCGATGCCAAGATCGAGAGCCTGCGCAACGACTATGCCTTCGCACAGACCGACGCGGAGAAGCGCAAGGTCACTACGGAGTTGCAGGAGCGGGCGATCGAGCAGGTGGTCTATCTGCCCTTTGGCCAGTGGACGCAGCCTCTGGCCTACCGGGCCGACCGCATCGACGGCATCGTACCGAACACAGGTCTGATCGTTCTGTGGAACATTACGAAGAAATAGAAACCGCGCACCCGTAATACACAAGTGATCCGCTACATTCTCGGCCGTCTGCTTGCGACCATTCCGGTGATGGTCGTCGTGACGGTATTCGTCTTCTTCCTGCTGCGCATCGCCCCTGGTGACCCGGCGGCGATCATTGCCGGCGAGGACGCGACCGCCGAAGCCATCGCCGCCGTGCGCGAGAAGCTGGGGCTGGACCGGCCGATGCTGGAGCAGTTCGGGCTGTGGATACTCCGTCTGGCGCAGGGGGATTTCGGCACCTCGATCTTCTCCAACCTGCCGGTCAGCCGGCTGATCGCGCAGCGGCTGGAGCCCACGTTGGCGCTGACGCTGTCCACGCTGCTGGTGGCGGTCACTTTGGCGGTGCCGGTGGGTGTACTGGCGGCGTGGCGCGCGCGCAAGCTGGTGGACCGGCTGGTGATGGTCTTCGCCGTGATGGGCTTCGCGCTGCCGGGATTCCTGGTGGCGTATGTTTTGATCTACATCTTCGCAGTGCAGCTCGGCTGGCTGCCGGTGCAGGGCTATCGGCCGATCGGTGAGGGGTTCTGGCTCTTCGCCGAGGGGCTGGTGCTGCCGTCGATCGCGCTCGGCACAACCTACATGGCGCTGATCGCGCGGATCACCCGCGCCTCGATGCTGGAGGTGCTCAGCCAGGACTACATCCGCACCGCCAATTCCAAAGGCCTGGCGACCGACCGGGTGCTGCTGCTACATGCGCTGAAGAACGCATCGATCCCGATCGCTACCGTCATCGGCATCGGCATCGCGCTACTGATCTCCGGCGTGGTGATCACCGAGACGGTGTTCAACATCCCTGGCCTGGGGCGGCTGACGGTGGACGCGGTGCTGAAGCGCGATTACCCAATTGTGCAGGGACTGATCATCGTTTTTGCCGCGACCAAGGTGATCATCAATCTGATGGTCGACATCTCCTACGTCTTCCTCGACCCGCGGATCCGGTACTGACACGATGAGCGCCGCCGTCCCCGTCCCCGGCGAAGCGCCGCCACGCCGCAGCGTGCTGGTCTCGATCCGCCGCAATCCGACCATCGCGTTCGGGATTGTAGTGCTGACCCTGCTGGTGATCGTGGCGGCCATCGCCCCCTGGATCAGCGGCGATCCGTTCAAATTGTCCTCGATCAACCGCTTGCGGCCGCCCTCGGCGCGGTTCTGGTTTGGCACCGACCAGTATGGACGGGACGTGTTCGCGCGCAGCATCCATGGGGCGCGCGTGTCGCTGATGGTGGGCTTCGTCGTCGCTGGCATCTCCTGCGTCGTCGGTCTGCTGCTCGGCCTGTTGTGCGGCTATGTCCGGCGGGTGGATGCCGTGGTGATGCGGCTGATGGACGGGCTGATGGCCATCCCCTCCATCCTGCTGGCCATCGCGCTGATCACCCTGACACGCCCCGGCCTGGGCATTGTCATCGTCGCCATCACCATCCCCGAGGTGCCGCGCATCGTGCGGGTGGTGCGTAGCGTAGTGCTGTCGATCCGCAGCCAACCCTATATCGAAAGTGCCATTGCCGGCGGCACCCGGCGCACCCGGCTGCTGGCGCGCCATATTCTGCCGAACACGCTGGCACCGCTGATCGTGCAGGGCAGCTACATCTTCGCCTCCGCCATGCTGATCGAGGCGGGGCTCAGCTTCCTCGGCGCCGGGGTGCCGCCGGAGACGCCAAGTTGGGGGAACATCATCGCCCAGGGCCGCCAGTTCTTCCAGATCGCGCCTTGGACGATCCTGATCCCCGGCTGCTTTCTGGCAACCGCCGTGCTGGCGGTGAACCTGCTGGGGGATGGTTTGCGCGACCGGTTGGACCCGCGGCTGGCGAGGCGGATGTGAGCGCGATTTTGCAGGTCCGCGACATGGCCACACATTTCTTCATCCGCGACGGGGTGACGCGCGCGGTCGACGGCGTCAGCTTCGATCTGGAGCGCGGTGAGACGCTGGGCATCGTCGGCGAGTCCGGCTGCGGCAAGTCGGTCACCGCCCTGTCCATCCTGCGGCTGCTGCCGCCGGATACCGCGCGCATCGTCGCCGGCTCCATCCGGTTCGAGGGCACGGACCTCGCCGGCCTGTCAGAACGCGAGATGAAGGCCATCCGCGGCCATTCGATCTCGATGATCTTCCAGGAGCCGATGACCAGCCTGAACCCGGTGCTGACCATCGGCGTACAAATCGCGGAGAACGTTCTGCGCCACAAGGGCGGTGGCTGGCCGGCGGCGCGCGAGCGGGCGCAAGCGATGCTCGACCTCGTCGGCATCTCCGATTCCCGGCGGCGGCTGGACGAGTATCCGCATCAGCTCTCCGGCGGTATGCGCCAGCGGGTGATGATCGCCATTGCCCTGTCCTGCGATCCGAAAGTGCTGATCGCCGACGAGCCGACAACGGCGCTGGACGTGACGATCCAGGCGCAGATCCTCGACCTGATCCTGAAGCTGAAGGAGCAACTGGGCACGGCGGTGCTGATGATCACCCATGATCTCGGCGTGATAGCCGAGACGGCGCAGCGGGTGGTGGTGATGTATGCCGGCCGCAAGGTGGAGGAGGCGCAGGTGGACGCGTTGTTCGCCCAGCCGATGCACCCCTACACGCGGGGATTGATGCGCGCGATCCCGCGGCTGGACATGGATGCCGAGATCGCCGGCCGCCGGCCACGCCTGCAGGAAATACCGGGCATCGTGCCGGCACTGAACCGGCCGATTGCCGGCTGCGCCTTTGCCCCGCGCTGCAGTTTCGCCACGCCGCACTGTGCCGCCGAAGCGCCGCCACTGAGCGAGCCGCAGCAGGGCCATCTGGTTGCCTGTTGGGAAGTGGCCCGGGTGCTGGCGGCATGAGCGACGCCCCGAGCCTTGAGGTGCAGGGCCTCGTCAAGCATTTCCCCATCTACGGCGGCATCCTGCAGCGCCAGACAGGGACTGTGAAGGCCGTGGATGGAGTGAGCTTCGCGATCCGGCGCGGCGAGACGCTGGGGTTGGTGGGGGAATCCGGCTGCGGCAAGTCCACCGTCGGCAAGACCGTGCTGAAGCTTCTGGAACCGACATCCGGGCGCATCCTACTGGACGGGGTGGACGTGTCCGCCTTCTCGTCCGCGGCGATGTGGCCACATCGCCGGCGCATCCAGACGGTGTTCCAGGACCCCTATTCCTCCCTCAACCCGCGGCTGACAGCCGGCACCATCGTCGGCGAGCCGCTGGAGAATTTCGCCATCGCCTCCGGCCGCGCAGTGCAGGAGCGGGTCGCTGCATTGTTCGAGCGCGTCGGGCTGCGCCCGGAGAGCATGGCGCGCTTCACCCACGAATTCTCCGGTGGACAGCGCCAGCGGCTCGGCATCGCCAAGGCGCTGGCGGTCAATCCGGACATCATCGTCGCCGACGAACCGGTCTCGGCGCTGGACGTTTCGGTGCAGGCGCAGGTGCTGAACCTGTTGATCGACCTGCAGGATGAGTACCGCCTCGCCTATCTGTTCATCAGCCACGACTTGGCGGTGATGCGCCATATCAGCCATCGCATCGCGGTGATGTATCTGGGCCGGATCGTGGAGATCGCCGACAAGCGGGCGTTGTTCAACACGCCGCTGCATCCCTATACCGAGGCGCTGCTGTCCGCCGCCCCGATGCCGGACCCGTCCCGCCGCCGGCGTCACCGCCAGATCCTTCAGGGCGATGTGCCCAGCCCGGCGCGTCCGCCGTCGGGCTGCCATTTCCATACCCGCTGTCCGGTGGCGATGGCGGATTGCAAGGTGATCACCCCGCCGCTGGTCGAAGCAGCCCCCGGCCAGTTCGTCGCCTGCCTCCGCCGGCCGGCGATGAGCTGACACGCCCGGCCCGGACAACGGGCTGCACGCCCCGCCCCGCGAGATCAATCGGCCGGCACGAAGACGAGGTTCTTCGATTCGCCCGCCGTGATCTACGCCGGAACAACTGCGCCCGTCCCCGCATCGATGTCATGCGGCGTATAGCTCCGGGCAGCGCACCAGGCGAACAGGTCGTCGACGGTGGCGCCATTGCCGGCCAGGGCAGCGTCGAACACCTCCAGCACGATCATCGGGCGGAATCGCGCCAGGATCTACTCGGCCTCCTTGAGGGCATGCAGTTCGGCACCCTCGATATCCATCTTGATCACGTCGCAGCGAGCCAGGCCGGCCAAAGCGATATCCAGCGTCGTGGCCTCAACTTCGTCGATCCGGTCAGCGGTGGACCTGCAGCCCCTTGATCACACGTCAACCGCGACACCGACATTATCGCCGCCATGGAGACGCCAATGTGCACCCTCCGCGCCCTGCTGACCGAGAAGGCACCGCGTCCCGACAACACGCCGCGCAAGCCGCGTGAGGGCACCAAGCAGGAGGCGGTGCTGACGATGCTCCGCCGCACCGAGGGCGCGACGGTGGCGCAGATCGCCGAGGCAACGGGATGGGCCATCCACACCGTCCGCGGCTTCCTTGCCGGGCTGAAGAAGAAGGACATCAAGGTCACCACGCTAGAGCGCGTCCGGATGGTCGGCCCGAACCGGGACGGGGCGAAAGGGTCCTACACTCGGTACCAGGTGGCTGCCTGAGAACGCGGCGATGTCCCGTGAGCGACGCTGGATCATCCTGGCCGCGGATGGCCGGCACTCCACCCTGGGGTGCCACGCCCCACCAGACGAGGAGGAGGTGGCGAAAGCCGCCTCCGCCATCGCGGCGCTGCGGCCGTTGCCGCACGCCCGATGTTGAGGATCAGCGTCAGACTGGGCCTATCTGGCTGGCGGCTGGAGACGTGCGTCCCGATGCAGGCGTGCGTGCCCAGATTTCTGCCGACACAGCGATCGTCGACCAGTAGGCAATGCGCCAGCCGCCTTCCCGGCGTGTCACCCTTGCCGAACGCCCGGGTTAGTGGCTATCGTGCCTCCGTGACGGCCAAGGTCGCCGTTCATCGGGGGAATCCCGGCTTGACACTCTCCGATATGAATGGATATATTTAGGGGGGAACGTCAAATACCCTAGGGAGAAGCAGCTGTGGCTGCGTATTCAATTATTTACCTTTTAATTTTTCTCTCAAGCGGCGTTGTTGCTGGCCTTGTTTATGTGCTTGTGACCAGGGAACCAACCTGTTCGTGGATTAAACGTTTTTCTGGCATGCAGGCAAGCGGCGTTAATCAGGCCAGTTCTGCCTTGCTGGTGCTGAGCATTGCATTTCTTTTGAATGATGTCAGCCAGATGAGGCAAAAGGCTTCCGACACGCTGCTGCTGGAAGCAGATATCCTGCGCACCATGGGGCGGGTCTCGGTCAATCTTTCGCGCGATATGGGGCAGCCGCTGCTACATTTTTTGGTGGCCTATTCGGATTCAGTTCTACACGACGACTGGCCGAGGATGCAGCGTGGCTTTAGCGGATCGATGATTCTCCATTATGTCCGGGATGGGTATGGCGGAGGGGATGGGTTTCGAACCCACAATTCGAATAATGCGACGCCCGCGTCACTCACCAAAATCATTGCCATCAGCGATTTTGTCTATTCCAATTTGGATCGCTTTGGGCACCCCCAGATCAGCCAACAAATGGCGGCGTCTGTGCAGAAACTACGTGAACTACGGCTGCAGCGTCTGGAACTTTCCATGAAGCATCCAACCTTCGAAAAAGTGCTTCTCGGCTTGTTTTTCTGCCTTAACGCTATTCTGGTGCTGCTGCTGACGCATGCGGATCGCCCCAGGGCGCTTTTTGCAGCAGTTTTCCTGTTTTCCTGGCTTTCTTTGACGTCGCTTTTCACCGTTGCGATCATGCATAACCCTTACGCTGGCGCTGATCCATTAGCACCTTCAGCAATTGCCGCAGCCTCGGAACGATTGCGCTTCATGGCAGGGGATGTCCCGCTCTTTATTGAAACTCGCTGACCAAGCGTCGCTGGATGGGGACGTTAGGCTGCGGCGGTCTTCCTTTCAAGCACTGGCTTGATGGTGTGCCTGGCGCCATGAGCGGCCAGTGCGGCCTTGCGGATCTGAGAACGGCGGTGGAAAAGTTTGCCACGGTAGCGGCGGGATAGCCTCGCTGCGGGCGGCGTAAAAGTCGGCCAGTTTTGCCCTTTCTGTTTTTAGGGAGGGCGGGAGCATTTTCACCGTGGAACTGTATCGGAAGGTTCGCCTTGC
>CAMBRC010000141.1 GCA_945869965.1 Asaia bogorensis
AGGCCCCAGACCCCCATTCTTTAAGCGCCTTCGGCAAGGGGGGGCGTTCGGGCGGTGTGGCAGGCCTCGACGCCCCCCCTTGCCGAAGGCGCTTCATGGTTGAGGGTGCAGGGGTCTCGGACCCCTGCTGGGGTCCGGGGCAAAGCCCCGGCTTGCTTGCCTTCCTCACCCCGGCGGCCCACCCATGACCCCCCAGCCTCCGGACGAAATGGTCGATGGCCGCGGGGCGCTGCGTTCGCATTGGCGTGGGGTTTTGGGGGCTTTGTCGGGGTTGGGTGAGGGGGGGTTGGCGGAGCGGGGGCGTAGGCTGGACCGGGCGTTTGAGGAGGAGGGGATTACCGGGTGGTTGCCGGGGGCGGCGGCGGAGCAGGCGTGGCGGTGTGATCCCGTGCCATTGCCGTTGCCGGCGGGGGAGTTTGCGGCGGTTGAGGCGGGGTTGGCGCAGCGGGCGGCGGTTTGGCAGGCGGTGCTGGCGGATTTGCAGGGGGGGCGGCGGTTGCTGGCGGAGGGGGTGCTGCCGCCGGCGTTGGTTTATGGCAACCCCGGGTATTTGAGGGTGGCGCCGGCGGGGGCGGCGGTGTTGCAGTTTTATGCGGCGGATCTGGTGCGCGGGCCGGATGGGGCGTGGCAGGTGCTGGCGGACCGGACGGGGACGGCGAGCGGGATTGCGCATGCGCGGGAGAATCGGCGGCTGTTGAGCCGGGTGGCGCCCGAGCTGATGAAGACGTTGCAGATCAGTCAGTTGCGACCTTTTTTCGATGTTTGGCAGGATGCGCTCAGGCGGCTCTCGCCGTCGGGTGGCGGCGGCACGGTGGCGTTGCTGACGCCGGGGACGGGCAGCCGGCATTGGTTCGAGCACATGTATCTGTCGCGCGAATTGTCGTGCGCGTTGGTGGAGGGCGGCGACCTTACCGTGCGCGGTGGGGCGGTGTTTTTAAAGACGTTGAAGGGGTTGCAGCCGGTTGATGTGATTTTATCGAAGCTGGCGGGGCGGCTGGTTGATCCATTGGAGCTGGAGGCGGGCAGTCATGTCGGGGTGCCCGGGCTGTTGTCGGCGATGCGGGCGGGGCGGGTGCGGGTGGCCAATGATCCCGGCGCGGAGGCGTTGCAGGCGCCGGGGCTGGCGGCGTTTGTGCCGGCGCTGACGCGGTATTTCCTGGGCGAGGCGCCGTTGATCGCGGGGGTGGCGGCGCGGTGGCTGGGCGAGGCGGGGGCGGTGGAAATGCTGGCGCAGGCGCCGTCGCAGTGGCTGGTGCGGGCGGCGGGCGATTGGCGCGGGGCGTCGGCGTTGCCGGGGGCGTTGGCACCGGAGGCGCGGGCGGCGCTGATGCGCGAGGTCTGTGCGAAGCCGTGGGCGTGGGTGGCGCAGGCGGCGGTGACCGGGTCGGTAGTGCCGTCTGTGGTTGGCGCGGGGTTGGCGCCGCGCCCGGTGGTGTTGCGGGTGTTCCTGGTGTTTGACGGGGTGCGGTGGCAGGCGATGCAGGGCGGGCTGGCGGAGGTGTTGCCGGATGGGGTGTTGCCGGGGATGCACCGGTCCGGGCGGGCAGGGGAGCCGCGGCTGACCAAGGATGTCTGGGTGTTGCGCGAGGACAATTTGGACATTGTCGGGCCGCCGGTGCGGCTGGCGCCGCGGCTGGTGCTGCGGCGGACGTCGGGCGATTTGCCGAGCCGGGTGGCGGATAACCTGTTCTGGCTGGGGCGGTATGTCGAGCGGCTGGACCGGGCGGCGCGGCTGGTGCGGGCGGCGCTGGTGCGGCTGGGGCGCGGGGCGGCGATGTTGCCGCGCGAGGGGCTGGAGTTGGCGGTGCTGGCGCGCAGCCTGGAGGCGGCGGGGGTGATCGAGGCGGAGGTTGTGGGCCCCGAGCATGTAAGAGCATCGTTGCCGATGACGTTGGGGTCGGCTTTGCGGGCGACGCTGCGCGAGGACGGGTCGGTGGGGGCGTTGTTCGCCAGCGTGGCGGGGTTGGTGGGCAGTGTGCGCGACCGGCTGACGGGGGATATGTACGCGACATTTACCCAGACGCTGCGGGCGGCGCGCGACGAGGCGGGGTTGGCGGCGCATGATGGCGATTTGGAGCGGCTGGGGCATGCGATGGTGGGGATTTCGCGGTTTTCGACGGCGGTGGCCGGGGTGGCGGCGGAGAATATGGTGCGTGGCGGCGGGTGGTTGTTTTTGGATCTCGGCCGGCGGTTGGAGCGGGCGCAGGCGGTGACCACCGAGGTAGGGTTTGCGATCGACCAGCCGGCGGCGCGGATCGAGGCGGGGCTCAGGCTGGCGCTGGAATTGTGCGATTCGGCGATCACCTATCGCAGCCGTTATTTCAACGTGTTGCAGGCAGCGCCGGTGTTGGATCTGGTGCTGGCGGATCAGGGCAATCCGCGCGGGTTGGCGTTTCAGTTGGTGGCCTTGCATGCCGGGCTGGACGAGTTGGGGGGAGATGGCGAGGAGCGATTGGCCGGGGCGGCGGCGGGGTTGCTGGCGGCGGTTGAGGCGCTGGTGGGCGAGGTGCTGATGGGCGCGGACCAGGCGGTGGCGGCGAGCGGGGTGGCGCCGCGGTTGGCGGCGATTGCCGACGAGATGGCGGCGTTGTCGGACCGGATCACGCGGCGGTATTTTGCCTTGCTGCCGGAGGTGCAGACGCTTGGGGTGTCGGCGGAGGTGGCGGCGTGACGCGGTACCGGGTGCGGCACGTCACCACCTATAGCTATGACCAGGCGGTCGACCTGGGGCGGCATATGCTGCATCTGACGCCGCGGGCTTTGCCGTGGCAGGCGGTGGTGGCGGCGTCGCTGCTGGCCGATCCCGTGCCGACGCGGCGGGATGACGGGGTGGATCATTTCGGCAATCCGGTGACCTGGATGGCGCTGGACCAGGCGCATGCGCGGTTTCGGTTGAGCCTGGATGCGGTGGTGGAGGTGATGCATCCGGCCCCGCCGGCGGGCGAGGCGACGTGGGGGTGGGAGCGTGTGGCGGCGGCGGCGCGGGATGGCTTGGGGTGGGAGGCGGCCGAGTTTGCCTTTGGCAGTCCGATGGCGCCGGCGGATGCGGGGGCGGGGGCGTATGCGGCGGTGAGTTTTCCGGCGGGGCGGCCGGTGTTGGCGGGGTTGCTGGAGCTGATGGGGCGGATCCGGCGGGAGTTTGCGTTCAAGCCGGGGGTGACGACGATCAGCACGCCGGTGGCACGGGTGTTGGCGCAGCGGGCGGGGGTTTGCCAGGATTTTACCCATTTGATGATCGCGGGGTTGCGGGCGCTGGGGCTGCCGGCGCGGTATGTGTCCGGGTATCTGCGGACAAGGCCGCCGCCCGGGCAGGCGGCGCGGCAGGGGGCGGACCAGTCGCATGCCTGGGTGGGGGCTTGGCTGGGGCCGGAGCATGGCTGGGTGGATTTGGACCCGACCAACAACCTGGTGGTGTGTGATGAGCATGTGGTGCTGGCGTGGGGGCGGGATTACGGCGATATCAGCCCGGTGCGGGGGATTATTCTCGGCGGCGGGAGCCATGCGTTGACGGTGGCGGTGGATTTGGCGCCGGTTTAGGAGAGCGATGCGATGACGAGGGATCTGGACGCGCTGATTATCGGCGCGGGGTTTTCCGGGATGTACCAGCTGATCTGTTTGCGCGACCGGCTGGGGCTGGATGTGCGGGTGCTGGAGATGGGCGAGGGGGTGGGGGGGACCTGGTATTGGAACCGGTATCCCGGGGCGCGGTGTGATTCGGAGAGCCATTCCTATTGCTATGGGTTCAGTCGGGAATTGCTGGAGGCGTGGGAGTGGTCGGAGCGGTATCCCGGGCAGGCGGAGATTCTGCGGTATCTCGATCATGTGGCGGACCGGTTTGATCTCCGGCGGAGTATTTCGTTCGGGACCCGGGTGGTGGGGGCGGAGTATGACGCTGGCGCTAATAAGTGGGTGGTGCGGACGGCGGGGGGTGATGTCTATCGGGTGACGTTTTTGATCACTGCGGTGGGGTGTTTGTCTTCGGCGAATGTGCCGGATTTGAAGGGGTTGGAGGGGTTCGGGGGGGATTGGTACCATACCGGGCTTTGGCCGCATGACGGGGTGGATTTTACCGGCAAGCTTGTGGGTCAGATTGGGACGGGGTCGACGGGGATTCAGTCGGTGCCGGTGATTGCGGAGCAGGCGGGGCACCTGACGGTGTTTCAGCGGACGGCGAATTATTCGATCCCCGCCCGCAATGCGCCGCTGACGGATGCGTTCAAGGCTTATGTAAAGGCGCACCATCCGGAGATCCGGGCGCTGATGCATTCGACGCCGAATGGGCATCCGTTCGCGATCAATCCGCGCCGGGTTTTTGACGTGGATGATGCCGAGCGGGAGCGGTTGTTCGAGGATGGCTGGGCGAAGGGCGGGTTGCAGTTCCGGGCGGCATTTGGCGATGTGCTGGTGGATGAGGTGGCCAATGCGGAGGCGGCGGGGTTCATCAAGCGGAAAATTCGCGAGGTGGTGACGGACCCCGCCACGGCGGAATTGCTGGCGGATATCGATCATCCGTTTGCGGCGAAGCGGCCGCCGATCGACAGCGAGTATTTCGAGGCGTTCAACCGGGACAATGTCTCGCTGGTGGATGTGCGCAGCGATCCCATCGCCGAGGTGACGGCGACGGGGGTGCGGTTGGCGAGCGGGCGGGAATTTGACGTCGATATCATTGTGTTTGCCACTGGGTTTGATGCGATGACCGGGCCGTTGTTGCGGATGGATATTCGCGGGCGGGATGGGGTTCGGCTGGGTGATGTGTGGGCGGCGGGGCCGAAGACGTATCTGGGGTTGCAGGTGGCGGGGTTTCCGAACCTGTTCACCATGACCGGGCCGGGCAGTCCGAGCGTGTTGTGCAACATGCCGGTGGCGATTGAGCAGCATGCCGAGTGGATTGCCGATTGCATCGCGCATGTGCGGGCGAATGGGATCGGGACGGTGGAGACGACGGAAGAGGCGGCGGAGGCGTGGGGGCGGGAAGTGAACGAGGCGGCGAATGCGACGTTGCTGCCGAAGGCTACGCATTCCTGGTATCTCGGGGCGAATGTGCCGGGCAAGCCGCGGGTGTTCATGCCGTATGCCGGGGGGATGGCGCGGTATCGGGCGCATTGTGCCGAGGTGGCGAAGGCGGGGTATCCGGGGTTTGTGATGGGCGCCGGATGATGACGGTCATGCAGGGGTTTCCGCCGGCGCCGGAAGGGCAGGTGACGCTGGCGAACTGGCGGACGGGGCCGTTCAACCGCTGGGCGGTGCAGCATGTGCGCGAGGTGGTGCCGTCGGCGGAGATTGCGCATGAGCCGGAGGATGTTTGGCGGCTGGAGGTTGGCGGGGCTGATCTTTCGGGGCTGGGGTTGGAGCGGGTGTTGGCCGAGACGGCGACGGATGCGCTGGTGGTGCTGCACCGGGGGCGGGTTGTTTATGAGAGCTATGCCAACGGGATGACGGCGCGGACGCCGCATATCCTGATGTCGGTCAGCAAGAGCGTCTTGGGGGTGGTCGCCGCGATCCTGGCGGGGCAGGGGCGGTTTGATACTGGGGCGCCGGTGACATCGCTGATTCCGGAGGTGGCGGGGAGTGCCTATGCGGGGGTGACGCTGGGGCAGTTGCTCGACATGCGGGCGGGGATTTTGTTCGACGAGAATTATGAGGCGGTGTCCGGGGCGATCATTGCGTATCGGAAGGCGCAGGGGTGGAATCCGCTGGAGCCTGGCGAGACGGCGACGGATTTGCGGGGGTTCTTTCCTTCGCTGGGCGAGGGGGATGGGCCGCATGGGGGACGGTTTCACTACGTGTCGCCGAATACGGATCTGTTGGGCTGGGCGTTGGAGCGGGCGAGCGGGGAGCGGTATGCCGACCTGGTGAGCCGGCTGTTGTGGGCGCCGATGGGGGCGGGGCGGGATGCTTATATCACGGTGGACCGGCTGGGGGCGCCGCGTTGTGCGGGGGGGGTGTGTACGACGGCGCGGGATTTGGCGCTGCTGGGGCAGTTGATTGTGCAGGGTGGGGCGCGGGAGGGGCGGCAGATTATTCCGGCGGCGTGGATCGAGGATATTGCGTCCAATGGCGATGCGGGGGCGTGGGATCGGGGGGATTTCGCGCATCTGTTTGCGGGGGTGGCGATGCATTACCGGGACAAATGGTACGTGACGCGGGAGGCGCGGCCGATGCTGTTTGGGCTGGGGGTGAACGGGCAGCATTTGTTCGTGGACCGGGCGGGGGAGATTGTGGTGGCGAAGTTCTCGTCGCAGGCGAGTGCGTTGGATGTGCCGGCGATTGCGGCGACGATGGCGTTGGTGGCGGGGATACGGGGGCGGTTGGGGTAAGGCTTCGGTGCTGAGGGTTTGGATTTTATATCGAAACTAAATTGGGCGCGGGTCGGCGATCCGCGCGGGGCGGTTGTCGCGACGGATGGGATGGCGGGGGGACGGCGGGGCGCGAGAGTGCTGCGGCGGCTTGGGTGCGGGGATGCTGCGCGGGCGTGCGGGGCGCGGGGCCGGCGCGTGGGAGGTGGCGCGGCGGGTGGCCTGGATGGCGCGCGTGATGCGGCGGTACCTACGGTCCCTGCGGGACGTCCGGCAGATTCCGGGGCGGGGGGTGTTGGGTGCGGGCCTGGCGATGGGCGGTGCGGCTGGGTGCTGTGGCGGGAGTTGGCCGGCGGTCCAGAGCAGGAAGGTCTGTTCCAGGCGGGCGAAGAGGCGGGCGAGGCAGGCCATGATGAGGGCGTGCAGGGCGGCCGGCAGCCAGCCGTGCGCCTGGTCCGCCTCGGCGGACTGCCGTAGTCTGGCTAGCTCCTGGGTCAGGGTGGTTGGCGCCGCATTCATGAGGGAAGTATACCCAATGCGGCGGATGGGTGCAACGGATTTTGACTTAGTTAGTGAATTTTATTTTCGATGGACGGGGGCTGCCGGGGACCGCTAGGCTTGGGGCAGGGGTCGCAGAGCCCCGCCAGGAGGTCGCCATGAATGCGATTGTTGATCCGCGCCGGGATGCCCTGCTGGCCGCCGCTGCTGGGCCGATCGAGGGGTTTGATGTCGCCAATCCCGCGCTGTACGAGCATGCGGCCTGGGGGCCGTATTTTGCTCGGATGCGGGCCGAGGCGCCGCTGCATTGGTGCGCCGATAGCCGGTTTGGGCCGTACTGGTCGCTGAGCCGCTACAAGGACATCCTGGCGACGGATTCCAATCATGGGCTGTTCAGCTCGGAGATCGGTGGGATCCAGGTGGTGGATCAGCCGAAGGAATTGGCGCGGCCGAGTTTTATTCGCATGGACCCGCCGAAGCATGACGAGCAGCGGCGGGTGGTGCAGCCGATTGTGGCGCCGCAGAATTTGGCGAACATGGAGAAGCTGATCCGTGAGCGGACTTGTGCGGTGCTGGATGGGTTGCCGCGCGGGGAGGCGTTTGACTGGGTGGAGAGGGTGTCGGTCGAGTTGACGACGCTGATGTTGGCGACGTTGTTCGATTTTCCGTACGAGGAGCGGGGGAAGCTGACCTATTGGTCGGATGTGGCGATCTGCGATGTGGGTGATCCCGAGGCGCCGGTGCATAGCGAGGAAGAGCGGTTCGAGGTGCTGAAGGGGATGGCGGCGCATATGAGCGCGCTGTTCGACGAGCGCCGGAAGCAGCCGCCGCGTTTTGATTTGTTGTCGATGCTGGCGCATGGGGCGGCGACGCGGGACATGCCGCTGCGGGAGTTCATGGGGAATTTGGCGCTGTTGATCGTGGGGGGGAACGACACCACGCGCAATTCGATGTCGGCTGGGTTGCTGGCGATGGTGGAGAATCCTGGCGAGTTGGCGAAGGTGCGGGGGGATGCTTCGCTGATCCCTGGGGCGGTGTCCGAAATTGTGCGCTGGGCGACGCCGGTGCTGCATATGCGGCGGACGGCGGTGCGGGATGTGGAGATGCACGGGCGGACGATCCGGGCGGGGGACAAGGTGGTGATGTGGTACGTCTCGGGCAACCGGGATGATGGGGTGATCGAGGCGCCGGAGCGGTTCTGGATCGACCGGCCACGGGTTCGGCAGCATCTGGCGTTTGGGTTTGGGGTGCATCGGTGTGTCGGGAACCGGCTGGCGGAGTTGCAGTTGCAGATTTTGTGGGAGGAGTTGCTGTCGCGGTTCTCGGGGATCGAGGTGCTGGGGCCGCCGAAGCGGTTGCACTCGAATTTTATCAATGGGATTCGGTCGATGATGGTGCGGCTACCGGGGTAATGCCAACCACCAGAATGAAAGGGCGTTGAAGGCAAGCAAAGCCTGGGCTCCGCCCAGACCCGCCAGGGGCCAAGCCCCTGGACCTTATAAATTTGGCGATATCGTATAGCAGACTCCACTGGGCGCCGGCTGTGAGCGTTGTTGCGGACTCGAACGGGCGGATAAACGAGTTCTCGCTAGGGAGGCACTCTATGGGCGATGTTTGGCACTATTACAGAGCGCGCATTGCGTTGGCGTGGCGCAGGTCTTTCGATATCGCTGACAACAAACTCAGCACGGTATCCGGAGGGATCGTGCTCACTCTGGGCGCTTACCTCATGATCGGAGATCAGCCTGCTTTTGCATGGCCTCATTTCGCCCCCTGGTTCGGGTACTTAGCATCTTCGCTTGCCGCCGCCTGCATAGGCATATTTGTTTTTCGCTTCATCTTCGTCGCTCCATATCGACTCTATCAAAGTGCTATGCGGGCTAAGTTCGAGGCCGAGTCCAAGATTGCGGAATATGAGAAGCCGGCGCTAGAGGGGGCAATCAGAATAACCTGCCAATGGTCATCTCCACCTACTCACATGTTGCCCGACCAAGCGCTGCATGTTCTGAATATTTTGCACCCATACAAAGCTTCAGGCGGCTTCGTCGGCGGCTTGGCTCCAGGGTGGTTTAAAGTATCAAACGAATTGATTGATTGGGGATCTCTTTCCAGTTCAGAATTTTACAGATGTGAAATTGAGAATGTCGGGGAGGTCATGGCGATTAACGTTGAAGTTGACATCGAAGTTGTATGGAAGGAGGTTGTAGTCCAGGGGACCGGATCGAGGTCCGGCGACGTCGTAGAGGTTCAGAGATACAAAACATCTCCGATTAGTCTTGGACCTCCCTCATCTCGGAAATATCATTTTTATATCGTAAATCAGAGTCACCACTACGTGGAGTTGCGGTTTTGCGGCACTGTCGAAGCGAGCACTCCGACAATCGGTGAACGACGGACTTTCAGGTTAATGTCTCAGGACAGACAGCCTTTTGTGCATTTTGGCCCACATCGGCCGCCCGCAACCGCATCCATATCTCCGCCAACGCCCACCGCGTAGCCCAACCATCCCCCTCAGGGCTGTTCAACGCTGACAACTTAATCGCGTGAGCGGCGCGATGTCGGGGAAGAAAGTTGGTTCCCTCGGCGCGTTTTGTCTGAATCTATGTCGGGCAACCGCCACGAAGGTTTGCCCCGATGTCGAGTGTGTTGCTGACGTTG
>CAMBRC010000142.1 GCA_945869965.1 Asaia bogorensis
GTCATCAGGCCGATGCCGGCGTGATGATGGTCCTGGTTGTACCAGTCGAAGAAGCCGCGGCAGAAGCTCCTGGCGTCCTCGATGCAGCCGAAGCGTTGTGGGAAGCGTGGCTGATATTTCAGGGTCTTGAAGTGGCTCTCGGAGAACGGGTTGTCGTTGGAGGTGTGCGGTCGGTTGTGCGAGCGGGTGACCCCGAGATCGGCGAGCAGCAGCGCTGTTGCTTTGGCCTTCATCGGGCCGCCGCGATCGGCATGCAAGGTGAGCTGGCCAGGCGGCACGTTGTGTTTGGCGATGGCATCGTCGAACAGCGGGCGGAACAAGGTGGCGGTTTCAGCGTCGGCGACACACCAGCCGACGACGCGGCGGCTGAAGATGTCGAGGATGACGTACAGGTAGAAGTAGTTCCACTTGGCAGGTCCCATCAGTTTGGTGATATCCCAGGACCAGACTTGGTTGGGGCGTTCGGCGAGCAGTTCGGGCTTCTGATAGGCGGGGTGGCGGAGTTGCTTGCGGCGTTCCCGCACCTCGCCGTTCTGACCCAGCATCCGATACATGGTGCGGATCGAGCAGTGGTAGACGCCCTCGTCGAGCAGACTGGCGTAGATTTCGGCCGGCGCCTGGTCGGCGAAGCGCGGCGCGTGCAGCAGATCGAGCACGACTTGCTGCTGTGCGGCACTCAGCGCCCGGGCTGGCGGTGGCCGCGGACGAGAGATCGCCGGCGGCGCGCTCAGCCGGGCCCGCCGGCGTTGCACCGTGGCGCGCGCAACCCCGAGCGCTGCACAGGCCGCGGCGGCGGTGATGCCGCTGGCGCGGTCGAGCGCCACGACGGCGTCGATCATGGCTCGCCGTCGCTGGAGGTCAGCGGGATGCCCAGCAACTCGGCCACTTTTTTTTGGAGTTCGATGATCGCTTCGGCGCGTGTCAGCCGCAGCGACAGACGGGCATTGTCTCTCTGGAGCAGGGCGAGTTCGGCGGTGAGCGGATTGGTTTTGGCGGCTTTGGGTCCGCGCCTGGCCGGCGCCAGTGCACTGAATGCCCCGGCGTCGCGTTGCCGGCGCCAGTCGGTCAAGGCCGAGGAGTAGATGCCTTCGCGGCGCAGGATGGCGCCGATGGCGCCGATGCCACCGACTGCAGCGGCGCGATCGGCATCGGCGAGGATGCGCAGCTTGTCCTTTGCGGTGAAGCTCCGCCGCCGCGGGCGGGCCGACAACTCCGGTGATGCAGCGGCCGGCGCCGGCACTACCGTCGGCCTACGGCCTCCGTTCGTGCCGTCACCGGCCGCTGCATCGATCTGTCTCGGGAGCATGGGCATGACTGAGATAATCCTTCCGCGCCCTCAAGTCTAAATTCCCGGGGGGTAGATGTCTCATCATCATTGGCACGGAGGGAAATGCGGGACGCCGGGACTGGTCCGGCAGCGCGCCCAATATCCGAGCGAGCGTGGTACCAAAGACGACATCGGTCGTGTTGCGAACGGACAACTCGTCATCCTTCGCGGGATCGAACTCCACCCGGGTGCGGCAGACCTCGCCCATCCACTCGATAGCCTTCATCTCGCCGGATGCTGGCGATTCGAAGGCAACAACGCAGGTGATCAGTGCGACTAGCAAGCTGCACTTGAAGAGAGCCGTTCGTGACGTTCGGTGTTTGGTCAATCTAGCCTCGTCCAAACAGGAAAATTTGTAGCTTCGTTCAGAAAGAGCGCTCCGTTTCACAACCCCGCAAACAACGCCGTCGAAAGATACCGCTCCGCAAAACTCGGCGCTATGACAACAATCAACTTCCCCGCATTCCCCGCATCCCGCGCCAACGCCAACCCCGCAAAAAGCGCCGCCCCCGACGAAATCCCTATCGGCAGCCCTTCCATCGCCGCACAGCGCCGCGCGGTGGCGATCGCCTCGCGCTCGGACACCCGCATCACCGCATCCATCAGCGCCAGGTCGAGCACCGAGGGCTGAAACCCCGGCCCGATCCCCTGCAACCCATGCGGCCCCGCCTCATCGCCCGACAGCACCGCACTTTCCGTCGGCTCCACCGCCACCACCCGCAACCCCGCCCGGCGCGGCTTCAATTGCCGCGCAATCCCGGTCAGCGTCCCCCCGGTCCCGGCCCCACCGACCACGATATCCACCAGCCCCGCCGTATCGCCCCAGATCTCCTCGGCCGTCGTGCTCTGGTGCACCGCGGGATTGGCCGGGTTGTCGAATTGCCGCGGCATCCAGGCCCCTGGAGTCGCCGCCACCATCGCCTCCGCCCGTGCAATCGCGCCGGCCATCCCCGCCCGCGCCGGCGTGGCCTCCACCTCGGCCCCCAACAGCCGCAACATCTTGCGCCGCTCCACGGACGCCCCCTCCGGCATACAGACGATCAGCCGGTATCCTCGCGCGGCGGCCACAAACGCCAGCGCGATCCCGGTATTGCCCGATGTCGGCTCGACCAGCACCGATCGCCCCGGCGCAATCAGCCCTTCGGCCTCGGCCGCATCGATCATCGCCAGCCCGATCCGGTCCTTCACCGAGCCCAGCGGATTGAAGAACTCCAGCTTCACCGCGACATCCGCCACCAGCGCATCGGCCGCCGACAGACGAGGAATGCGCACCATCGGCGTGACACCAATGGTCTCCAGCACGCTGCCATAGATGCGCCCGCGAAAAGGTGCTGCGGTGTCTGTAGTCGGCAACGGTGCGCTTCGGGTCATAGCGCCGCTATAGCATGCGCATGGGTGCTTTACACGCCGCCCAACCGTGGTTTAGTGCCCTTGGCCAACCGGATCGCCGGATATCGGGACGGACCACCGAGGGGAACCATCATGCTCATCCGCAAGGACCGGGCCATGCTCGCCATCACCATCCTGCTCGACGTCGCTTTCCACGGTGGCCGCACCGCCACGGTCAGCGCCGCCGACCTCGCCGAGCGCCTCGGCCTGGCACGACGCGGCATGGAACCGCTGCTGCAAACCATGTCGCGCGCCGGCCTACTCGAAAGCGTGCGCGGCCCGCGCGGCGGCTATCGCCTGGGCCGCCCGCGCCGCGACATCCGCCTGACCGACATCGTCGCGGTCGCCAACGGTGACGACGGCGAGACCAACGAGGGCCCACTCGGCCCGTTGCAGAACAAAGTGGTCGACCCGCTATGGGATCGCCTGGAAACCAGCGCCCAGGGCGTGCTGGCCGGCCTGACCCTGGACGATCTTGTCCGCCAGGCCAGCACCGCGGGCCTGCGCCGCCCGAACGCCGAGCCGATCACCTTCGCCATCTGACGATACCAACAAATCGCCAACCCATCCGCATCACTGACCGAATCCAACTGTCATATTTCTTTCATCAAACTGCAATATGCCCGTCTCACTCCCTGCGTAGGGTCCGCCCAGCCAAGCCGGAGTCGTCCGGCCCCGGCAGCAAATGTCGACCGCAGGAGCGATCATGACCCGCCTCACCTCCCTTCTGGGAGCCGCCGTCACCAGCCTGGCGCTGCTCGCCGGCCCCGCCCCTTTCACCGGCGCCAATGCCCAACAGATCACCGGCGCCGGCGCCACCTTCCCCGCCCCGGTCTATGCCAAGTGGGGCGAAGCCGCGAAGGCCGCCATCGGCATCGAACTCAACTACCAGGCCATCGGCTCGGGCGGCGGGCAGAACCAGATCACCAACCGCACCGTCGATTTCGGCGCCTCGGACGCCCCAATGCCCGCCGACCGGCTGGAATCCGCCAAGCTGCTCCAGCTCCCCACCGTGATGGGTGGCGTGGTGCCGATCGTCAACATCCCCGGCGTGGCCGATGACGCGATGAAGCTGTCCGGCGAAATCCTCGCCGACATCTACCTCGGCAAGATCACCAAGTGGAACGACCCCAAGATCGTCGAGATGAACCGCGGCCTCACCCTGCCGAACCTGGCCATCGCCCCGACCTATCGCGCCGACGGCTCCGGCACCACCTTCGTCTTCACCTCCTACCTCTCCGCCATCAGCCCGGAATGGAAGGAAAAGGTCGGCTCCAGCACCAGCGTCAAATGGGTCGTCGGCAACGGCGCGCGCGGCAATGACGGCATCGCCGCCACGGTCCGCCAGGTGCGCGGCGGCATCGGCTACGTCGAAAGCGCCTTCGCCACCCAGAACAAGCTCAGCGCCACCCAGCTCCGCAACCGTTCCGGCGCCTTCGTCGCCCCCTCGCTCGAAACCTTCGCCGCCGCCGCCGAGAATGGCGACTGGGCTGGCGCCAAGAACTTCGCGGTCAGCCTGATCGACACCCAGGGCGCCAACAGCTGGCCCATCGTCTCCGCCACCTTCATCCTGGTCCCGCGCGACGCCAAGGATCCCACCCGCACCGCCAATGTGCTGAAGTTCCTCGACTGGGCCTTCAAGAACGGCGGCAAGATCGCCACCGAGCTGGAATACGTCCCGCTCCCCCCCAAGGTGCAGGATGTGGTCCGCGCCACCTGGATGAACGAGATCAAGAACTAAGCAACACCTGCCAAATCCGGCTTCCCAGATGCCCGGGAAGCCGGATAACGCATTCTGATCAGGCGCACCGCCCCGACGATCAACATTGCTGGAACAAAGTTCTTGTCACACGCCGCACCAACATCGCTCTCCCGCCCCCGAGGCCAATCGCGACTGTCGGGTGACGCGATCTTCGCCGCCGTCGCCACCAGCGCCGGCGTCTTCGTCCTGATCCTGCTGGGCGCCATCATCGTTTCGCTGTTTGTCGGCGGCTGGCCCGCCTTCCGCGCTTTCGGCATCGCCTTCCTGACCAGCGCCGAGTGGGATCCCGTCCAGGAGGTCTTCGGCGGCGCGGTATCGGTCTACGGCACGGTCATGACCTCGATCGTCGCGCTCATGATCTCGGTGCCGCTGGCCTTCGGGATCGCCTTCTACCTGACCGAGATCGCCCCGCAATGGTTCCGCCGCCCCGTCGGCACCGCCATCGAACTCCTCGCCGCCGTCCCGTCCATCATCTACGGCATGTGGGGATTTTACGTGATCGTGCCGCTGATGTCCTCGCACATCCAGCCGCACGTCATCGACACCTTCGACGGCATCCCGGTGCTCGAAACCCTGTTCGCCGGCCCGCCCTTCGGCACCGGCCTGCTGACCGCCGCCATCGTCCTGGCCGTGATGATCATCCCCTTCATCGCCGCCACCATGCGCGATGTGTTTCTCACCGTCCCGCCGGTCTACAAGGAATCGGCCTACGGCGTCGGCGCCACCACATGGGAGGTGATGCGCTCCATCGTCATCCCCTACACCCGCGTCTCCGTCGTCGGAGGCATCATGCTCGGCCTCGGCCGCGCGCTCGGCGAAACCATGGCCGTCACCTTCGTCATCGGCAACACCAACCGCATCGCCACCTCCCTGTTCGGTCCCGGCAACACAATCGCCTCGCTCGTCGCCCTCGAATTTCCCGAAAGCCCCGCCGGCAGCCTCAAGCTCGCCTCGCTGCTGGCCCTCGGCTTCATCCTCTTCGTCATCTCGTTCATCGTTCTGGCCATCTCGCGCACCCTGCTGCGCCCGCGGTCCAAGGCGTGAGGACCCGGCCATGAGCGTCACCACCCATGCCGCAACCGACACCCCAACCGGCTCCGGCCCCCGGCGCGACCCCGCGATCGCCCTGGCACTCGGGCGCAAGCGCAAGCGCACCGACCTCATCACGCGGATCCTCTGCATCGTGGCCACCACGATCGGCCTGGCCTTCCTCGTCTCGATCCTCTTCACCCTGTTCGTGCGCGGCATCGGTGGCATGTCGTGGGACGTCTTCACCCGCATCACCCGCCCCCCCGGCTCGGATGGCGGCCTGCTCAATGCCATCGTCGGCACCCTGATCCAGACCGCCCTCGGCACCGCCATCGGCACCCCCATCGGCCTGATGGTCGGCACCTACCTCGCCGAATACTCGCGCGGCTCCAGCCTCGGCAACGCCGTGCGCTTCGTCTCCGACGTTCTGCTCTCCGCCCCCTCGATCCTGATCGGCCTCTTCGTCTACACCATCCTGGTCGATCCCTTCGGCGGCTTCTCAGGCTTCGCCGGTTGCATCGCGCTCGCCGTGATCGTCATCCCGATCGTCGTGCGCACCACCGAGGACATGCTGCAGCTCATCCCCGTCGCCTTGCGTGAAGCCGCGGTCGCCCTCGGCGCGCCAAAGTGGAAAACAGTCGTCTTCGTCTGCTACCCCGCCGCCCGCGACGGCATCCTCACCGGCATCCTGCTCGCCGTCGCCCGCGTCGCCGGCGAAACCGCGCCGCTGCTCTTCACCTCGCTGGGCAACCTCAACTGGTCAATCAGCCTCGCCCAGCCGATGGCCAGCCTTCCCGTCACCATCTACCAATACGCCGGCTCGGCCTTCGACGACTGGGTGCAGCTCGCCTGGGTCGGCGCCCTGCTCATCACCTTCGGCGTCCTCGCCATCAACGTCGCTGCCCGCCTCGTGCTCAGCCAGCGCAAGTAACCCACCCCACCCTCTGACCACCTAACGGCGCCCGGCCGAGCCGGCCCGAACGAGACATCAGGAAGCCGCCATGAACGAGATGACCTCCAAGAGCACGGCCGAGCCCCTCACCGGCCCCGTGCTGCAAACCCGCCCCGAACTGGCCGCCGCCCCTGCCAAGATCGCCATCCGCAACCTCGACTTCTTTTACGGCGACAATCGCGCGCTCAAATCCATCAACCTCGACCTCCCCGAGCGCCAGGTCACCGGCATGATCGGCCCCTCCGGCTGCGGCAAATCCACCCTGCTGCGCTGCATCAACCGCATGTACGACCTCTACCCCGGCCAGCGCGCCGCCGGCGAAGTGACCATGGACGGGCAAAACGTCATCGCCCCCAATGTCGACCTCAACGCCCTGCGCAGCCGCATCGGCATGGTGTTCCAGAAACCCACGCCATTCCCGATGACCATCTACGACAACATCGCCTTTGGCGTGAAACTGCACGAAAAGCTCTCAAAGGCGGAGATGGACGAGCGCGTCGAATGGTCGCTCTCCCGCGCCGCCCTATGGGACGAGGCCAAGGACCGCCTCAACGCACCGGCCGGCGGCCTCTCCGGCGGCCAGCAACAGCGCCTGTGCATCGCCCGCTCCATCGCCGTGCGCCCCGAGGTCATCCTGTTCGACGAACCCACCAGCGCGCTCGACCCGATCAGCACGCTCAAGGTCGAAGAACTGATCGACGAACTCAAGCGCGACTTCACCATCGCCATCGTCACCCACAACATGCAACAAGCCGCCCGCTGCGCCGACCGCGTCGCCTTCTTCTACCTCGGCGAAATGGTCGAAGTCGGCACCGCCGCCCAGATGTTCACCGCGCCGCGCGAAACCCGCACCCAGCAATACATCACGGGGCGGTTCAGCTAGGAAGGAAATATTTCTTTTTATGAACAAAAAGAAGCAAAAAAACTTTATCCATTTTGCCTCCCGTCATCCTGAACGAAGTGAAGGAACCACGCTTTCCTTCGCGGAACACACCAACCGCAGCCAAACAACACCAAGCCTCGAACCAAACGAATAAAGTTTTTTTGCTTCTTTTTGTTCACAAAAAGAAGTCTTCCTAGCCTAACCTGAAGGACCCACCACCATGCCCGAAACCGCCGAACACATCGTCAAGAGCTACGACCAGGAACTCAAGCGCCTGCGCGACATGATCACCGAAATGGGCGGCATGGTCGAAAGCCAGGTCGCCCTGGCCTGCACCGCCGTCCTCCATCGCGACCGCGCCGCCGCCGCCACTGCCATGGACGCAGATCCCCGCGTCGACGCCCGCGAACACGAGATCGAACAATACGTCATCCGCCTGCTCGCCCTGCGCCAACCCGTCGCCGGCGACCTGCGCCAGATCGTCGCCTCCCTGAAAGCCACCGGAGACCTCGAACGCATCGGCGATTACGCCGCGAACGTCGCCAAGCGCAGCCTGAAGCTCCAGGAATTCAGCATGCGCGACGCGGGCACCGGCCTCGCCCACATGGCCTCCCTGGTCCAGGAAAACCTCAAGCGCATCATCGACGCCATCGGCTCCAGCGACGCCGAAAAAGCCATGCAGGTCTGGCGCTCGGACGAAGCCATCGACGAGATCTACAACGCCCTGTTCCGCGAACTCATCACCTACATGATGGAAGACCCGCGCAACATCACCCCCTGCACCCACCTGCTGTTCATCGCCAAGAACCTCGAACGCATCGGCGACCACGCCACCAACATCGCCGAAACCATCTATTACGCCGTCACCGGCATCCCCCTCACCGAGGCCCGGCCCAAAAGCGACTTCGCCACCGCGAAGGTCACAGGGAGCTGACCATGTCCGACCACGCCGCCCGCCCGCTGATCCTGGTCGTCGAAGACGAAGCGGCCATCGCCACCATGCTGCGCTACAACCTGGAAAAACAGGGATTCCGTGTCGAAGAGGCAACGGATGGCCAGGAAGCCATGGACCGCATCGCCGAAACCACCCCCGATCTCGTCCTGCTCGACTGGATGCTCCCGGTGATGTCCGGCATCGAAGTCTGCCGCCAGATCCGCCGCCGGTCTGAAACCCGCGAGCTCCCGGTCATCATGCTCACCGCCCGCACCGAGGACCAGGACGCGGTGCGCGCGCTCAACACCGGTGCGGATGACTACATCACCAAGCCCTTCGGCATCGAGGCGCTGATGGCCCGCATCCGCGCCCTGCTGCGCCGCGCGGCCACCGTGCCGGCCAAGGGCCGCCTGGAATTCCACGACATCACGCTGGACCTCGCCGCCCACCGCGTCCAGCGCGCCGGCCGCGCCGTCCATCTCGGCCCAACCGAATTCCGCCTGCTCGAATTCTTCATGCACCACCCCGCCCGCGTCTTCACCCGCGAGGAACTTCTGAACGCCGTCTGGGGCCCGGACATCCACGTCGAACCCCGCACCGTGGACGTCCACATCCGCCGCCTCCGCAAAGCCATCAACGCCGAAGGCGACCTCGACGTCATCCGAACCGTGCGCGCCGCTGGCTACGCGCTCGACACCGAACCCGCCTGACCCCCCGGCCTGTCGGGTGTCAATGCCACTTGGCATTGCACCATCTATGTCGGACGCCATTAGAAAAGCACATAAGAAGAGCCTTCTTTTTGTGAACAAAAAGAAGCAAAAAAACTTTATTCATTCAGATTTTTGTCATCCCAAACAGATTGAGTGACCTACGCTGACTTCACCCCCCAAATGTAGCGATACAGCACCTGCCACTCCATCAAACGAATAAAGTTTTTTTTGCTTCTTTTTGTTCACAAAAAGAAGACTTCCTCCACTGCCCCCTACCCAGGGTTGTTCAACGCTGATTAGATTTCCTTGTATGCCAAGATGTGATCGAGGCTGAGCGCGCCGTTCCAGAGTGCCTTCGCGACATTCGTTACGTGATTTTTCCGCAAGATGTTGAGGGCGAAACTGCGTGCCCTTGCCATGATG
>CAMBRC010000143.1 GCA_945869965.1 Asaia bogorensis
CAATCGTTCGACACACCGCGCTGAACCTGCTGTCTGCCGCCAGACCCACCACAAGCTTCAAAAACCGCCGCAAGAAGGCCGGGTGGAACGTCGATTACCTGGAGACAGTGCTCAGAGGGAACGCATGACGTTCAAGCGATTCGCCTGCATGCGCCCCGGCGAGGTATGGAGCCCATCAGCGTGATGGTCTAGCTTCGCCGCAAAGTTGGAGGAGACGGCGATGCGCAAGACATGGCTGCTGGCGGCCTGCATGGCCACGGCGCTCGCACACACGGCTGGCGCCGCCGAAATCCGCATCGCCGTGCGCACCGACGTCAGCTCGATCGACCCGCATTACCACGTCTACGTCCCCAACCGCTCCGCCTCCCGCCACATCTTCGACTCCCTGACCCGCCTCGGTGCCCGCGGCGAAGTCACCCCCGGCCTCGCCGCCTCCTGGAAAATCCTCGCCGACGATCTGTGGGAATTCACCCTGCGCCCCGGCGTCACGTTCCATGACGGCACCCCGCTCACCGCCGACGACGTGGTCTTCACCCTCGCCCGCGCCCCCGAGGTGCCGAACTCCCCCTCCTCCTACCGCCAGTACACCAAGCTGATCGACAGCGTCGAAGCCACCGGCGCGCTCACCCTGCGCATCCGCACCAAAGGCCCAGCCCCCACCCTGCTGGTCGACCTCGAAGCCATCTCCATCCTCTCGCGCAAACTCGCCGAGGGGAAAGCCACCTCGGACTACAACGCCGGCCGCGCCGCCATCGGCACCGGCCCGTACCGCTTCATCGAATGGCAAGCCGGCAATCGCCTGGTCCTCCAACGCAACCCCGGCTACTGGGGTGGGCCCGAACCCTGGGACCGCGTCACCATCCGCCCGATCGCCAATGACGGCGCCCGCGTCGCCGCCATGCTGTCCGGCGATGTCGACATGATCGAGGGCGTCCCCGGCGTCGACCGCGCCAAGCTCGCCGCCACGCCCAACCTCGCGCTGCACGAATGCGACGCCTTTCGCATCATCTACCTCATCATGGACAGCGCCCGCGATGTCTCGCCCGGCATCCGCGACGTCAATGGCGGCCCCCTGGAGCGCAACCCGTTCAAGGACTCCCGCGTCCGCCACGCCATCAGCCTCGCCATCAACCGGGCGGGCCTCGCCGAACGCCTGCTCAGCGGTCAGGCCAAGCCCGCCGGCCAATACGTCCCCAGCGACGTCCCCGGCGCCAGCCCCAACCTCAAGCCGCTGCCCTTCGATCTCGACCGCGCCCGCGTCCGCCTGAAAGAAGCCGGCTGGGCCGAAGGTTTCTCCATCGCCCTGGCCGGCTCCAACGACCGCTACCCCAACGACGCCCAGGTCGCTCAGGCCATCGGCCAAATGCTCGCCCGCGTCGGCATCAAGACCGACGTCAACACCATGCCCGCCAGCCAACTGTTCAGCCGCGGCAGCAAGCTCGAATTCAGCGCCATGCTGTCCGGCTGGGTCGGCAACGGCGAGGCTTCCTCGCCCCTGGTCGCCCTGATGGCCACTTACGACCCCGCCACCGGCATGGGCCCCTCCAACCGCGGCCGCTGGTCAAACGCCGCCTACGACGCCGCCCTCGGCACCGCCCTGCGCACCATGGACAATACCCAGCGCAACGCCCTCTACGCCAAGGCCGCCGAAATCGCCGTCGCCGAAATGGGCATGATCCCGGTCTATTTCACCATCAACACCTGGGCCACCCGCCGCGATCTCGTCTATGCCGCTCGCGGCGACGAAGCCTCGCTGGCCATGGGCCTGCGCCAGAAATGAAGGACCCCTCAATGACAGACCTGGCCATGACCCCCGAAGCCATCGCCGCCGCCCTCTGGACCGAGTGGCACAAAGGCCGCCACATGCCCAAGGAGTGGATGGGCAAACTGTCGATGGACCAGGCCTACCGCGTCCAACTCGCCCTGCTCGACCGCTTCGCCGCCGCCGGCGAACCGCAAGCCGGCTGGAAAGTCGGCCTCACCGCCGCCGCCATGCGCGCCCAGTGGAACATCCACGAACCCTGCTTCGGCTTCCTGCTCCAAAGCGGCCACAAGCCCAGCGGCCACGATTTCCGCTTCCCCGGCATCATCGCCCCCGGCTTCGAAAACGAACTCTGCCTGCGCATCGGCACGAGGCTCCAAGGCCCCAACGTCACCCTGGACCAGGCCATCGCCGCCGTCAGCCACGCCGCCCCCGCCCTGGAAATCGTCGAGAAGCGCGGCCCCTTCAGCGAGGATATCGCGCTGGCCATGGCCGACAACGCCCAGCAATACGCCTTCGTCACCGGTCCCGAAATCGCCCTAACCCCGGCCAACCGCGACCTCTCCACCTCGACCGTGACCGTCGATATCAACGCACACACAATCGACCAGGCCGCCGGCGCCGAAGTGATGGGCGGCGGCGGCTTCCTGTCCGTCCAGTGGCTCGCCAACAAACTCGCCGAATTCGGCCGCGCGCTGGAGCCCGGCATGCTCATCATGTCCGGCTCTTTCACCAAGCAATACCCGATCGCCCAAGGCGACCGCATCGAATCCCGCTTCACCCCGTTCGGCCCGGTAACCGCCAATTTCGACTGACCGAAGCCAAATGGATAAAAGTTTTTTGGTTCTTTTTTTCAAAAAAGAACAAGCACTTCTTTTTGAAAAAAGAAGCAAAAACTTTTATCCATCAATGGCTCGACAACTTCCGCAGCCACTCCTGCGCCACCCGTGACCCCGCCGCCGCCGCCGCCCGGAACAGCCGCGTCGCCTCCGCGGCATTCGCCGGCGCCCCCCAGCCATAGTACACCATCACCCCAAGCTCCGCCGTCGCCGCCGCCGACCCGTTAGCCGAAGCCCGCCGCAGATGCTCCAGCGCCCGGCGATCATCCTGCGGCGACCCGGTCCCCGGCTTCAGCCGCGCCGCCAGCGTCAGGTCGTACAGCGCCAACAACCGCTGCCCCCGCGTCTCCCCCTCCAACCGCAGCGCGGTCTGGTACCAGCGCAGCGAATCGCCGATATTCGGTGCCGTGCCGATGCCCTCGGACAGCATCCGCGCGGCCGCCCGCGCCGCCAGCGGCTCGTTCCGCTCGGCCGCCCGCAGATACAGCGCCAAGGCCAATGTGTCGTCCTCGGCCACGCCGACGCCATGCTCGTACATCGCCGCCAGTTCATACTGCGCCGCCGGATGTTGTCTTTCCGCCGCCCGCAGATACCAGTCCGCCGCGGCCGCAACATCGCGCGGCACCGCCCGCCCATGCTCCAGGAACACGCCCATCTTGTATTGCGCCTGCGCGTCGCCGCGCACCGCCGCCCGGCGGTACCACGGCACCGCCGCCGCATCGCTCGGCGCCACCCCATCGCCATTCTCATACAGCGCGCCAATCCGCCGCATCGCCTCCGCGTTCTGCCGCTCGGCCGCCTGCTGGAACCAGCGCATCGCTTCGCCGGCGTCCTTCCAAACGCCGCGCCCCTCGGCATAGGCAACCCCCACCGCAAGTTGCGCCGCCGCATGACCCTGGGCCGCAGCCCGCCGGTACCACTCCAGCGCCTGCGCCTCGCTGGCCCGCATCCCGCGCCCGTTGGCGGTCAGCCAGCCCAAATTGCCCTGCGCCTCGGCAAATCCCCGCTCGGCCGCCCGCCGCAGCCACATCAGCGCCTGGGCATCGTCCGGCGCCACCCCGATCCCGTTGGCATACATCATCCCGATGCGGGTCTCGGCCGGCGGAAACCCCTGTTCGGCGGCGCGGCGATACCATTCCAGCGCCCGCCCCGCATCCTGCGCCACCCCTTCGCCGCGATCGTAAAGCCCGCCCAGGTTGAACTGCCCGGCCGGCAGGCCCTTCTCGGCCGCCCGGCGAAACCATTCCAGCGCCCGCGCCGGCTGCGGTTGCATGCCGCGCCCGTTCTCAAACATCAGCCCCAGCGCATTCATCGCCCCGGCGTCATCCATCGCCGCGGCGGCGGAAAACCGCGCGAACGCCTCGGCATCGTCGCGCGGCACCGCGCGCCCCTCCAGGTACATGAACCCCAGCGCCACCAGCGCCACCGGCTGCTTCTGCGCCGCCGCCCGCCCGTACCACAGCGCCGCGGTCAAATCGTCGCGCGGCCCGCCCAGCCCATTGGCATAGAACCGGCCCAGCGAATATTGCCCATTGGCATGTCCGCCCTCGGCCGCCCGCTGAAACCACGCCAGCGCCGTCTCCAGCTTCGGCGGCCCAAGCAGGCTGCCCTCGTACAATGAACCAAGGTTGCTCGCCGCCGCCAGATTGCCCTGTGCCGCGGCGGCCAGGAACAAGGCTTCCGCCCGGCTTGCCTCGTTTGGCGCATCGCGCCCAAACGCCAGGATGAAGCCCAGGTTATTCTGCGCCACCGCCAGCCCCTGCGCCGCCGCTCGCTCGTACCAGCCGATCGCCTGCGTCACATCGCGCGCCACCGAAGTGCCGTTGTCATACGCCAGCGCCAGCCGCAGCTGCGACGGCGCCAACCCCTGCTCGGCCGCCCGCCGGTGCCAGGCCAGGCCGGCGGCCACATCCCGCGCAACCCCGATCCCGCCCTCCAGCCGCAACCCCAACTCATGCTGCGCGCCCTGCAGCCCCTGCTCCGCCGCGCGCTGAAACAAGATCGTCGCCGCGGCATCGTCCTGCGCCGTCCCGCGCCCCGCCGCCATCATCCGCGCCAGGTGAAACCGCCCCGCCGGGCTGCCGCGCTCCGCCGCCCGGCGCAGCCAGGCCACCGCCTCGCCGTCGTCCTGCACCACCCCCTGGCCCAGCGACAGCACCCGGCCAAACTCCGCCTGCCCCGCCGGGTCGCCCTTCTCCGCCGCCGCGCGATAGGCCGCAGCCGCCCCCTCCAGGTCGCGCGCCCCGCCGCGCCCGATCTCCAGAAACCCGCCCAGCCGCATCGCCCCGGCGCTGAACCCCTGCGCCGCCGCCCGGCCAAACAGCTCCCGCGCCTCGGCATCGCGCGCCGCCGTCGCGGGCGCCCGGCTCAACAGGTCGCCCAGCCGTACCTGCGCCACGGCGAAATTCTGCGCCACCGCCCGGCGATACCAGTCCTCCGCCCCAATCCGGTCGCCAGCCCGCTCCAGCCCCAGACCGACCGCATCCTCGGCCGGCGCAAAGCCGCGCTCCGCGGCACGGCGATACCAGCGCATCGCCTCCATCTCGTCAGCCACCACCCCCATGCCGCGCAAATGCATCGCACCGATGGTGAACTCCGCCGGCCCATGCCCCGCTTCGGCGGCGCGCAACAACCACTGCATCGCCACCGCATCGTCGCGCGCCACCCCGCGCCCCTGGGCATAGATATTGCCCAGGTTGAACGCCGCTGGCGCATAACCCAACATCGCCGCCCGTTCGAACCAGCCGCGCGCCGCGTCCAAGTCCGGCGCCTGGCCATGCTCGCCCATCAGCAGCATGCCGACGGCATTCACCGCCGCCGCATGCCCCTGTTCGGCCGCCGCGCGGAACGCCGCCATCGCGGCCGCCCCATCATGCGCCTGCGCCGCCGCCAGCCCGCGCAGATAGGCCGCCTCGGCGTCCGCCGCCGGTTGAGCCCGCGCCATCCCGCCCGACCAAAGCGCCGCGGCAACCATCCCGGCAAGCAACAGCGATCTCGTTTTCACCATCACGCCATCATACTCAACGAACCCGCCGCAAATCCACCACCGCCATCCCCGCCCCCGCCGCATAGGCCACCGCCCCGAACAACGGCGCCGCGATCGGCCCCAGCGCATCCGCCAGCCCGCCGGCCAACACCGGCCCCAACAGCTGCCCCAGCCCCATCACCGCCGTCGCCACGCTGAACGCCCGCGCGTAATCCCCCGCACTGCTGCGCGTCCGCGCCGCCGCCGTGATCAACGCCGGAATCGCCGCCATCCCCAACCCCACCAGCACCGCCCCCAACACCGCCGCCACCGCGCCCGGCAGCGCCGCCATCATCGCCCCCGCCGCCCCCGCCGCCATCGCCCCCGGCAGCGCCATCGGCCGAAGCCGCGGCCGCGCCAGCACCAATAGCGTCAAAAGGCTCCCCGCCAAGGTCGCAACCCCGACCATGGTCCACGTCATGCTCACCACCGCCACCGCCGCCCCGGCCGCCGCAAGCCGCGCCCCGGCAAACGTCGCGTAGGCGATGTAGCCCAGTCCGAAACAGAAATAGGTCGCCACCAGCCAGGCCCAGCGCGGCGTCGCCACCGCCGCCAAGGTGAACCCCGGCTCCCCCGCCCCCGGCTCCCCCGCGCCTGGCGCCGGCCGCTCGCCCCCCCCCGGAAACCCCACCGCCAGCACGAAAGCCACCGCCCCCGCCGCCGCGAACACCCAGCGCCACTGACCGGGCACCAACAGCCACGGCACCGCCAATCCACAGCCCAGGATCGTCGCCGCCGTCCCGGTCCAGATCAGCACGCTCGCCTGCGCCCGCGCCGTCTCGGCAACACCCCCCAGCACCGTCACCAGGATCCCGATCACCGCCCACCCGGCCCCCAGCCCGGTCGCCAGCCGCCCAACCCCCATCACCCACGGCCCAGCCGACGCCTCCGCCGGCGCCAGCGCACACGCGACCGCACCGGCCACCACCAGCCAATGCCCCAGCCGCGCCAACCCCGCCATCCCCAACCGCGGCACCCCCCGCTTTCCAACAAGCCCCGCCCCGGTCAACGTCCCCGCCAGATACCCCCCCAGATGCACCGCATTCAGCACCCCGCCGGCCGTATACCCCAGCCCCAACTCCTCCCGCAGCGACGGCAGCACCACCCCATAGCCAAACCGCGCCAGCCCGACATGCAGGCAAACCCCCAACGCCCCCCACGCCAAAAGCCGCCAGGGCAGGGCAGGGGCCATCACCTAGACATCCGGCGCATCCCCCGCGACCCCGATCGCCGTCCACCCGCCATCCACGCTCAACACCACCCCGGTAATAAAACTCGCCGCCGGCGAAGCCAGGAACCAAACCGCCTCCGCCATTTCCTCCGGCGTGCCAAACCGCCCCATCGGCGCCCGCCGCTCGATGGCGCCTGCGTCAACCTTCCCCTCCTGGATCAGCCGGTCGACCATCACCGTGCGCACATACCCCGGCGCGATCGCATTCACCCGAATCCCTCCGCGCGCCCATTCCACCGCCATCGAGCGCGTCATCGAATGGATCCCCGCCTTCGCCGCGCCATACCCATTGCGCCGCGGCAACCCAACCAACCCCGCCATCGACCCAAGATTTACAATTGCCCCCGATCCCTGCGCCAGCATCGCCCGCGCCGCCTCGCGCGACGCCACAAACGTCCCCTGCAAATGCACCGCCAGCATCCGCGCAAAAAACGCCACCGACTGCTCCGCCGTCGGCTTGATGTCGTCGGCAATCCCCGCATTGTTCACCAACGCATCGATCCGCCCATACCGCGCCAGCACCGCCGCCACCATCGCCACGCACTGCCCCTCATCCGCCACATCCGCCGCAATCCCCAGATGCGCCGCTCCGAGTTCCGCCGCCCGCCTCTCCGCCGCCGCCCCGCGCAAATCGGCGATCGCCACCCGGTACCCGCCAGCTGCAAACCGCTGCGCCACCGCCCAGCCAATCCCATCCGCCCCGCCCGTCACCAGAACAACCGGCTTCTCGCTCATGCCTCGAACCCCGCCCGCGGCGCCATGCCCATGGTAATCTGCGCCATCCCGCCATCGACAATCAGGTCCTGTCCGGTGACATACCCCGCCCGCGGCGACGCCAGGAACAGCACCGCATCGGCAATATCCACCGGCACCCCATACCGCTTCGCCGGCACCAGATTGGCCCGCGCCGCCGCCCCTCCCGCCTGGTAAAACGCCTCCGACATCGGCGTGCGCACCATCCCCGGGCTCACGCAATTGCTCCGCACCCCCAGCGGCCCCCACTCCACAGCCAACTGCCGCGACAGCATCGCCACCCCCGCCTTGCCCGCGCTATACGCCCCGGACTGCCCCTGCGGAAAAGACGCCGCGATCGAGGCAATATTGACAATCGCCCCGGATTTCCGCGCCCGCATCGCCGCCCCAAATTCCTGCGCACACAACAAATATCCCGTCAGATTCACCGCCAACAGCCCGTTCCACTCCTCCAGCGACACCGTCGCCAAAGGCCCCGGCCGCAACAGCCCGGCATTGTTGACCAGCACATCCGCCTCACCCAGCGCCGCCCTTACCGCCGCCCCCGCCGCGCCAATACTCGCCGGAACCGAAACATCGCACGCAACCCCAATCGCCCCGCCGCCAATACTCCCCGCCGCCTCCGCCGCCCCCGCGCCATCCCGGTCCAACAGCGCCACCCGCGCCCCCTGCGCCACCAGCGCCGCCCCGATCGCCCGGCCCAACCCGCCAGCCCCCCCGGTCACCACGCAAACCTTGCCGCCCAGCCCCAACCACGTATCCGTCATCACACCCTCCCAAACATTGCCCAAAGCGTGGCAGGGCGCACCGCCCGCTGCAACCACCTGACCGTTCCGGTGTCGCCGCCCGCGTCAGTACGCTACGCTCGCACAAACACCGCAGGGGACCAGCCATGACCGACCAACTCGCACCTGATCTCGCCCCGATCACCCAGATCGACATCGACCAGCGCATCTTCGACCTTTACGACGAATACTGCCACGGCGGGATCGACCGCCGCAGCTTCCTGGCCCAATCCGCCGCCACCGTCGCCGGCGGCCTGCTGATGGCCCAGGCCCTCTTCCCCCGCTACGCCAACGCCCAGCTCATCAGCTTCACCGACCCCCGCATCAAGGGCACCTATGTCACCTACCCATCCCCCGGCGGCACCTCCGGCACCATGCGCGGCTACCTCGTCCAGCCCACCGGCACCGGCCCCTTCCCCAGCGTCCTCGTCGTCCACGAAAACCGCGGCCTGAACCCCTACATCGAAGACACCGCCCGCCGCCTCGCCGCCGACGGCTTCCTCGCCCTCGCCCCGGACGGGCTTTTCCCCGTCGGCGGCTATCCCGGCAACGACGATGACGGCCGCGCGCTCCAGGCCAAGCTGGAACAGCCCAAGCTGCGCACCGACATGCGCAACAGCGCCGATTTCCTGAAGGCCCATGCCCTCTCCACCGGCAAGCTCGGCGTCACCGGCTTCTGCTGGGGCGGCGGCACCTCGAACTTCCTCGCCGCCACCATGGGCCCCGACCTCCTGGCCGCCGCCCCCTATTACGGCGCCGCCGCCGCCACCGAGACCGTGCCCAACATCCGCGCCGCCATCCTGATCCACTTCGCCGAGAACGATGCCGGCATCAACGGCCAATGGCCAGCCTACGAAGCCGCCCTCAAAGCCAACAACAAAACCTACGAAGCCCACACGTACC
>CAMBRC010000144.1 GCA_945869965.1 Asaia bogorensis
GCGGCCATCCTTGACCGCGGCTGTGCGCGACGCCCCAAAAACGTCAGGCCGGGACGAGGAAACGGCCTCCAACCGAACAAGGAAACCCCACCAAAACTGGCAGACTTTTGCGCCGCCATTTGGCTGGTTTTTCCGCCGCCGTTGACACCCCTCCCTGCTAGGAGGGGGAGGGCATGTTACTTCTTGTTGGCGGCGATGAGGGTTTTGTAGATCGCCATGTAGTCATCGGCCATGCGCAGGTTGGTGAAGCGTTGTTCGAAGCGTTTGCGGACGCCCGCACGGTCGATGGTGTCGATTTTCTTGGCGGCTTCGATGGCGCCGGCCATGTCGTCGACGATGAAGCCGGTGAGGCCGTTCTCGATGACTTCGGGGACCGAGCCGCGGCGGAATGCGATGACCGGGGTGCCGCAGGCCATGGCTTCGATCATGACGAGGCCAAGGCGTGGCGTGGCGTTGCGTGGCTTCGCGCGGTGTGCGGCAGAGCCGTGGCCTTGGCCTGGGTCCGTCGGTCACGATCAATGAAACCTGGTTTGAGTGACCGGATTCGTGCTGCGTCGACGGCGGGGCATGGTCATGCCGTGAACGAAAATATTTCTATCGAAAAGCGATAATCCGGCTTACCAAGACTTCATCTTTGTTCTAGCGTCCTTTGGAGGTTTGAAGCCCGGTACCTGCCGCGCCTTGGCGATTATTGACCCGTGCCTTTCTCAGTGTTTTTCGACCCCATATAGCAATATGAAAGCACGACAGCATGATGCGCGGACGCGGTTGGATGGCTTGGCGGGTGATGGCGCTGTTGGCCTGGCTGTAACGCCGGTTCCGGCAGCGGCACAGGGTGGAGCGGGCTACGTCCTGATGTATGACGGCAAGGTGGTGAGCGGACCGAAGGCGGCGACATTCACCGCGCAGCAAGCAGATGAAAACTGCGCGGCGGCGTGGAAGTTGCAGCCCACCCGCGCGGTCACATGCTCCTTCAACGGCAAGGCGATCAGCGCAGATAATTCGGGTGTGCGCAATGCGATCATCGCCGACCTTACGAAACCCGGGTCTTCGATCACGGCGGCGGCCATCACCATCACGAATGTGTGGTTCGAGGGCGTCTTCGCGACAGCCAAGGTGACGATCGTGAACTTCGACTCGCCGATGATTTTCCTGAAGAAGACCGGGGCCGCGTGGAAGGTGATCTTCACCGGCTCCGGCAAGGCACCCGGCGACTGCAAGGACATGGGATTCCCGAGAAACTCGAAGATGTGCGCCGGCTGAGCATGGCCGCGGCGCGTACGGGCCGTGGCGCCAGGGGAGAAGAAACAATGGATCATCTGATGCGGTGCTGCGTCCTGGCCGGGGCGCTGGCCTGGGTTTTCCTGGCCGGTGCGCCGGCGGCCTTCGCGAGCACCGGCACCGTGTTCCAGTGCAAGGTGGATGGCGAGGCGGATGTCCAGGTTTACCTCGATGCTGACAGCAAGATCGCGGCCTTTGAGCAGGGCGGCAAGACCAGTCCGAATGCGCGGGTCAACCGCGGGCTGTTCACCATCACTTTCGCCGGAGCGACCTTTGAATTCGCCCTGTCCGGGACCGACCACACGGGGAAATTGAAGATCACGCGTGCCGCGAAATCCCGGACCGGCGCGTGTTCGTGATGTCCGGCGGCGCCAGATGGGAATGGTGCGGAGTTTGGGGCGCGATTGGGATGGGATGCCGGATGGTTGGGCGCGGTTGGTTGATGCTGCTGGGTTTGGCGGTGCTGGGGGGCGGATGGGGGTCGCCGGCGGCCGGACAGGGGCGGGCGTGTGACGGGCAGCAGATCCTGCAGCCAGGGAAATGCGCGGGCGACGAGATGGATGGGCCGGAGCGCCAGCTTGCGGCGCTGATCAACCAGTACCGGTCGGAGCAGGGGTTGCCGGCGATTGCGCTGTCGCCGGCGTTGAGCCTGGTGGCGAACCGGCATGTGCGGGATATGGCGATGAACAGTCAGCGGATGACGCATGACTGGAGCAACTGCCCGATGGCGCAGGGCGGGGCGTGCATGTGGAAGGCACCGCAGGTCCTGGGGACCGGTTATCCGGGAGACGGCTACGAGAATGCCTGGAGCTGGTCCGGCACGGGGCCGATCGATCCGGCGCGGGTATTGCGGACCTGGCAGGGAAGTGCTGCGCATGACGATGTGATCGTGAACAGGAACAAGTGGCAGAAACGGACCTGGCGGGCGCTGGGGGTGGGGATGCATGGTCGGTTTGCGGTGATCTGGGTTGGCGAAGAGGCGGATCCGGCGGCGGCGCAATAGGCTGGTTGCCCGGTGCCGCATCGGACGGCGGTTTGGCCCGTGAAATCTGCAATAGGGATTTTTGTGACATGACGATGAAACGGCTTTGGGCGGGTTCCGCCTTGGCGTTGGCGTTTCTGCTGGGCACCGCCCCGATGGCTGTTCGGGCGCAGCCGGCCGGCGAGGTTGCGGCGGTGCAGAAGGTGATCAAGGAGTATTACGCCAATCCGCGGTCGGACGTGATTGAGTCGGACATTACGATAAGCGGCGTCAAGATCGAGGGCGCTTTCGCCAAGGCGAATGTGGTGATCAAGAAAATGTCGGATCATCCGACGGTGTTCCTGCAGAAGAAGCGCAATCAGTGGGACGTGACGTACGACAATACGCTGTATGGGGCGGCGCTTTGCCAGAAGCTGGGGTTTCCCAAGAATTCGACGCTGTGTCCGCCGTGAGCAGCTGGCGCCGCGTGATGCTCGATGGTTTCGCAGTGCGTTCGTTTTGGGCTAATGAATGAAGTTTTTTTGCTTCTTTTTGTTCACAAAAAGAAGGGCCTGTTTTTGACTTGCAATGCTGTGCCCCCCCTCCGGCTCCCCCCGCAAGCAGGGGGAGGGAAGTATAAGGAGCACTATTTTTTGTTTGCGGCGATGAGGTTCTTGTAGATCTGCATGTAGTCATCGGCCATGCGCAGGTTGGTGAAGCGTTGTTCGAAGCGTTTGCGGACGCCGGCGCGGTCGATGGTGTGGATTTTGCGGGCGGCTTGGATGGCGCCTTCCATGTCGTCGACGATGAAGCCGGTGATGCCGTTTTCGATGACTTCGGGGACGGAGCCGCGGCGGAAGGCGATGACGGGGGTGCCGCAGGCCATGGCTTCGATCATGACGAGGCCGAAGGGTTCTTCCCAGTCGATGGGCACGAGCAGGGCCTTGGCGTCGGAGAGGAAGGGGACTTTCTGGGCGTCGTTGATTTCGCCGATGTAGTTGACGTGCGGCAGGTCGAAGAGGTGCTTGATGTCGCGCGCGAAGTATTCGTCGTCCGCGCGGTCGATCTTGGCGGCGATGCGCAGTTCGGTCTGGCAGGCGCCGGCGATTTCGATGGCGCGGTCGACGCGCTTCTCGGGTGAGATGCGGCCGAGGAAGGCGAAGTAGGACGGGTCTGTGGTGGGCTGTGGGGTCAGAAGGTTGATCGGCATGCCGTGGTGGACGGTGCCGGCCCAGCCGAGGTCGGCGACCGGCTTGCGCTGGTTGTCGGAGATCGAGACGATCGGGACTTTCGGGAATTTCGAATAGACGACCTTGAATTCGTGCAGGTCCAGGCGGCCGTGCAGGGTGGTGACGAAGGGCACGCCGAGGCGGGAGAAGACCGAGTTCGGCCAGTAGTCGATGTGGAAGTGAAGGACGTCGAACTCGTGGGCGCGTTGGGCGACGGTTTCGATCAAGAGGGCGTAGGTGGCGACCCAGTCGGCGATGGGGGAGAGGCGCAGGGCCTGGGGCCAGACGGGGACGAGCTTGGCCGAGGTTTGGCTGTCGCCCGAGGCGAAGAGGGTGACGTCGTGGCCCTGTTCGACCAGGGCCTCGGTGATCCAATGGACCACGCGCTCGGTGCCGCCGTAGAGCTTGGGGGGGACGGCTTCGAAGAGCGGGGCGATCTGGGCGATGCGCATCGGGGTTCTTTCTGGTGGGCTCGGGAGGAAATAGCGCGGGATCGTGGCGGAAAATCGGCGGAGCTTGGAGGGAAGGAAGGGTCTTCTTTTTGTGAACAAAAAGAAGAGCTTTTCTTGCCTAGCTCTTTCGCGCGGCGATGAGTTTTTCGTACAGGGCGAGGTAGTCGGTGGCCATTCGCTGGGCGGTCCAGCGTTGTTCGAAGCGTTGGCGGATGGCGGCGCGGTTCAGGGTGGGGAGGCGGGCGGCGGCGGCAATGGCTTGGTCGACGGTATCGACGATGAAGCCGGTTTTGCCGTCTTCGATGACTTCGGGGACGGAGCCGCGGCGGTAGGCGATGATGGGGCAACCGCAGGCCATGGCTTCGATCATGACGAGGCCGAAGGGTTCGGGCCAGGCGATGGGGAAGAGGAGGGCTTTCGCGCCGGAGAGGAAGGCGGGTTTGTGGCTGTCGTCAATTTCGCCGATGAACTCGACGTCGGGGCCGTCGAGCAGCGGGGCGACGACTTCTTCGTGGAAGCGGAGGTCTTCTTCGCCGATCTTGGCGGCGACTTTGAGTTTTACGCCGCAGGCCCTCGCGATGCGGATGGCGTCGACGATGCCTTTTTCGGGGGAGATGCGGCCGAGGAAGGCGAAGTAGTCTTGGGTTGCGGGGATGGGTTTGAGGAGGTGTTCGGGCATGCCGTGCAGGATGGTGGCGGCGAAGGGGAGGGTTGGGGCGGGGGTGCGTTGGTTGTTGCTGATGGAGACCAGCGGCGCGTTGGGGAAGAGGCCATAGATCGAAGGGACGAAATCCTGGTCGAGGCGGCCGTGCAGCGTGGTGAGGAAGGGGGTGTCCTGGCGGGTGAAGACGGAGAACGGATGAAAATCGATGTGGAAGTGGAGGATGTCGAAGTCGGGGGCGGCGCGGCGGACGAGTTCGATCATGCGGGCGTAAGGTGCGTTGTTGACCTCGAAGTTGCGGGCGAAGCGGGCGGCGGTGTCGCGGACGGGGACGAGCTTGGCGGAGGTGCGGCTGTCGCCCGAGGCGAAGAGGGTGACGTCATGGCCCATGGTGACGAGGGATTCGGTGAGCCAGTGGACGACGCGTTCGGTGCCGCCGTACCGCAGGGGGGGGACGGATTCGAAGAGCGGGGCGATTTGCGCAATACGCATCAGAAACTCAACTCCGGGGACCGCGTGTTCTCCTGCACGGCAAATGTGGCACCATCGTGCCGGGTGGGCGACTGAATGTGTCGGATGGCGCGAGAGCGCGTATGGTTGTTTCGTGTTGCGGATGGTGGTGGGTTTTGGCGCCGTTGCGGTGCCGTGCGGGATGAACGGAGTGTGGCGGAATGCGAGGGAGGTTGGGGCGGCACCGCCAGGAGGTTGCGCGGTTCGGTCTGGCCGGGTGGTTTAAGCGTAACCTGTTCTGGCAGTTGGACCATCGGGTTGGCCTGGATGTGTTGTGCGTCGGGCTGCTGCCGGCGCCGGTGGCGGGATGTCAGCCTGGGGCTCCGCTGGTGTATGAGCACTGCGTGGCGGATGAAGGGGTCATGCTCACCGCTGCCGCAGATCCGGTGCTGAGGCTCAATCCAGCGGTCGTGGCGGCCAGATTTGCCAACGGAGACTTCTGTTCGGCGACGTTCCATGACGGGGGGCTGATTGCCTATAATTGGTACGGGAGGGGTCGCACGCATCTGCCGCATGGGTTCTCGGTCGCATTTCCCGATGACTGGGTGGTAAATCACGATGCGTTTGTTCATCCGGCATATCGTGGCCGCGGGGTGGCGACCGAGGCCTGGCGGGTGACTGATGAGGCGTTCGCAGCCGATGGGACGACGCATATCCTGAGCTTCGTCAAGGCCAGCAACATCGCTTCGATCCGGGCGATGAACAAGAATGCGGATACCAGGTGGGTTGGGTATGTGGTGACCTGGCGCGGTTTGGGGCGGCGCCGGGCGTTTGCCACGATTGGGTGCCGGCGGCTGGGCATCCGTGCCGAGATGCCCGTTTCGGGTTCCTTCGGACCTGTGGGGTGACGAGGCGGGTTGGGCGTTGGGCGGTGTCTCTGATGCCCAGGTCCCTTGTTTCGGCCGCGTTGCTGTGGTGAGTGCGCGGCGTCCCTTATGCTTCGGACAGGAATGGAGCCCATGACCGTCCCCGCCAATCAGCCGCCGATCATTCGCTATCACGGGCGCCCGCTGGGGTTTCTGTTGCATTACGTGTTTCGGCACCGGCTCGGGCATTCGGTGGTGCTGGCGTCCGTGGTGGCGGCGGTGTTCTGTTCGGTGTTCACGCAGTATGGGCTGAAGGCGCTGATTGATGTGATCAGCATGGGGCGCGAGGCGGGGGCGGGGCTGATCTGGGGAGCGTTTACGTTCCTGGTTGTGCTGATCGTGGCAGATAATTTTTTGTGGCGGATTGGCGGGTGGGTGGCGGCGCATGTGTTTGTGCGGGTGACCGGGGATTTGCGCAGCGATTTGTTTGTGCATTTGGCGGGACATTCGCCGAGCTACTTCTCGGAGCGGATGCCGGGGACGATGGCGAGCCGGATCACGGCGACGTCCAATGCGGTGTTCCAGACGGAGAACACCGCGTCTTGGACGGTGTTGCCGCCGATCCTGGCGGTGCTGTTGGCGATCTTGCTGATCGGGTCGGTCAATCCGGTGATGGCGCTGTCGCTGGCAGCGGTGGCGTTCACGATGGCGGGGATCATCTTCAAGCTGGCGCAGGCGGGGACGCCGATCCACCGGAATTTCGCCGAGAAGGCGGCGGGGGTGGATGGCGAGCTGGTGGATGTGATCTCGAACATGTCGGTGGTGCGAGTGTTTGGCGCGCTGATGCGCGAGCACCGGCGGATTGATGAGCGGATCGATGTGGAGATGGGGGCGCGGCGGGCGAGCCTATTGTATTTGGAGAAGCTGCGGCTGTTGCATGCCGGGCAGACGGCGCTGATCACGGCGGGGCTTTTGGCCTGGGCGGTGAAGATGTGGCTGGATGGGGAGGCGACGGCGGGGGATATCGTTTTGATCTCGTCGCTGGGGTTCACGATTTTGCATGGCACGCGGGATTTGGCGGTGTCCTTGGTGGATCTGACGCAGCATGTGGCGCGGTTGGACGAGGCGATCGGGACGTTGCTGCTGCCGCATGAGATGCCAGATGCGGTGGATGCCGCGCCGCTGGTTCCGGGGCCGGGTCGGGTGGAGTTTCGTGATGTGCACTTCGCTTATCCCGGGCGGGGGCGGATTTTGCATGGGCTGGATTTGGTGATCGAGCCCGGACAGCGGGTGGGGCTGGTGGGGGCGTCTGGGGCGGGGAAGTCGACGGTGGTGTCGCTGTTGCAGCGTTTCTATGACGTGGAGCAGGGAGCGGTGCTGGTGGACGGGCAGGATATCCGGGCGGTGACGCTGGAGAGCCTGAACGGGCGGATGGCGATTGTTCCGCAGGACGTGGCGCTGTTCAACCGGACGGTGATGGAGAATTTGCGGTATGCGCGGCCGGATGCGAGCGAGGCGGAGCTAGCGCATGCGGTGGAGGTGGCGCGGTGCCGGGACTTCATCGAGGCGATGCCGCAGGGGTTTCACACGCCGGTGGGGAATCGGGGGACGCGGCTGTCGGGCGGGCAGCGGCAAAGGTTGGCGATTGCGCGGGCGCTGTTGAAGGATGCGCCGATCTTGTTGCTGGATGAGGCGACCTCGGCGCTGGATACCGAGAGTGAGCAGTTGATCCAGCAAGCGTTGGATCGGCTGATGGTGGGGCGGACGGTGATTGCGGTGGCGCATCGGCTGTCGACGCTGAAGAACTTCGACCGGATTGTGGTGATGGAGGCCGGGCGGGTGGTGGATGATGGGTCGCCGGACGAGCTGGCGGGGCGGGAGGGGCCGTATCGGGATTTGTTGCGGTCGCAGGCGATGGAAAAGCCGGGGCACGTCTGATCAGGTGAGCAGGCCGGCCAGGGCGCCGCTGGTGCAGGTGGCGAGGGTGCCGGAGAGGATGGCGCGCAGGCCGAGGCTGACGATTTCGTCGCGGCGCTCGGGGACCATCGCACCCATGCCGCCGATCAGGATGCCGAGGCTGCCGAAATTGGCGAAGCCGCACATCGCGTAGGTCAGGATGAGGCGCGAGCGCGGGGACAGGGCTTCGGCGGGGGTGTTGGCAAGGCCGATATAGGAGACGAATTCGTTCAGGACGGTCTTGGTGCCCATCAGGTCCGCGGCGACCGCGGTTTCGGACCAGGGGATGCCGATGAGCCACATCAGGGGGCGGAAGGGGATGGCGAACAGGCCCTGGAGCGTGATGCTGCCCGGGAGCATGGACAGGGCGTTGTTCAGCAGGGTGACGATGGCGACGGTGACCAGGAGGACGGCGATGATGCCGGCGAGGATCGGGATGCCCTCGGCGGTGCCCTTGACCAGGGCGTCCAAGGAACTGGCGGGAGGGTGGGGGAGGACGATCTCGGCGTCATCGTCGTTCGGGCGGAAGGGGACCATTAGGGCGGCGATGGCCAGGGCAGCGGGGGTGGAGATCACCGAGGCGATCATGATGTGGCCCAGGGCGTCCGGGATGACTGGGCCGAGGATGGCGGCATAGATCACCATCATGGTGCCGGCGATCCCTGCGAGGCCGCAGGTCATCAGGGCAAAGAGTTCGCCACGTTGCAGGCGCGACAACCAGGGGCGGATGAGCAGCGGGGCCTCGATCATGCCGACGAAGACATGCGTGGCGGCGCCGAGGCCCAAGGCTCCGCCGACGCCCAAGGTGCGGCGGAGGACCCAGGCGAAGGCGCGTGAGACTGCCTGGAGCACGCCCCAATGGAACAGCAGTGTGGCCAGGGCGGAGATCACCAGGACCAAGGGCAAGGCCTTGAACGCCAGGATGAAGGCGGCGCCCGGGAATGGCTCGCTGAAGGGATAAGGCGGGCCGCCGAGATACCCGAACACGAAGCGCGTGCCGGCGTCCGTGGCGGTCTGGAGCGCGTGGACCGCGTCGTTCAGGGCGAGCACGGCGCGGGTGGCCGGGGGGAATCCGATCAGCACCAAGGCGAGTGCCAGTTGCAACGCCATGCCGCCGATCACCGTGCGCCACGGCACGGCGCGGCGGTTTTCGCTCAGGCCCCACGCGACCAGCAGCACCATCCCGATGCCGAGCATGGGGACGAGGGTGTTAAGCATGGGTGCGGCTCCGGGAAGGAAGAAAGGCCAGGGCTCTGCCCTGGACCCGCTGGGGCCGGCGGCCCCAGACCCCATTCGTTTGAGCGCCTTCGGCAAGGGGGGGCATCCAGG
>CAMBRC010000145.1 GCA_945869965.1 Asaia bogorensis
AATCGTTCGACACACCGCGCTGAACCTGCTGTCTGCCGCCAGACCCACCACAAGCTTCAAAAACCGCCGCAAGAAGGCCGGGTGGAACGTCGATTACCTGGAGACAGTGCTCAGAGGGAACGCATGACGTTCAAGCGATTCGCCTGCCAGCCGCGCTGATCCCGCTTGGGAGACGGTGCGGAGTATGGCACGAAGAGCAATGTCACTCGCATTGGTTCTCGATCTCGCTGGCTGCGTCACCGCGTTCCTGGCCGCCTGGCTTTGGCTGCGCGCCAGCGGGCGTACGGTGCGGCGGGTGCGCCAGACCGAGGTGCTGGATGCTGCCGACATCAACCGGCTGGTCACGGCGATGAACCGCGCGTCGATGTTGAACCGGCGGGCGGCGCTGGCGGCGACGGCAGCGGCGGTGGCGGTGGCGCTGCGCTTCCTGCTCGACGTGGTGGGCTAGGCGGCGCACTTGGCTGCGCGTTCGCCGCTGAGGTAGGCGCCGCCGACCGTGCCGGCCAGCCCGTCGGTGCAGACGGCCTCGCCGGCGAAGGCCAGGCGACCGCCGGCGAGCGGGGTGCCGAGGGCCGCGCGGGCGCCGGCATGGCCGGTCAGTGCGTAGGTATAGGCGCCGCGATGCAGCGGATCGGTGCCCCAGGACGAGACGGTGATGGCGCCCACCTTGGAAGCTGCGGCCGGGCCGAGGGCCGTTTCGAGCTGGCGCAGGGCGAAGGCCTTGGTGGCGCCCTCGCCGCCGCGGGCGAGGTCCCAGGCCACCGGGCCACCGACGAAGCCGGCGATGTGGCTGGCGCCGGCGGGCCAGGCATGCAGCGACATGATGGGTTCCAGCGGACGTGACAGGCGACGGCGGATGCTGGTGCCGGGGGCAAGGCCGAGCCGGTCGCCATTGGGCACGTGCAGCGCGATCTTGGTCAGCAGGCCCATCGGCAAGGCGTCGATGGCGCTGCGGTGGCTGTCGGGCAGGGGGGGATCGAAGGTGATGCCGTCCGCCGCGAGCACGCCGACCGAGACGGTGACGATGCAGGATTGGGCCTGCAGCGTTCCCTGGCTGGTCTGGACGGTGACGCCGGGGCCGTCCCAGGCGATGCGGGTGGCCTTGCAGCCGAGCCGGATCGCGCCGGCCAGCGGGGCCAGGCGGCGTTCGACCAGGGTGCCGATGCCGCCTTGGACCCAGAGGTTTCGCCCTATGAGGTCGTTGGCCGACCAGTCGCGCACCGACAGGCGGCGCGGATCGGCGGCCGCGATCTGGGCGGCTTCCCAGGTTTCGATGGTGGCCATCCAGGGGTCGTCGCGCAGGTCGGCGATGGCGTCGGACAGGCTGATATCGGGCTCCTGCGCGGCGCGGGCGTGGCAGGCGGTGTCGAACAACTGGGCGGCGCGGTTATAGGCGTATTCGTCCTCGGCGGTGCCTGGCTGGCCGTCGATCAGGGTGATCCGGCTGCGGGCGGCGTCGGCGTCGGTCAGCGTGTCGCCGGCGGCGCTGGCGAGGTCGGCGAGCTTGTTGCGGTCGGCGTCGTGCAGCCAGGTGGCGCCGAGGTCGAAGGTGTCGTCGCCCACCAGCACGGTATGCGCCCGGCCGCCGACGCGCTGGCTGGCTTCCAGGACCACGCAGCTTCGTCCGGCTTGGCGCAGGGCGGCGGCAGCGGCGAGGCCGGCCACGCCGGCGCCGATGATGATCACGTCGGGATTGCTCATCGTGGCAACCTAGCGTGCGCGCGGGGGAACGCGAAGGCTTGCCCGGCATCCATCGGCGATGGAAACTGCGGGATGGCATGTTCGAGCCCCTTGTTGATTGCGATGTCCGGCCTGCCGGGTACGGGCAAGTCGACCCTGTCCGCGGGTCTGGCCGAACGCTTGCGTGGCGTCTGGGTGCGGATCGACACCATTGAACAGGCGATCCGCGACAGCGATGTTCTGGCCGGCGACGTGGGGCCTGCGGGCTACTTCGTTGGCTATGGCATTGCCGCGACCAATCTGCGGCTGGGCCATGTGGTGGTGGCGGATTCGGTCAACCCGATCGCCATCACCCGCGATGCCTGGCGCGACGTGGCGCGGGCGGCGGGGGCGCGGCTGGTGGAGGTCGAGGTGGTGTGTTCCGATCCCGCCGAGCACCGCCGCCGGGTGGAGACGCGGACGATCGATGTGGCCGGGCTGGTGGGGCCGATATGGGACGCGGTGATCGGGCGCGAGCGTGATCCTTGGTCCCGCACGCCAGTGATCTTGGATACCGCCGGGCGCAGCATCGAGGCCTGCCTGGACGAGCTTTTCGCCGCCACTGCCGTGGGGGCTTCCGGAAGCTGAGCGCATGGGCCACCATCCCGGCAATCACCGGAGGAGTCCCGCCATGTGGCAGGAAAGCGACCGATATCCCGATCCCCGCGTTGTCGCGATGGACCCCAGTTTCAACCGGTTTCGCGTGCTCGGCTCGGTGGAGCGGCTGTACACCGGCTGCCGCTGGGCCGAGGGGCCGGTGTGGTTCGGCGACCAGCGGGCGGTGTTCTGGAGCGACATCCCGAACAACCGCATCCTGCGCTGGGATGAGGCGACCGGGCAGACCTCGGTGTTCCGCCAGCCGTCGAACAACGCCAACGGCAATACGCGGGATCGGCAGGGACGACTGGTGACCTGCGAGCATGACAGCCGGCGGGTGATGCGCACCGAGTATGACGGTTCGATCACTGTGCTGGCCGACAACTACCGCGGCAAGAAGCTGAATTCGCCGAACGATGTGGTGGTCAGCAGCGATGGTTCGGTTTGGTTCACGGACCCGCAATTCGGTATTCTCGGCTATTACGAGGGGCACGTGGACACCTCGGAGGTGGCGCCGGCGATCTATCGGATCGACGGGCAGACCGGGGTGCTGAGCATGGTCGCCGATGACATTCCGGGGCCGAACGGCCTGGCCTTCTCGCCCGACGAGTCCAAGCTCTATGTGGTGGCCAGCCGGGCCGATCCGCGCGAGATCCGTGTGTACGACGTGGTCGGCGGCAGCAAGCTGGCCAATGGGCGGGTGTTCATCAACGCCGCCGGGGGCTCGCCCGATGGGTTTCGGGTGGATATCGAGGGCAATCTCTGGTGCGGCTGGGGCATGGGCACCGAGGAACTGGACGGGGTGCGCGTGTTCAACACGGCGGGCGCGCCGATCGGTCATATCCGGCTGCCGGAGCGGGCGGCCAATCTGTGCTTCGGCGGGCGCCATCGTAACCGGCTGTTCATGACGGCGAGCCACTCGCTGTATTCGCTCTATGTCAATACCCAGGGGGCGCCAGGGGGGTAAGCAAGATTCTTCTTTTTCTGTAGAAAAAGAAGCAAAAAGACTTTCATCCATTGGGCCGGGCCTCATGAATGAAGTTTTTTTGCTTCTTTTTGTTCACAAAAAGAAGAATCCTTGGAGCTTCCTGATGTTCCACCCCCAGCGCGGCTTCTGCGATCTCCCCCACCGTATGCCGGGACCAGGCACAAGGGCGGCGGTGATCGGCGTGCCCTATGATTGCGGCATCCACCCCTTTCGCGTCGGCTCGCGCGAGGCGCCGGGGGCGGTGCGGCGGGCCTCTCGGCATTTGCGGGCGTTTCATGTCAGCCAGGGCGACTTCAACGTGCTGGAGCGCCTGGGCGCCGTGGATTGCGGCGATATTGACCTGATCGCCGGCCGGCCGCTGCTGGCGTTTCCGGCCATCGAGGCGGCGGCGGGGGTGGTGCTGGATGCCGGTGCGGTGCCGGTGGCGATCTGCGGCGACGGCTCGGGCTCGCTGCCGCTGATGCGCGCGGCGGGCCGCCGCCATCCCGGCATGGTGGCGCTGCATATCGACAGTCACACCGATGCGTATGCCTTGCCGGACGCCGATCCGCTGGACCCGTCCACTCAGTTCACCCATGCCGCCAGCGAGGGGGTGATTGATGTCGGGCGGTCCTGGCATGTCGGCATTCGCGGCTTCAGCTCGGTGCCGGGTGTCATCTCGCGGGCGCGCACGCTTGGGTTTGGGGTGGTCACCACCGAGGACCTGTTGCGTCGCGGCTTCGCCCAGACGATGGCGGAGTTTCGCGATAATGTGGGCGCGCGGCCGGTCTATCTGTGCTGGGATATGGACATCTTCGACCCCTCGGTGGCGCCGGGCGTCTGCACGCCCACCTGGGGCGGATTGTCGGCGCGCGAGGGGATCGAGCTGATCCGCGCCTGCTCGGGCCTGAACATCGTGGCGATCGACTTCAACACCGTCAGCCCGCCGCAGGATATCGGCGAACAGGCGGCGTTCCTGTGCGCGCACATGATGATGGAGGCGATGCTGTTGCTGTGCCGGCAGTTCGGCCTGGCGGAGCCCGTGTCCGGCTAGATGATGCGCTTCAGGCGCAGGTAGAAGAAGGCACCGGCCGCCAGCACGATCGCCAGCACGGCTAGGCCGAAGGAGATCGACCACCAGGTGCCGCTGCGGGTGGCGCGTGCTTGCGCCCGCGGGGCATCACGGCGTTCCGTGGCCTCGATATGGTCGGCAAGGGTGGGCTTACGCTTCTTCGCCATGGAACGCCGGATTTGGGGGAGGGGATTTCGGGTGGAGGCCCGCACCCTATCACATGGCGCCGGGACGGCAACGCGGGGATCGCCGGCTTAGCTAAGACGCCACGGGCACCCGGCACCGCAGGATGGCCGCCAGCAAATCGTCGCGGCTGGCCGGCTTGGTCATGTGGAAATCCATACCCGCCGCGCGGCACTCGGCGCCGACCTCGCAGCCGGCATCGGCGGTCAGGCCGATGATGTGCATTGGCAGCGCCTCGCCCTCGTCGGCCTCGTTGGCACGGATCCGGCGGGTTGCTTCCAGGCCGTCCACGCCCGGCATCTGGACATCCATCAGCAGCGCGTCATAGGCAAAACGGCTGACCATCGAGATCGCCTGGGCGCCATCGCCGACCACATCAACCTTGGCGCCGGCGCGTTGCAGGATCGAGCGGGTGACCAGCTGGTTGGTGGCGTTGTCGTCGGCAACCAGCACGCGCATGCCGTGCAATATTGGATGTCCGGCGGTGGCAGGCGGGCGGGCGGCCGGTTCAGGTGCGCCGGCATCGCGCCCGGCGGCCGCATCGTCACGCGACGGGCTGGTCGCCAGCATCGCGATGACGCTGCGCAGGCGATTGGCCAGCACCGGCTTGAGCAATTGCGCGTCAAACAGTTCGAGGCCGTCGCGGGTTTCGCCCAACTGGCCGGAGGCGCACAGCACCAGGCGCAGGCGCTCGGCTGGGTTGTTGATAACCGCGTCACGGCGGGCGACCTGGGCGAAGCTGACGCCGTCCATGCCCGGCATGACGCGATCGACCAGCACGAGGTGATAGGGCGCGCCCTCGGCGGCGGCACTGCGCAGCATGGCCAGGGCGGCGATGCCATCCTCGGCGGTGTCGGCGCTGGCGCCCAGCCCGGCGAGCTGGCGGACCATGATCTCGCGGTTCAGCGGCAGGTCGTCGACCACCAGGCAGCGCCGGCCGACCAGCGGGGTGGGGTCGGTCTGGACCGCGCCGCGATGCGGCCGCATCACCATGGTGAACTGGAATTCGCTGCCGCCGCCGGGGCGCGACGCGGCGCTGATGCTGCCGCCCATCGCCTGGACCAGCTGGCGGCAGATCGCCAGGCCCAGGCCGGTGCCGCCGTATTGCCGGGCGATGCTGGCATTGGCCTGGCTGAAGCGCTCGAACAGCAGCGGCAGCTTGTTGGGGTCGATGCCGATGCCGGTATCGGACACGGTGCAGGTCAGCAGGAGCGTGCCGTCGGGGCGGGTGGCGGCGTCAAACGCCACCTCGACCCAGCCGCGCTCGGTGAACTTCACCGCATTGCCGACGATGTTGAGCAGGACCTGGCGGAAGCGCCCGGGGTCGCCGATCACCGCCACCGGCATGCTGTCGCCCAGGCGGCAGACCAGCTCGACGCCCTTGACCGCGGTGGCCGGGGCGAACAGTTCGGTGACGGTGGCGACTTCGTCCTCGAGCACGAACGGGATCGATTCGAGTTCGAACGCACCGGCCTCGATCTTGGAGAAGTCGAGGATGTCGTTGAGCACCGTCAGCAGGTGTTCGGCCGAGCTTTGGATGGTGCGGGTGTAGCGGTTCTGCTCGGGGTCGAGCCGGGTTTCCATCAACAGCCCGGCCATGCCGATCACGCCGTTCATCGGGGTGCGGATCTCGTGGCTCATCGCGGCCAGGAAGTCCTGTTTGGCGCGGCCATTGGCGATCGCCTGGCGCTCGCTGCGGCTGAGCACGTCGCGCTGGTGGAACAGGGCGTCGGCCTGGCGGTAGAGCAGCCACAGCGCGGCGAAGACCACCAGGCACACGGCCGTGAAGCTGACCAGCAGCACCAGCGCCTCGACGTGCCAGGGCGCGAAGGCGGTGTCCCATTTCTGGCTGGCGACGACGACGAACGGCGCGCGGGCGGAGCTGACGAAGCTGGCGACCACCTCGCGCCCGTCCTGGGTGCCGTGCCAGGTGCCGGTGCGCAGGCCCGGCAGGTAGTTGGCGAAGGTCGGCGAGTCCGTGTCGCGCCGGCCGATGGCGCTGGACGGCAGGTCGGTGGCGATATGCAGCGTGCCGTCATGGTCATACAGGCGCAATTCGATGCCGAAGACGCGGGCGTTCTGGCGCAGCGTGGCGGTCAGGTGCTCGACATCGAGCAGGGCGATGACGCTGCCGTGCGCGGGGCCATTGCCGCCCAGCGCACGGCCCAGAGTAAGGGACCACTGGGTCGGGCTGGCGGTCGCCGCATCGGCGTTGGGTTGGCTCGCGGCGTATGCTGGCGGATGGGCAAAGGGGGCGCCAAGCACCATCGGCGCCGGCACGATCTCGCGCGCTGCCTGGTGCAGGCGTTGGAGCCAGGCCTGATTGTGCAGTGCGGTGCCGACAAAGGCGGGGTCAGTGGCGTGCACCACGCCGAAGGCCGCGTCGAGCACCAGCAGGTCGCGCAGTTGCGGCACGTCGCGCATGCGCTGGCGCAGGCCATCGGCGATCGGCGGCGGCTGTTCAGGGGCCGCGGCAAGGTCGACCAGCAGGGTTTCGATGGCGCGCGAGAACCGGGTGACCTCGGCCGAGACGGTCTGTGCGGCGCGCAGCGTGATGGCTTCGGCAAGGCTTTCCGTGCGGTTGTAGCCATCGCGCAACAGGCCGAGGAAGAGGCCGGCCAGGGTCAGCATGGCGATCGCGGCGCCCACGCCGAACAGGCCGTTGGGGGTCATTGCCCGGGCGCCGGCATCGGCGCGGCGCGGCGCGGCGTGGCTGGCGGCCGTGCCCGCCAGGGTGCGTCCCTCATGCAGGTTCAACTGTCCGGCCGGTCGCATGCGCCCCGCTATTCTCCCCATCGCTTGGTTCCGTCTCCTGGTTTGGCGGCGGTCCGCCGGGATGGCGAGCCCACAGGTCGGTTGATCAACGGCAACGAATGCCGCCTGGAATAGCGAGCCCGGGACACCTTGGGCAACAAAAGGTCACGTGAAGTATCCGTGCCGATGTCGCCGGGCATTGACTTTCCCGTGAGCGTGCAAGCCATCCCATACGGCCGATTACATGATGGTTACAGTCTTGCAGGAGGATGGGGCTGGCGGGAGGGTGGGGCCGATCGCTGGCATATCCGGTGGCTGGCATACCCGGTGGCTGGCATACCCGGTGGCTGGCATATCCGGTGGCTGGCGTTTCGCTGATTGCGGGAATTGCTGCTAGACTGGATGGATGCGATCGCTGCGATCCCGGCTGATGGTGGCGTGGGCGCTGTCGCTGGCGGCGGCGCTGGCGATGGCGGCGGTGCTGGTGCAGCTGTACCGGCTGTCGAGCGACGCCCAGAGCGGGCTGAGTGCCGCGGTGCTGGAACAGGGCTGTGCGGGGATCACCGAGAACTACGGTTATTTCGTCGCCGGCTGGGCCGGACCGCGTCATGGCGGGGAGCTTGATGGCTTCCGGCGCGATCTTCAGGGCGTGGTAGGGCTGGCACTGTCCGGGCGGCGGCTGGAAGCCGGGATCTGGCAAGGCGGCGAGGCCGGGCAGGGCGCCATGGTGGGCGAGCCGGCCGATGACATCCGCGCGGCGCTGATCGCCGCGGTGGCGACGACACTGCGCGAGGTGGACGAGGTGCCGTTTGCCGCGGCCGTGGGGCGCCAGGGCCTGGCATGTCCGCTTGGCGGACCTGTCCCCGGCATGGTGGCCTGGGTTGCCGAACGCACTGGGCCGCCTCAAGGGGCGCGCGAATTGCGCCTGGGGATCGCGGTGCTGGTGGCACTGGTGCTGCTGTCGGCGGCGTGGCTGTCGGTGGTGCTGCTGGCCTGGCAGCGCCGGCTGCGGGGGATCGAGGCGGCGCTGGCGAACCATGAAGCGCTGGCCAACCGTCAAGCGTTGGCGAACCATGAACATGTGGCGGAAGACGCGGCCCTGCCGCTGTTGCCGATGACTGGCGAACGCGAACTGGACCGGATCGTCACCGCGCTGAATGCGGCAGGGGCGCGGCTGGCGGCGGCGCGCGAGCGGGCGGCGGCGCTGGCGGCGCAGGTGGCGGCGGGCAAGCGGCTGGCCGCGCTTGGGCGGGTGGCGGCCGGGGTGGCGCATGAGATCCGCAACCCGATCGCGGCGATGCGATTGCGGGCGGAGAACGCGCTGGCCGGTGACCCCGCCCGGCGCGGGGTGGCACTGGAGGCAATCCTGGGACAGGTGGCGCGGCTGGACCGGCTGAGCGGCGAGCTGTTGTCGATGACCCAGCGCCGGGTGCCGGAGCCCGCGCCGGTGGCGGTGGATGCGCTGTTGCATGACTGTGTGACCGAACAGCCGGCCGGCGCGGTGCGGCTGGAGGTTGTGGCGCCGGTGCTGTGCGCCATGCTGGATGCGGCGCTGCTGCGGCGGGTGCTCGACAACCTAGTGGAGAACGCGCGGCAGCATACGCCGGCGGGCGGTACGGTGACATTGTCGGCCAGTGTGGCGGGCGATGTGCTGCGCATTGGCGTCGCCGATACCGGGCCGGGAGTGGCAGGGCAATCGCTTGAACTGATGTAGGGGAGATTCCGGCGCGGCCGGAAGTACGATTCAAAGAGGACCTCACTGTGCGAGGTTCCGATGGCCGAGCCCCTTTCGCGTTCGATCCTTGCCCATTTTGCCGCTCTCGAAGATCCGCGACA
>CAMBRC010000146.1 GCA_945869965.1 Asaia bogorensis
GCTGGCCTGGCTGAACCGCTGTCGCCGTTTGGCAAAGGACTTCGAGAATCTGACACGAATGGCGGTGGCGTTCATCCGAGTGGCATCAATCCGCCTCATGCTGCGAAGACTATGCAATCAGGTATGAACCTTCCGGACGGACACTAAGGAGCCCTCACCATGCTGCGTCTAGACGGAAAGATCGCCTTCATCTCCGGCATGGGCTCGGTCGGCGAGGGCTGGGGCAACGGCCGTGCCACGGCGGTGCTGATGGCGCGCCAGGGGGCGGTTGTGTTCGGCACGGACGTGAACATCGCGGCGGCCGAGGCCACCGTGGCCACCATTCATGCCGAGGGCAACCAGGCCGCCGCGGTGCGGTGCGACATGACGGACAGCGAGGACGTGAAGGCGGCGGTGGATGCCTGTCTGGCGCGGCATGGGCGGATCGACATTCTGGTGAACAATGTCGGCGGCTCGGCGCCTGGCGACCCGGTGAGTATGCTGGAGGAGGTCTGGCACGCGCAGATGGATCTGAATTTGAAGACGGTCTTTCTGGCGTGCAAGCATGTGCTGCCGGTGATGCAGAGCCAGGGGAAAGGGGTGATCGTCAATGTGGCTTCGGTGGCCGGCGTGCGTGACCAGCCGGGGCGTCAGTACATCGCCTATGCGGCGTCCAAGGCCGGGGTGATTCGCATGAGCAAGGCGGTGGCGATCGACAATGCCCGCCGCGGCATCCGTTGCAATACGGTGGTGCCGGGTCTGATGAACACGCCGCTGGTCTCCGAGCGCCTGGCGCGGCAGATCGGCGGCAATGATGCGGCGAAACTGATCGCCGAGCGCAATGCTCGCGTGCCGATCGGCGAGATGGGCGATGGCTGGGACGTGGCGCATGCGGTGCTGTTCCTGGCCAGCGACGAGGCCAAGCACATCACGGCGACCGAGATTGTGGTCGATGGCGGGCTGACGGCGACGCGGCCCTAGTCGATCTCCTGTTCCAGCGCTTCGATCTCGGCGTCGTTGAAGCCGAAATGGTGGGCGATTTCGTGGATCACCACGTTGCGCACCAGGCGGTAGAGGTCTTCGCCCAGTTCGACCCATTCGAACAGGATGGCCAGGCGGTAGAGCACGATCCGGTCCGGCAGGCGCATGATGTCATCCATGCTGCGTTCGCCCAGCGGCGTTCCTTGGTAGAGGCCGGTCAGTTCCCAGGCGCTTTCGATGCCCATCTCCGCCAGCACCTCGTCCTCGGCGAGGTCTTCGACGGTGATCCCGAGATTCTGCACATGGCGGCGCAGCCGGGCGGGAATGGCGGCCACGGCCCGTTCGGCCATGGCGACGATCGCCTCGGCGTCGGGCGGCGTTGTGAAAGGCGGCGTTGTGAAAGATGGGGCAGGGGGTTCATGCTCGGTCATCGCCGCACCTCCGCACGGAGGCGGCCGAACGGTCAAGCAGGAGCGCGAGATGGTCGAGAAACTGAGCGAGGCGGCGCGGGCGGCATTGGGCGCCAGCTTGCCGCAGTGGCGCATGGTCACCGGTCGAGATGCGATTGCGCGGGACTTCAGCTTTGGCGATTTCTCCACTGCCTGGGGCTTCATGAGCCGCGTGGCGCTGTTGGCCGAGAAGCATGACCATCACCCGGAATGGTCGAATGTCTGGAACAAGGTCGGCATCGTGCTGAGCACGCATGATGCCGGGGGGCTGTCGGCGCGCGATGTGGCGCTGGCGGCGGCGATTGACGCCCTGGTGGCATGAGCGATCTGAGCTTCCCTGACCGGACGGCCGCCGTTCGCCGCGCCACCGCCCGGCTGTGCCTGTTGCTCGGCTGGGCACCGGTGCACGAGATGACGCTGTCGAGCGGGCGGCGGGCCGATATCATGGCGCTTCGGCCGGATGGTGGATTTGTCTGCATCGAGGTGAAGTCGGGTTTTCGCGATTTTCAGACCGATACCAAGTGGCCGGAGTATCGTGAATTTTGCGATGCGCTGTTCTTCGCTGTCGACACCGACTTCCCCGATGCGCTGATCCCCGAGGATGTCGGTCTGATCGTGGCGGCCGAGCGCGAAGCTGTGGTGGTGCGCGAGGCGCCGTCCCACCCGCTCTCGCCCAGCCGCCGACGCGCCCAGCTGCAACGCTTTGCCCTTCTCGCGGCCATGCGCCTGGCCGTCACCGAGGACCCGGCGGCGCTGGTGGAGTTGCGCGGGGCCTTGCGGGTGGAGTGAGCTTGCCCGGCTCGGCATTCGGATCAAAACTGCGCAAAACACGCGGAGCGGACCGAGATGAGCGCCTTCCCCCTGCCGACCACCACGCTGGAGGCCGCCGGTCTCCGGCCGGAGCAGATCGAGCGCCTGCATGGGCTGATCAACAGCCACATCAAGGCCGGCCGCTACCCCGGCGCGCAGATCGCCATCGCCCGGCGCGGCGAACTCGCCCATTTCCAGACTTTTGGGAACGCCGCCGCCGGCAAGCCCGCCACCGATGACACGCTGTGGCTGCTGTTCTCCAATACCAAGGTGATCACCGCCGCCGCCTGTTGGGTGCTGGCCGAACAGGGCGCGTTTCGCTTCACCGACCGCATGGCCGACCACGTCCCGGAATTTGCCCGCAACGGCAAAGGCGATGTCACCATCATGCAGGTCATCACCCACACCGGCGGATTTCCCAACGCCGAGGTTGGGCCGTCGGCCTGGGAAGACCATGCCAAGATGCGCGATGCCGTCTGCAACTTCAGCCTGGAATACACCCCCGGCTCGCGCCTGCATTATCACGGCGCTTCCGCCCACTGGACGCTGGCGGTGCTGATCGAACAGCTCACGGGCCAGGATTTCCGCACGTTCATCCGCGAGGCGGTGATCGAGAAGATGGGCCTGGGGCGCGAGATGCAGATCGGCCTCGACCGCAAGGCGATGGCCCGCGCGGCGGACATGCATGCGCCGGACGCGGCGGGCAAGCTGGCCCCGCTGGCCGACCGCAACACCCCCGCCTTCAAGAAGGCCGGCATCCCCGGCGGCGGCGGTTATGCTACGGCGCGGGGCATGGCGGTGTTCTACCAGATGATGCTGGCCGGTGGCACGATCGGCGGGCAGCGGATCGTCGGGCCGCGCACCCTGGCCTACGCGATCCGCAACTGGACCGGCGACATGTTCGACCACGCGATGAACCAGCCGATGCATCGCGGCCTCGGCCCGCATCTGCGCGGCACCACGCCGACCATCCGCGGGCTGGGTTCCTTCGCCTCGCCGGGCACTTTCGGCCATGGCGGGGCGGGCAATTCGTATTGCTGGGCCGATCCGGAGTCCGGCGTGTCTTTCGCTTACCTGACCAATTGCCGCATTCCCGATCCCTGGCATAGCCAGCGGCTGGATGTGGTCAGCAATCTCGTGCATTCGGCGATCGTGTAGAAACGAAGGTCTTCTTTTTCTGAAGAAAAAGAAGCAAACAGACTTCATCCACTTGCGCGGTGCCTTCCCGGGAAGTCACCGTGCAAGTGGATAAAAGTTTTTTGGTTCTTTTTTTCAAAAAAGAACATCCTTCCTCCCGCGTCCCCTGGCATTGACGAATTGGTGACCGGCCCGCGCTAGGATCGTGCTGCCGTTCCTTGTCGCCTGGGCGTAACCTTCTGCACATACAAACTGTGGATATGTTACACGGGCGCGCGCGGCGTGCGCATGAGGGATGGGTTGGCCTGATGTGCGGCATCACTGGGATATTCCGGCCCGATGGCGGTCCGGCCGACATGGACGTGCTGCGCCGGATGACCGCGGCAATCAGCCATCGCGGCCCCGATGGCGACGGCTTTCACGCCGAGCCCGGGATCGGCTTCGGCCACCGCCGCCTGGCGATCATCGACCCCACCGGCGGCGAGCAGCCGATGTTCAACGAGGATGGCTCGGTCGTCATCGTGTTTAACGGCATGATCTACAACTACCAGGACCTGATGCCGCTGCTGGCCGCGCGCGGCCATGTCTTCCGGACCAAATGCGACACCGAGACGATCATCCATGCCTGGGAGGAATGGGGTCCGGACTGCCTCCAGCACCTGAATGGCATGTTCGCCTTCGCCATCTGGGACCGCAAGCGCGGCACGCTGTTCCTGGCGCGTGACCGCCTGGGCAAGAAGCCGCTGCATTACGCGCGCTTGCCCGATGGCAGCCTGTATTTCTCCTCCGAGTTGTCGTCGTTTGCCGCGGTGCCGGGGCTGGTGCGGCGGGTCGCGGCTACGGCGGTCGATGATTTCTTCACCTATGGCTACATCCCCGATCCCGGCACCATCTATGATTCGATCCAGAAACTGCCGGCCGCGCATTTCCTGAAGCTCGACCGCGACAGCCGGCGTGCGCAGCCGCAGCGCTATTGGACCGTGCCGACCGAGATCACCAAGATCGACGGTCGCGAGGCCGCCCGCGCGCTGATTGACCAGCTGCGCCACAGCGTCGGCCAGCGCATGATCGCCGATGTTCCGCTCGGCGCCTTCCTGTCCGGCGGCGTTGATTCCAGCGCCGTAGTGGCGCTGGCCGCCCCCCAGCGTTCGACGCCGCTCGACACCTTCACCATCGGCTTTGACGGCAGCGAGGACGAGACGTCCTATGCCGAGACCGTGGCCAGGCGCTACGGCACCGTGCAGCACAACGAGCGCGCCGCCGCCGTCGACATGATCGACGCCGCCCGGCTGCAGGGCCGCATCTTCGGCGAGCCCTTCGGCGACCAGTCCTCCGTGCCGACCCACAGCGTTTGTGCGCTCGCCCGCAAGCACGCCACGGTGGCGATTTCCGGCGATGGCGGCGACGAGATCTTCGCCGGTTACCGGCGCTATCGCTGGCATACGCTGACCGAGGCGGTGCGGTCGTACATCCCGGCCGGCATGCGCAAATCGGTGCTGGGCGGCCTGGCGCGGGCCTATCCCAAGCTCGACTGGGCGCCGCGCTGGCTGCGCGCCAAATACACCCTGACCGAGCTGAGCCTCGATTCCGCCGCCGGATATTTGCGCACGATGACCCGGGTGCATGACGCCCAGCGCCGGGCGCTGTATTCCCCGGCGCTGGCCGCACGCCTCGGCGACTATGATTCCGGCGCCCGCATCGCCGCCCTGATGGAGGAGTCCGGCAGCGAAGACCCCCTGATGCAAGCCCAGTACACCGACCTGCAAACCTGGCTGGTCGGCGGCATCCTGACCAAGGTCGACCGCGCCAGCATGGCCAATTCGCTCGAAGTGCGGGCGCCAATCCTGGATTACCGTTTCGTCGAATGGGGGCTGAGCCTGCCGTCGAACCTCAAGCTGCGCGGCGGCGAAGGCAAGTACATCTTCAAGAAGGCGCTGGAACCGCTGCTGCCGCGCCAGGTGCTCTACCGGCCGAAGCAAGGCTTCTCCACCTCGCTCGCCGCGCCGTTTCGTGCTGGCATCGACCGCCTGCGCGAGCGCCTGCTCGGCCCGGCCATGCTCGACAGCGGCCTGTTCGAACGGCCCGCCATCGCGCGCCTGCTCGACGAGCACGAAACCGCCAACTTCGACCACAGCATGGCGCTGTGGCAGCTTCTGGTGTTCGAGGGGTTCCTGATGCACGAACTCCCGGCCACGCAGGGCCGCCCGGCCGACGCCGCCCTGGCGCTGGCCTGACCGCATGAGCCGCATCTGTTTGGTTGGCGCCGGCTTCATCGCCGGTGTCCACGAAGAAGCCCTGCGTGGCCTGCCCGGCTGCCGCGTCACCGCCGTGGTCGACCCCAATGCCGAGGCCGCCGCCAGCTTGGCCCGCACCGCCGGCGGCGCCACGCCCTATGCCTCCATCGTCGATGCCATCGCCGCCGGCGGCTTCGACCGCGCCCATGTGCTGGTGCCGCCCGACCTGCACGCCAGCACCGCCGAACCGCTGCTGCGGGCCGGCATCCCGGTGCTGCTGGAAAAGCCGCTCGCCGCCGACAGCGCCCAATGCGACGCCCTGCTCGCTGCCGCCGCCGCTGGCAGCGCCGCCCTCGGCGTGAACCAGAACTTCGTCCACCACCCGGCCTTCGCCCGCCTGCGCGCGGCAGTGGACAGCGGCGTCATCGGCCGGCCCAACTTCGTCTCGGTGATCTACAACGTCGCCCTGCGGCAGATGGCGGCGCGCCAGTTCGGCCACTGGATGTTCCGCGAACCCGGCAACATCCTGCTGGAGCAGGCCGTCCATCCGCTGTCGCAGATCCTGACGTTGACCGGCCCGGTCACCGCGATGCAGGCGCTGCCGGGCCCGGCCATCGAGATCGCCCCCGGCCGCGACTTTGTCGGCACGCTGAACGTCTCGCTCCAGGGCCGCGACCTGCCCGCCCAGCTGCGCTTCGCCGTCGGCCAGGGCTATCCGTTCTGGCAGGTCACCGTGGTTGGCGATGACGGCGTGGCGGTCGCCGACATCCTGGCCAACCGCTTCTATACGCATGGCCGCACCCGCTGGCTGGAGGCGATGGACTACGCGATCTCCGGCCTGCGCACCGCGCGCGGCATCGCGGCGGACGCCATCGGCGGGCTCGCTGGCTACGCCGTGTCGACGGCCAAGCTGCGCCCGCGCGGCGACGCCTTCTTCGTCTCCATGCGCGAAAGCCTGCGCGGCTTCCACACGGCACTGGACGAGGGCCGCGCGCCCGCGCTCGACGGGGCGTTCGGAGCCTCCCTGGTGCGGGCCTGCGAGGCGCTGCGCGACCTCGCCTTCCCCGCCGCCAAGCCCGCCCCACCGCCAAAGGTGAACCCGGCAAGCTGGGACGTCACCGTGCTCGGCGGCACCGGCTTCATCGGCACCCATGTCGTGCGCCAGTTGCTGGACGCCGGCCACAGCGTCGCCGTGCTGGCGCGCAGCATGGCCAACCTGCCCGCGGTGTTTGCCGATCCCCGCGTCGCGCTGATCCGCGGCGATATCCGCGATCCCGTCGCTGTTGCCGCCGCCATCGGCGATGCCAGGACGGTGATCAACCTCGCCCATGGCGGCGGCGGCGCCGATTTCGAGGCGGTGCGCCGTGCCATGGTTGGTGGCGCCGAGATCGTCGCCCGCGCTTGCCAGGAAGCTGGTGTCACAAGGCTGGTCTATGTCGGCTCCATAGCCTCGCTCTATCTCGGCCCCGATACCGGCCCGATCACCGCCGCCACGCCGCCCGACGCGCACGAAACCGAACGCGGCGACTACGCCCGCGCCAAGGTCCTGGCCGACCGGATGCTGCTGCAAATGCACAGCCGGGAAGCCTTGCCGGTCACCATCCTGCGCCCCGGCGTGGTGGTCGGCGAGGGCGGCCCGCCCCTGCATAGCGGCCTCGGCCTGTTCAACAACGACCAGCATTGCATCGGCTGGAACGATGGCCGCAACCCGCTGCCCTTCGTGCTCGTCGAGGATGTCGCCAGCGCCTGCGTGCGCGCCTGCACCGCGCCGGGCATCGAAGGCAAAACCTACAACCTCGTCGGCGACGTCCGCCCCAGCGCGCGTGACTACCTCGCCGATCTGGCAAAGGCCCTCGGCCGTCCACTCCGCTTCCACCCGCAATCGCCCACCGGGCTGTGGCTGGTCGATGTCGGCAAATGGCTGGTCAAGCGCGCCACCGGCCGCGCCGTGCCGATGCCCGCCAAGCGCGACTTCCTGTCGCGCGGCATGGCGGCCCGCTTCGACACCGCCGATGCCAAGCGTGATCTCGGCTGGCAACCGGTCGCTGACCGCGCCATTTTCCATAGCCGCGCCATCGCGGTGCAGGCCGGCTGACCATGCCCGCGCCCCTCCTGCTCCACGTCTATTCCACCTTCGCCGTCGGCGGGCCGCAGGTGCGCTTCGCCGCCCTGGCCAACCGCTTCGGCGGCGATTTCCGCCATGCCGTGATCGCCATGGACGGCAACCTCGCCGCCCGCGAGCGTCTCGACCCCGCGCTCAACATCACCTACCCGCAGGTCGACATCCGCAAGGGCGACACGCTCGGCAACCGCACCCGCTTCCGCGCCGTGCTGCGCGCGCTGCGGCCAGACGCGCTGGTGACCAGCAACTGGGGCAGCATCGAATGGGCGATGGCCAACACGCCCACGCTCGTCCGTCACATCCATGTCGAGGACGGCTTCGGCCCGGAGGAGCGCGACCAGCAACTGCCCCGCCGCGTCTGGACCCGCCGCCTGCTGCTGCGCCGCGCCACCGTCGCGGTGCCGTCGCGCGTGCTATGGCGCCTGGCCGACCAGGTCTGGCGCCTGCCGCGGCGCCACCTGCGCTACATCCCCAACGGCATCGACCTCGCCCGCTTCGCCGCATCATCGCGGCCGCAATCTGAGATTCCGGTGATCGGAACCGTCGCTGCCCTGCGACCCGAGAAGAACCTCGCCCGGCTGATCCGCGCCTTCGCCCAAGCCCACGCCCGGACCCCTTGCCGCCTGGTCATCGCCGGCGACGGCCCGCAGCGCCCCGCCCTGCAAGCCTTGGCCCAGGAGCTCGGCATCGCCGGTGCCGTCACTTTCCCCGGCCATGTCAGCGACACCCCCGCCATGTACAACGGCATGGACGTCTTCGCGCTGTCCTCGGACACCGAACAGATGCCGCTTTCGCTGCTCGAAGCGATGGCCGCCGGCCTGCCGGTGGCCGCAACCGATGTCGGCGACGTCAGGACCATGCTCGCTCCGGACAACGCCGCCTTCGTCGTGCCCGCGACCGACGCCGCCGCCCTGGCCGCAGCACTGTCATCGCTCCTCGCCGATCCCCAGCTTCGCGAACGGCTCGGCCGGGCAAACCGCCAGCGCGCCGAGGCGGAATACGACCAGCAAGCCATGTTCGCCGCCTGGTACGCCCTATTTGCCGGCCCCCTGCCACCAGCAGCAGCTTTGTAACGATCGGGCGGTTATGACGGAGGTGCCGGGGTCTTGCTTTGCCAACCCAGGTGCCGGGCCATTATACAGTGGGCCGACGGCTGGCCTTTCCTCAGGAAGCTGGCCCTCGCACAGGAGACAGGGCAATCGCTTGAACTGATGTAGGGGAGATTCCGGCGCGGCCGGAAGTACGATTCAAAGAGGACCTCACTGTGCGAGGTTCCGATGGCCGAGCCCCTTTCGCGTTCGATCCTTGCCCATTTTGCCGCTCTCGAAGATCCGCGACA
>CAMBRC010000147.1 GCA_945869965.1 Asaia bogorensis
CGTGAGCGATGCGCGGGCCTCGCTCGGGCGCTATCTGAACTTCTACAACGCCCGCCGGCCGCATTCGAGCCTGGGGGCAAGGACGCCGGAGCAGGCCTATCTCGACCATCTGCCGCAGAGGGTGGCAGCATGAGAGAACTGCCGCTGCCATGGTGCCGCTCCGGTTGGGCTACGCCCGCCCTGCGCGCCACCACGGCAGCAGCAAAACGTGCGTATCAACCGGCAGGCGGTCCACCTAACGGAACCGAAACGCTGTAGCGAACAACCGAGCCATCTCTGATATACGCCGCAACATCAACGCCGACCCACCGATTTCAGCCGCCACCGCATCCAAGGACTGGCCCAATGAGTCTCTGTAGTTGTGTCGCCTGCGCCAGCACACCCGACAGCGGCAACATCCAGTGGTTCCTGTGCGCCGCCGTCGATATCGCCCCTGATGCCGGCATGCCGGGCACCACCGCCGGCTCCGCGATCGAATTCGGCGCCATGTTCACCCCCAATACCGCCAACACCACCGCCATCGGCACCACCGGCAACTTCACCAACCAGGACATCAACGGCCTGCTATCGGGCTATGCCTGGACCTCGCTGACCGTCACCTACGGCTTTCCGACAAGCGGCGGCGGCTACGGCTTCTATTTCGGCGACTCCGCCCCGACCAATGGCTTCCAGGTCCTCTCCGCCGCCCAGCAAACCGTCGCCCGCGCCGCCTTCAGCCTGGTGTCCGAATACACCGCACTCACCTTCGTCGAGCAAACCGGCGCCAACGCCATCAACGCCCAGATCCGCCTCGCCGGCTCGGCCACGCCCACGACCTCGTACGCCTACTATCCCGACCCATTCTCGCGCGACGGCGACATCTGGTTCGGCAACATCCGCAACGACGTGCCAACCAAGGGCAGCTACGCCTACTCCACCTTCCTGCACGAAATCGGCCACGCGCTCGGCCTCAAACACGGCCAAATCGACGACGGCACCCACGGCGTGCTGCCCACCGCACACAACTCCACCGAGTGGTCGGTCATGACATACATGTCATATATCGGCGCCAACGGTAACGCCTACGAAAACGCCGCCGGCAGCGGCAACCAAACCTACATGATCGACGATATCGCCGCCCTGCAATACATATATGGCGCCAATTTCAACATCCGCGCCGGCAATACCGCCTACACCTGGAGCCCACTCACCGGCGAAATGTCCATCGACGGCATCGCCCAAGGTGCCGCGACTACCAACACCGCCTATGCCGCGATCTGGGACGGCAACGGCACCGACACCTACGACCTGTCGAACTACACCACCGCGTTGTCGATCGATCTGCGCCCCGGCGAATGGTCCCTCCTAAGCACCGCGCAGCTCGCCAACCTCGGCGCCGGCAACTTCGCCCACGGCAACATCTCCAACGCCCATCTCTACCTGAATTCCGACACCCGCTCGCTGATCGAAAATGCCACCGGCGGCACCAACAACGACACCCTGCGCGGCAACACCGCCGCCAACACCCTCTCCGGCGGCTTCGGCGACGACACGCTGCGCGGCGATCTCGGCAACGACCTGCTGGCCGGCGGCGCCGGCAGCGACACCGTCATCTTCAGCGGCATCGCCACCGACTATGCGATCAGCTTCCTCGGCGGCACCACCTATCAGTTCATCGGCCCCGACGGAACCGACACGCTGACCGACATCGAACTCGTGATCTTCGGCAACGCATCGCCGATGGGCATCGCCGAGGCCGCCGCAGCATGTTTCGTCACCGGCACCGCCATCGCCACACCTGATGGCCCCCGCCCCGTCGAAGCCTTGCGCATCGGCGACCTGGTGACCACCGCTGCCGGCACCGCCGCCCCCATCCGCTGGATCGGCCGCCGCCACTACGACGCGGCAACAATGGCCGGCAATGTCCAACTCCGCCCCGTGCGCATCCTCCCCGGCGCCCTGGCCGACGGCGTACCGGCCCGCGACCTCCACCTCTCCCCGCAGCACGCCGTCTGGCTCGATGACGCCGAAGCCCCCCTGCTGATCCCCGCCGCCGCCCTGGTCAACACCCGCTCCATCACCCAGCCGCCCTGCGGCGCCACCACCTATCTGCACATCGAGCTCGACCGTCACGCGCTGATCCTGGCCGAAGGCGCCACGGTCGAAAGCTTCGCCGATACCGACAGCCGCGCCCTGTTCGACAATGCCGCGGAGTTCGACCTGCTCTACCCGCGCGCCACCCCGGCCGCAGCGCCGATGCCCCGCAGCGAGGAAGGCTTCGCCGTCGCCGCGGCCTGGCAACGCCTGGCACAACGCTGCGGCTTGCCGGCAGCAGCGCCCGCCACCCTCGCCGGCCCGCTGCACGGCCAGATCGAACGCATCGCCGGCGGCTTCGTCGAGGGCTGGGCGATGGACCCGTCCGCCCCCGGCCAGCCGGTCGAACTGACGTTGCAAACGCCGCTCGGCCGCCGGCCCGTCCTGGCCAACCGCTACCGCGGCGATCTGCAACGGGCCGGGATCGGCACCGCCCGGCACGGCTTTCGCATTCCGGTCGGCCCGCGCGCCACATCCATCGTCTTGCGGCGCACCGTCGATGGCGCCGAACTGTCCTGGGCCACCGGCTGATACGCCGCCAAACTTGGGATATGAGCGTGCAGGCCGCTATGCTGCGCCGGCACGACGAGGGGTCGCCCAATGATGCTGCGCACCGGCCTTCTGGCCATCATGGCACTGGCCACCATCGCGACACTTCCGGCCAAGGCACAGCCACGCGATACCCTGACGGTGGGCATGGCGCAGTTCCCGCCGGACATGCACCCCTACATCACCAACACCAGCATCAAGGAATACGTCGCCAACGCCGCCCGTCGCAACATGACCGGCTTCAACCGCGACGGCACCGTGATCTGCCTGATCTGCACCGAGGTCCCTTCGCTGGCAAACGGCCGCGCCAAGGTGGTCACCCGGCCCGACGGCGGCCAGGGCATGGAGGTCCGCTTCACCCTGCAACCCGAACTCGCCTGGGCCGACGGCACGCCGGTCACCGCCCGCGACGTGGCCTTCTCCTTCGAGGTCAGCCAGGCCTTCTCCCCCTCGCCCACCGTCGAGCGCGTCGAAGCCACCGGCCCGCACGATGTCCTCATCCACCTCAAGCGCGTGCGCTACGACTTCGACCGCTCCGCCTTCCAGCCCTTGCCCGAACACATCGAGGGTCCGGTCTTCCGCGCGGCCGCGACCCCGCTCGAATACGGCCAGAAATCCGCCTTCAACCGCCGCCCGGACGAGCCCGGCCTGTGGTTCGGCCCCTATCGCATCGCCAGCTTCAAGCCCAACGAGTCCGTCACCCTCGTGCCGAACCCGCACTGGAAGGGCACCGCGCCGGGCTTCCGCCAGATCAACATGCGCCTGATCGAGAACACCTCGGCCCTTCAGGCCAACCTGCTGGCCGGCGATGTCGACCTGGTCGCCCCCGGCAATCTCGGCCTGACGCTGGACCAGGTGAACGCCATGGCAAAGTCCCATGGCGCGCGCTTCGACTTCACTTTCATCCCCTCGGTCACCGCCTATGAGCATTTGGCGCTGAACCTGGACAACCCGCTCCTGGCCGACCGCCGGGTGCGCCAGGCCATGGCGATGGCGGTCGACCGCAAGACCCTGGTCGCCCGCCTGTTCGAGAACAAGCAGGACGTCGCCGACAGCTTCAAGCACCCCTCCCAGTTCGGCTGGGACGATGCGGTGAAGCGCTGGCCCTACGACCCCAAGGCCGCACGCGCCCTGCTCGCCGAGGCCGGCTTCAAGCCGGGGCCGGACGGCATCCTGGTCAGTGCCGCCGGCGAGCGCCTGTCCATCGACCTCGTCACCACGTCCGGCAACCGCATGCGCGAGTTGGTCCAGCAGGTGCTGCAAACTCAGTACAAGGCGATCGGCATCGAGATGGTGGTCAAGACCGAGCCAGCCCGCCTGCTGCTCGGCGAATCCCTGCGCAAGCGCAGCTATCGCGGCGCGGCGATGTTCATGTCCACCCCGGCGATGGACAACATCCCGATCTTTGTCTTCCACAGCGACTGGATCCCGCGCGCGGAGAACAACTGGACCGGCCAGAACTACATGGGATTTCGCAACCCGGCGATGGACCAGGCGCTCGACGCCGCCTGGGCCGAACTCGACCCCGTACGTCGCAAGGCCCTGTGGAAGCGCATTCTGGATGTCGCCGCCGAGGAAGTGCCGGAGGTGAACCTGTTCTTTGGCGCCGAGGCCCTGGTCACCCCGAAATGGATCACCGGGGTGGTTCAGCCAAGCCGCTTTGGCTCGGCCACCATCTGGATCGAGAACTGGCGCCCGCGCTGAACCGCCCGCCGCCTACCCCATCACATTCACGCTGCCCGGCGTGATCTCGAAGATCACCCGCACCTCGCCGGCCTGGCGAAACGGATAGCTGTCCTTGCCCAAATATTTCTTCGCCAGGCTGTCGATATGGGCATCGCCGCCCTCTTCCGTGACCCGGGTCACCGTCCCGCGGATCTGGATGTAGCGATAGGAATTGTCGGGATCCAGGATCGACAGCGCCACCTTCGCCCCCTCCTGCATGTTGCGCGACTTCACCCGACCCTTGGCCGAATTGACACGAACCTTGCCATCCCGAACGTCGAACCACACCGGCGTCACCTGTGGCGCACCACCCGAATTCACCGTAGCAAGATGGGCAAAAGCCTTCGGACTGGCCATCAGATCATCAAAGGCTGCGGGAATATCGGCCATCATAAGCTCCTGTTCGATGCACTTTAGGTTGGTTGCCCCAAGGAGCAAGGTCAAGCCCAGCGGATCACACAACCACGCACCGCGCCTGGCTGGATGGCCGCGATTGGCCCCGGCTGGTATAGCCGCGCAGACATAGCGAGTGGCGAGCCATGACCAGGCTGCATTTCGAAGATCTATCCGTCGGTTTGTCGTGGCATTGCGGCACGGTCACCCTGACCGAGGCCGACATCATCGCCTTCGCCCAGGGTTTCGACCCGCAGCCGTTCCACACCGATCCCGTGGCCGCCGCCGCGCATCGCCTGTTCCGCGGCCTGGCCGCCAGCGGCTGGCACACCGCAGCGCTGACCATGCGGCTCATCGCCACCGCCGAAACCCGCATCGCCGGCGGCATCATCGGCAACGGCATCGACGAACTGCGCTGGCCCCGCCCGGTCCGCCCCGGCGACACCCTTGCCGTCACCTGCGAGGCCATCGAACTCCGCCCCCCCGAACCCGGCCGCAGCGCCGGTTGGGCCCGCATCCGCAACACCACCACCAACCAGAACGGCGAGATCGTACAATCCATGATTGCCACCCTGTCCATCCCCCGCCGGCCCGCATCCCAGCCCGGGGCCTGAGCATGTCAACGCTCGTCCACACCCGTCCCGCCTACACCCACGACGCGCCCGAACCCGGCACCCTGATCGAACTGGCCCCCGGCATCCTGTGGCTGCGTCTCGCTCTGCCCTTCGCGCTCAACCACGTGAACATCCACATCATCGACGACGGCACCGGCTGGACCATCATCGACAGCGGCGTCGCCGATGACCGCACCCGCACGGTGTGGGAGGAAATGCTCGCCGGCCCGCTCGCCGGCCGCCCGGTCAATCGCCTGGTCGTCACCCATTTCCACCCCGACCATGTCGGCCTCGCCGGCTGGCTATCGGAAAAATGCGACGTCGGCGTCACCATGAGCCAGACCGAGTACCTGCAATCCCGCCTCTCGCGCGGCCGCGCAGGTGGCGTCGACTCAAACACCCACGACAGCTTCTACGCCCGCCACGGCCTCACCGACGACGAGATCCACGCCGTCACCGTGCGCGGCGATTCATACCAGCGCCTCACCGTCGACCTGCCGGTGAACTACACCCGCATCCGCGCCGGCGATGTGCTCAACCTCGGCGGCCGCCGCTTCGAAGTGCTGACCGGCGCCGGCCATGCGCTGGAACAGGTGATGCTCCTGTGCCGCGACGAAGCCATCTTCCTGCCCACCGACCAGGTGATCGCCCACATCTCCCCCAACGTCGGCGTCCACGCCATTGAACCCGAAGCCGACGCCCTGGCCGACTTCCTCACCTCCCTGCGCGAAATCCGCGCCACCGTCCCAGAAGACGTGCTGACCGCCCCGACCCATGGCCGCCCCTTCCGCGGCCTGCACGCCCGCATCGACACCCTGATCGCCCATCACCGCGAGCGCTGCGACGTACTCGCCAATGCCATCAAGAACGGCGCCACCACCACCGCTGGCATCATGCCCAGCCTGTTCAACCGCAAGCTCGACGCGCACCAGATGGGCTTTGCCTTCGGCGAGGCGCTCGCCCACGTCAACCACATGCTCGCCCTCGGCGAACTGCGCGGCGAAACCGACGCACACGGCGTACTCCGCCTCTCACTCATATGAGCACCGAACAAACCGGCCGCCTGACCCGCGACGGCATCGACCTCGCCTGGTCACTCTTGCCCGGAACCGGCCCCACCATCGTCTTCCTCCCCGGTTTCAAAAGCGACATGGAAGGCAGCAAGGCCACCCACCTGCGCGATTGGGCCGCCACCCAAGGCCGCGCCATGCTCCGCTTCGACTACGCCGGCCACGGCGCCAGCGGCGGCATTTTCGAGAACGGCACCATCGGCAGCTGGACCGCCGATGCCGCCGCCGTCATCGCCGCCCAAACCCAAGGCCCGCTCCTCCTCGTCGGCTCCTCCATGGGCGGCTGGATCGCCCTCCTCCTCGCCCGCACAATGCAAGACCGCGTCACCGCCCTGGTCGGCATCGCCGCCGCCCCCGACTTCACCGAAACCCTGCTCTGGAACAACCTCACCGAACCCGAGCGCGCCACCCTGCTATCCGACGGCTACATCGAACGCCCCAGCATCTACGGCGAAAAACCCTACCGCTTCACCCGCGCCCTTATCGAAGACGGCCGCCACCAAGCCCTTCTGAACAGCCCCATCCCCATCACCTGCCCGGTCCGCCTCCTGCAAGGCCAGCACGACGACGACGTCCCCTGGCAGACCGCCCTGCGCATCGCCGAACAACTGGCCAGCGGCGACGTCCAAATCACCCTGATCAAGGACGGCGACCACCGCCTCTCCCGCCCCCAGGACCTCGCCCTCCTGACCCGCACCGTCGCCGCCCTCGTCGGCTAACCCTCCCCCAGGATCGCCCGCAGCCCCTCGCGAAAACTCGGATACCGCCAGCGATACCCCAACACTTCCTGCGTCCGCCGGCTCGCCACCTTCCGGTTCTCCGCCCAAAAGCTGCGCGCCATCTCACTCATCCCAGCCACCGCCTCGGCAAAATCCACCCCCGCCGGCACCGCTACCCCCAGCAACCGCGCCGCCTCCGCGACCACCGCCGCACTCTCGCTTGGTTCGTCATCCGCCAGGTGCAAAACCCGCACCCCCGCCGCCCGGTCCTGCATCACCGCCGCCAGCACCGCCCCGGCGATATCGTCCCGATGAACCCGCCCAAACGCATGTCCGGGCTTCAACACACGCCGCGCCCGCCCCGCCCGCAATTCATCGAACGCCGACCGCCCCGGCCCATAAATCCCCGCCACCCGAAACAGATCCACCCCAACCCGCCCGGCCAACCCCGCCCACCCCTGCTCCGCCGCCACCCGCCGCTCCGCCCGCGCACTCCCCGGCGCCACCGCCGTCGCCTCGTCCACCCAGCCGCCGTCCCGATCGCCATAAACCCCCGTGGTCGACAGGTACCCAACCCAACGCAGCGTCGGACAGGACTCCAGCGCCGCGCCATAGGCCGCCAGCACCGGATCTCCCCCCCCTGGCGCGCCCTCTCCCGGCGCAACCGTCGCCAAAACATGCGTCACCCCCTCCGGCAATGCCGCGCCAAACCGCACCACCTCCACCCCCGCCGGCGCCGCCCGCCGCCCCGGCTCCCGGCTGGTCGCCGACACCCGAACCCCGCGCCCAAGCGCCTCCCGCGCCACCGCGGCCCCGGCATACCCCAGCCCAAAAACCAGCAGATGCACGCCCACCTCCCCGTTTGCCGCAACCTCGCCCCGCCGACTACACTGCCCCCATCATGCACCCCCGTCACGCCATGTCCGCCACCGCCCTGCTCCTGGCAGCCGGGCTCGGCGCGTGGTTCCTCCTCGCCGACGCCCCCGTCGAAACCGCCGAATCCAGCGCCCCGCTCCCCCTGCCGCCAATCCCGCCCCGCATCGCCAGCGGCCAGGAATACGACCGCTGCCTCGGCCTCCTGACCACCGAGCCCGAATCCGCCGCCACCCTCGCCCAAACCTGGGTCGCCCGCGGCGGCGGCGAACCCGCCATCCACTGCCTCGCCCTCTCCCGCCTGGCCCTCGGCGAACCCGCCCCCGCCGCCGAAGACCTCGAACGCCTGGCCTCCACCAGCACCTCCCCCCCCGCCACCCGTGCCGCCCTCTACGAACAGGCAACCCAAGCCTGGCTGATGGCCGGCCGCGCCACCCGCGCCCGCGCCACCGCCACCAGCGCCCTCGCCCTCACCCCCGACGACCCCTCGCTCCTGATCGAACGCGCCACCGCCGCCCTGCAACTGGACAGCTTCGCCAACGCCGCCGACGACCTCGCCCACGCCCTGCGCCTGGACCCAAGCCGCGCCGACGCCCTGGTCCTGCGCGCCGCCGCCCTGCGCCAACTCGACCGCATCCCCGATGCCCTCACCGACATCGCCGCCGCCCTCACCCTGGACCCCGAAAACGTCGAAGCCCTCCTGGAACGCGGCATCCTCCGCCAACGCCAAAACAACCCCGCCGGCGCCCGAGCCGACTGGGAACGCGCCATCACCCTCGCCCCCGACTCCCCCACCGCCGACCTCGCCCGCCAAAACCTGGCCCTGCTCGACGCTGGTCCGAGCCAGCAATAGGGGCCGAAGCGAAGGAAGAAAGGCTGGGGCGTTGCCCCAGACCCCACCAGGGTCCGAGACCCTGGACCTCAACTCTTTAGCGCCTTTGGGGAGAGGGGGGCGTCGAGGCCTTCATGAAGGCCTC
>CAMBRC010000148.1 GCA_945869965.1 Asaia bogorensis
ATGAGGTCATGGCGGGCTCCTCTGAAGGCCATCAGGGTTCCCTGAAAATGGACTATCCGGAAGTGCCATTTTCGACGAATCGTGATAGTCCATTTGGATGCCTAAGCGCCGCGCATCTTTCCTCGTTCCCTCCCTAAGACCTGTTGAGCTTCACAGCGGTCTGGTTGGCCGGCAGTTGGCACAGCGCCTACGCGATGCAATTGCCAACGGCGAGCTTAAACCCGGTGAGCGTTTGCCATCGACGCGCACGCTGGCGATGTCGCTAGGAGTTGCGCGCGGGACTGTCGTGGAAGTATTCGGACAACTGACGGCGGAAGGTTACCTCAACGCCAAGGTTGGTGCCGGCACCCGAGTTGCACAGGCACTTGGTGATACCCCGTTGATGCCATCGACAGCCTTGGCTGTGCGGCGCATGGATTCCGGCTTACCGTTGCCACCAGCTGTGTCCCGGCTGGCCGCTGTTGCCAGGCTCCTTGTCCCGCAGCCTCCTGTCCCGTTCGCCGTGGCTGTGCCAGCTGGGGGCATAGCCCCGGACGATACTTGGCGACGGCTTGGTAATCGCATCCGCGCATCTCGCCGAGCAGCTCCAGCGAGTTACGCAGATTCATTGGGGCTGCCCGAACTTCGTGTTGCAATCGCTGCATATGTTCGACGCGCTCGTGCCGTTCACTGCGAGATGGAGAATGTGGTCATTACTTCAGGCACGCAGCAGGGCCTCTATATGGCTGGGCGCGTGCTGCTCTCACAAGGAGACGCTGTTTGGGCTGAAAACCCCGCGTATCCTGGCTTGACCGCGGTTCTTGATGAGCTTGGTGTACAGACCCATCGCGTGCCCGTCGATGAGCATGGGCTGAATGTTGAGCAGGGTCTTTCGATCAATCCGAACGCTCGTGCCGCCTTTGTCACGCCCTCACATCAGTACCCAGTCGGCATGCCAATGAGCATGGCACGTCGGCAGGCACTGCTGACTTGGGCGGAACAGACCAATGCATGGATTGTTGAGGACGATTACGATAGTGAACTGCGCTACGCGGGCCATCCCTTTCCTGCAATGCAGGGGCTTAATCCGACGCGGGTCATCTATCTCGGCACGTTTAGCAAGGTGCTTTTTCCGTCGCTTCGGCTTGGGTATCTCATCGCCCCAGCGCCGCTCATTGAAGCTTTCGCGGGCGCGCGAGCAATCATTGATCGCCACTCGCCTTTGACTGATCAGCATGTACTTGCCGCTTATATGCAGGAAGGTTGCTTCGACGCTCATGTGCGGCGCATTCGAAACCTTTACAGTGAACGCCGGTCCGTTTTGCTGGATGCACTGGCAGCGAGCCTGCCGCCAGGTTGGACTATCCAGCATTGCGATCAAGGCATGCACATCGTGGTTTGGTTGCCGGACGCGGTCGACGACGTGAAGATTGCCACGAGGTTGCAGACTGCCGGGATTGTGACACGGGCGATTTCCCCCATGTACGCAAATCAAATCGGCCGCCCTGGCTTGATGCTCGGGTTCGGTGGGTTTCCGGCCGAGGGGCTTCGAGAGGCAGCCGCGCGACTAGGCAGCCTCGTGCGACGCGCTTGAGCCTGTGGCGGCGTCCAAGCTCCTTTCTCTGGAACGGCTGATGAACTCCGTTGGCACGGCAAGACTGACGCGCCGTTGACGGTGCCGCATACGCAGGGGAGCGCCATAGTGCTCAGCAGCATGCCCACTTTGGGCTGTCTGTATTGGCCGGCCTAACGGTGAACCCGCTGGAAACGGCTTGAGGGCCAACATCAGTAAAGCGATTGAAAAAGATGCGCTTTCATGGACCGAACCGGAAGCGGCGAGGTTCGCTCCGTTAGAGACCAAAGCCGTTCAGAGACCGCATTCTGGCCTTCGGTCAGTCTCTGCGGTTCGGATGGTCCGTCCAAGGCCCTTTGAAACAACGCGAAAATTTGCCCTTAGCGGGGGCGCTGTCGGAGTTTGCGACGGGAAGATGGCGGAGGGAGAGGGGCCGGGATCTAAAACTCTCTGTGGGTGATACGCCTGTTGAGCGGCATTTATACCCTCCACAGACGCCGAACCGGCGCGGTGTCAGCATCCAGGACCTAGCAGCCTGTCGGACTTAACGCGACGCGGAAGCAATCGGTAGGATTGTTGCATCGCCTCGCCGTTTTTGCTGTTTGGATATCTGCTGGATGGGCAATTTTCGTCTGAATTCAGAGCGCAGCGTCGGTGTAGCTGCGCTGAATAAGACGGGTTAGGCTGGCGGCATCCTTGACCGCGGCTGTGCGCGACGCCCCAAAAACGTCAGGCCGGGACGAGGAAACGGCCTCCAACCGAACAAGGAAACCCCACCAAAACTGGCAGACTTTTGCGCCGCCATTTGGCTGGTTTTTCCATCGCCGTTGACACCGGATGGCCGCACCGGCACCAGTTGCGCCGGCATCTATGATGACAATCAGATCGAGGGCCTGTCGCGGGTGACGGCGATCATCAAGGACATGGGTTCGGTGCCGGCCATTCAGCTCGGCCATACCGGCCGCAAGGGCAGCGAGTTGAAGCCCTGGGAAGGTAAACTCCAATTGCCGCCGGATCATCCCGACGGCTGGCAGGTTCGTGGCCCGTCGGCGATTACCTATGGCGGCCGGTATACTTATCCGGTCCAGGCACTGACGATCGACGAGATCAAGGAACTCCAACGCTGCTACGCCCGCGCGGCGCAGCGGCCGCTGGCTGCCGGGTTCGAGTGGCTGGAGATGCATTTTGCACATGGCTATCTCGGGGCAAGCTTTTTTTCGCCATTGGCCAATCAGCGCACCGACGAATATGGCGGGAGCCTGGAGAACAGGCTGCGTTTTCATCGCGAGGCGATGGACGCGGTGCGGGCGGTTTGGCCGGAGCGCCTGCCGCTGACGATGCGCCTCGGCTCGGACGATTTCAACGAGAACGGCGTGCAGTTCGACGATGCCGTCACGGCGGTCGCGATGCTGAAGGAGCACGGGTTGGATCTGGCCGATCTCAGCCTGGGCATGAACACCGACGACATCAAGGATCCGCCGTTCGGCGAGGTGGCGTTCATGGTTGAGCGCGGCAGCCGTGTCCGGCGCGAGGTTGGTATTCCGGTGGGCGTGAGCTGGAATCTCGGACTGCCCAGGGTGGCCGACCAGGTCATCCGCGAGGAGTTGATCGACCTGGTGTTCCTGGGCCGGCCCGCCTTGTCGAACCCGCACTGGCCGGTCTGGGCGGCGCGCGAACTGGCCCACAATGATCCGTTCTCGTTGATCCCACAGGACTGGTCATGGTGGCTGCGCAACCGGCCCGGCCCGGAAGGGTCGCTCGGCTGGCCGGCCGCCACAGGCAGCGCGTGATCGGCTAGAACGAATATCAGAACTCAAAGACTCAAGGAAGGCAAGAGCAGGGCGCATCCCTGCACCCGCCAGGCCCCCAGCGCGCCTTCGCGCGACGGGCCAAGCCCTTGGACATTAATTATATGAAAATTAACGCTCTTATTGCGCACGTTGTTGATATGGCCCCAATCCAGCTGCGGCTTTGATCCACAGGTCCGGTGTTGGCTCGGGTTGCAGGGCTTCGATGGTTCTGCGCCAGCTGAGGTAGTTGGACAGGTTTGCGGTTGCCACGCCGTGGAACCGGCGCATCCATTCCTTGAGGCGTCCGTGGTAGGCGTTGACGTTGTTGATGTGCAGGTGCGGCGCCTGCGGGGCGGGTCCGCCTGGCGCTGGCAGGACGTGGACGGTGAAGCCTGCGCGTCGGGCGAAGACCTTGATGGCGGTGCCACCATCGCAGCAGAACTCAGCTTGGCGGGCGATGACATGGCCGATTGCCTCGGTGATGCTGGCGGCGTCCAGGCGGGGCAGAACGGCATCAATGGTTGCTCCGCTGCGGTCGCGGGCCACCAGCACCGGGATCTGCTCGTCGGACAGGCCGCGTTTGGCAGCCTTGCCGCCGCGTGTGCGTGCCGCCCTCGGCAGGCCGGTGCGGCGGCCCTTGAAGGACTCGAGAATGAAGGTCTCATCGGCCTCGACGATGCCGCACAGGTGCCGGGGCTTGTCCTGGGTGAGTGCGTCGAGAAAGCGGTGGCGCCAGCGAAATGCTGTCGTGTAGTTGATCTTGCAGCGTTTGGCGGCCATGGCGACGGTCTCGCCAGCGATCAACGCCTGTGCCTGATCGCCCCAGCGCTGCGGGTAATGCAGCCCGGCGAGCGGGGTTCCGGTCAGCGGATTGAAGGTCCTGCGGCAGGACTTGCAGCGATAGCGCGGCTTACCGGCGGCGCGGCCCCATCGCTGGACGTCCTCGGCGTCGCAATGCGGGCAGCCGAAGCGGGCAAGTCGCTCGGCGCCGAGCTGCGACAGCAGATCGGCTGCAGGCCCGGCGCTGCTGACCTGAGTGGCCGTCACCACCGCCGCGCAGCCGCCTGCATCGCCCAAGATGCCCCGGCGCTGCGCTCCATCGGGGGCCGCCACAGCAGCTCCATCGCCCGTCAGTTCCGCGACAACCCGAAGGCGCTGGGCGGCGTCAAGCAGTGCTAGGCTACCAAGCCAGTGCGCGAATGTAGCCTTGTCCATTCGGCTATACTCCCTGCTCCGCGCAGGGGGAATCGCAGGTCTCAACATGATTCGCAATTAGAACGAAAAAGAACATGCTTTCTTTTCGACGCACGATTGTCGATAAAATTCTCTTGACGTTGCCCGACTGGGACTCGCACGCTGCCAGTTGGCTACGGCCGAAAAAAAAGCGGAGAGATCGGTTATGGCAAAGTCGCTGAAGCGCCGCACCATGCTGAAGGCATCGTTGCTGGGCGCCGGCTCAACCGTGTTGCTCGCCCGCCACGGCCGCGCGCAGGCGGAGAAGCCGCTGTATGGTGGCAAGCTGCGGGTGGCCTTCCAGATCGCGCCGGGGGCACTGGACCCGGTGGTCGGGCGCTCCGGGGGCGATCATTATTATTGGCGCCCGATCGTTGACCAACTGGTGGACGCGGACCCCTCGCTCAATCCGCGGCCCGAAACCTCGCTTGCGACGTCATGGGATGTGTCTGATCCGAAGAAGGTCGTGCTCAACCTGCGTAAGGGCGTGCAGTTCCACGATGGCACGCCGTTCAATGCCGAGGCAGTGAAGTTCAACATCGAACGCATGCTCGATCCCGCCACCAAGGCCACGCCGCGCGCCGCCTTCACCGCGATTGACAAGGTCGACGTGGTCGACGAGGACATCGTCCGCTTCAGCCTGACGCGCCCCTGGGGCTCCGTCCTCAGCACGCTGGCCGACCGCGGCGGCGCGATGAACTCGCCCACGGCGGTGAAGGCGATGGGGCCGGACTACATCTTCAAGCCCGTCTCCACCGGCCCATTCAAGATCGCCGAATACGTCTCCGGCAGCCATGTCCGCTACGTGCGCAACGACAAGTACTGGGGCCGCGACGCCGCCGGCAACCCGCTGCCTTATCTCGACGAGGTCGTGATGAACATCGTTCCCGACCCGACGGTGCAGGTTTCGGCGCTGAGGGCCGGCGAGATGGATCTGGCCTATCTGCCGTTGCGCGAGGTGAGCAACTTCGAGACCAACCCGAACTTCAACATGCGCAAGTACGAGGGCGGCGGCATTGCCTTCACCGTTGCCTTCAACATGTCCAAGCCGCCGATGGACAACATGCACCTGCGGCTGGCGGTGGCGCATGCGATCAATCCGGAGGTGATCAACCGCGCGGTGCATTTCAACCGCTCGATCGTGGCCAAGGGCGGCATGTGGCCGCCCGGCGCATGGGCCCACGACACGACGGTGCCGCGGCCGAGCTACAACGTGGCCAGGGCGCGCGAACACCTTGCACTCGGCGGCAAGCCGAACGGCTTTGAGGTGGACTCGGTGCTGTGGCCGAGCGAAATCAACACGCCCCAGGCCGAGATCGTCCGCGCCCAGCTTGCCGCGGTCGGCATCAAGCTCAACTTCAAGGTCTACGAAGTCACCGTGGCCACAGAGAAGTTCTTCTACGGCAACGACGCCGGCATCTATCTTACCTCCTGGAGCCGCTACCCGGAGCCGGAATGGGTGGCCTCGCTGATCTACCGCTCCGACGGCTACTACAATGCCGGCAAGCGCAAGAACGACCAGCTCGATGCGCTGATCGATTCCGGCGTGGCGGTGGCCGACATCCCCAGTCGCCGCGCCGTCTATCGCAAGATCGACGAGATCGTGCTGGCCGAGGCGCACATGGTGCCGATGCTCTACGGCGTCACCTATGCGGCGGCGGCCAAGCACGTCATGGGGCTGGACGAGGTGTTCGCGTGGGACGCCAAGATGTACCTGACCAAGATGTGGCTGAAGCGGGGCTGAAAAGACCTGGCGCATGCAACGCTACATCCTGCGCCGGCTGGCACAGCTGATTCCATCGCTGCTGCTGATCACCTTCATGGTGTTCGCGCTGATGCATGCCATTCCGGGCGATCCCGCGCGGATGATGCTGGGCGCCGGCGAGCAGCTGGACGCCAAGCAGCTGGAGATCGTGCGGCGCGAGTACAACCTCGATAAGCCGTTGCCGGTGCAGTACGTGCTCTGGCTGGGCAAGGCGTTGAGCGGCGATCTCGGGCGTTCGACGGCGAGCCAGCGGCGGGTGGGCGAGGAGCTGATGCTGCGCGCCTTCGTGACCTTTCAGCTAGGCGTCTTCGCCTGGTTGATCGGCGCGGCGATCGCGGTGCCGGCCGGGGTGATCTCCGCGGTCTATCGCGGGCGATGGCCGGATATGTTCGCCACCATGGCGGCGGTCGGCGCGGTGGCGCTGCCGGGGTTCTGGCTGGGGATCATGATGATCTTGTTGTTCGGGGTCACTCTGGGGTGGCTGCCGACGCGTGGGTATGTGGCGCTCGGCGACGATCCGCTTGGCAGCCTGCGCCACATGATCCTGCCGGCGGTGGCGTTGGGCATCACCTCCTCGGCGGTGGTGATGCGGCAGATGCGCTCGGCGCTGTTGGAGGTGCTGGCGCAGGACTACATCCGCACCGCGCGGGCCAAGGGGCTGGGGCGCTGGGCCACCGTGCTCGGCCATGCGCTGCGTAATGCCATGCTGCCGGTGGTCACCGTGATGGGGCTGGAGATCGGGCGCATCTTCGCCGGCGCCGTTGTGATCGAAACGCTCTTCGGCATCCCAGGCATGGGAAGGCTGATGGTCCAGGCGGTGTTCCAGCGCGACTTCCCGGTTGTCCAGGGCTGTGTCCTGGTGATGGCCAGCGCGGTGCTGCTGATCAACTTCATCACCGACATCCTCTATGCCGTGCTCGATCCCCGCATCCGCTATGATGGCTGACCCCGCATGATCCTGCCGAAGGATGGCACTGTTGTTGGCCGCCTGATCCGCACGCCGCGTGCGGTGTTCGGCGCGGTGGTGATCCTGGTGGTGCTGATTGGCGCGCTGGGGGCGGACTGGCTGATGCCGTTCGACAGCGAGGATATGGATTTCGACAGCCTGTTGCTGGGTCCTTCCTGGCCGCATGTGCTGGGCACGGATCAGCTGGGGCGGGACACCTTCTCGCGCTTGATCCTGGGGACCCAGGTGGCGTTGCAGGTCAGCATCGGCGCGGTTGGGCTGGGCGTGCTGCTGGGCGTGCCGTTGGGGCTCGTCTCGGTGACCATTGGCGGCTGGGTGGATGACGTGATCATGCGGATCATGGACGCGATCGTGGTGTTCCCGGCCCTGCTGGTGGCCGTGGCGCTGGCGGCGGCGATCGGCAATTCGCTCGGCACGGTGATCCTGGCGATCGGGGTGGCCAACGTGCCCTGGCTGGCGCGCATCACCCGCAGCCAGGCGCTGGCGCTGCGGGAACTGGACTTCGTGGCGGCGGCGCAGGCATCCGGGACCTCGACGATCAAGATCATGGTCCGCCATATTCTGCCCAATGCCGTCGCCCCGGTGATCGTGCAGGCGACGCTGGGCATGGGATACGCGGTGCTGGCGGAAGCAGCACTGGGCTTCATCGGCGTGGGCGTGACACCGCCGACGCCAACCTGGGGCAACATGCTGCAGGCCGCCTTCCCGTTCCTGGAAAAACAACCCGCTCTTTCGGTGGCGCCAGGGGTGGCCATCTTCCTGCTGGTGCTGGCGTTCAACCTGCTCGGCGACGCCTTGCGCGATATCCTCGACCCGCGCCTGCGCGGCGTGGTGCGGTAGGGAAAGCCAGGGCTCTGCCCTGGACCCGCTGGGGCCTGAGGCCCCAGACCCCCATTCGCTAAGCGCCTTCGGCAAAGGGTGTCAAATCGCTTGCAACTGTGACCCCCTTTTGGAGTGCGCCCCTGCGGGTGGACAGAGTAGGCGATTTGGATTGACCCCGCTGGCCGGGCTTCTGGAGGATGGAAGTCATGACGAAGCACCGGTCTCACAGCGCCGCCTTCAAGCGGCAGGTTGCCGAGGAGTTCATCGCCGGGGAGACGCTGCACGCCCTGGCGCAGCGGCACGATATCTCACGGCAGTTGATCCGGATGTGGGTCGGCAAGTTCGAGGCGGGCGCGCTCGACTGCGATGTGCAGGCAGCCGACCTGCTGCAGGAGTATGAAGCTAAGATCGCTGCGCTCGAGCGGATGGTCGGGCGGCAGGCGCTGGAGATCGAGTTGCTAAAGGGGGCTTTGAAGCATGCTCCGCGGCCGAGAAGCGCGAGTACCTCCGCCGTCTGAGAACGGCGGTGGAAAAGTTTGCCACGGTAGCGGCGGGATAGCCTCGCTGCGGGCGGCGTAAAAGTCGTCCAGTTTTGCCCTTTCTGTTTTCAGGGAGGGCGGGAGCATTTTCACCGTGGAACTGTATCGGAAGGTTCGCCTTGCG
>CAMBRC010000149.1 GCA_945869965.1 Asaia bogorensis
GGCCTTGACCAAGGCCTCGATGCCCCCCCTTGGCCGAAGGCGCTTAACGAATGGGGTCTGGGGCCGCCGGCCCCAGCGGGTCCAGGGCAGAGCCCTGGCCTTTCTTTCCCTTTCCTCCCCCCCATGAACGACGCCCGCGCGATGCAGACGGGCCGGCTTTGGTTGCGGCCGGTGGGGTATGGAGATTTGGCCGAGTTGGTTCGGTTGAAGGGGGATCCCAGGGTTTTTGCGGTGATGTTGGGCGGCGTTCGCACGCCCGAGCAGACGGCGCGCGAGTTGGCGGATGACTTGGCGTTCTGGGGCGCGCATGGCGTTGGGATGTGGGCGGTTCGGGCGGCGGCGGATGGGGCGTTTGTTGGCCTGGTTGGATTGCACGGGCGGCCGGACGGGCGGGGGGTGGCGCTGCGCTTTGCCTTGCACGCGGCCGCACAGGGGCGGGGCTATGCTGCCGAAGCAGCCGGTGCCGCGCTACGCTTTGCCCATGAGCGAGCGGGGCTGGAGCGGGTGATTGCCGCGGCGCGGGCCAGCAATATCGGTTCGCGCCAGGTGCTGGGCGCGATCGGCATGGTGCTGTTCGAGAGCTATCAGCGCGACGGCTACGAGGTCTTGGTTTACGAGAGCATTTCCCGTCGCTGAGACAATCCGCAATATTTTGTTGCCCGACTCGGTTGGAATGACTCACGACTGGCTGCGGAAGGCCGGCCGGAACATTCCGCCGGATGGACGGGAGGGACGACAATGAAGCCGGAACTTGCCTTTCTGATCGGCGCCGTCGGCTTGACAGTGATCCAGATGCTGGTCGCCGTGGTGGGTGCGATGCTCCAGGTCGGCGTGCCGGTGCTGTTCGGCAACCGCGACAATATTCCCGACATCCATGGCTGGGCCGGCCGGGCGGCGCGCGCGCACCGCAACATGCTGGAGAGCCTGGTGCTGTTCGCCGCCCTGGTGCTGTCAGCGCACGCGGCAGGGGTCAGCAACGCCGGCACGGTGCTCGGGGCACAGCTTTTCCTGTGGGCGCGGGTTGCCTACGGGGTGCTGTACATCGCCGGCGTGCCGATCGCGCGGACCAGCGCCTGGGCGGTGTCGATGGCTGGGTTGGTGACGATTTTCTTGCAGATGGTGTAGCGCAGGAAGGACGCATGTTCTTTTTTGAAAAAAAGAACCAAAAAACTTTTATCCATTAGGCCGAGCGTTTCCGGCCGGCAAATGGATGAAGTCTTTTTGCTTCTTTTTCTTCAGAAAAAGAAGACTTCCTACTCTGCCGCCTCGGCCGGTTCGCGCTTCGGCTTGTCGTGGCGGATCTTGTCCATCGCCTGTTGCACATGCCGGCTGAAGACGAATTCGGCCGGGCGCTGGGTGTCCAGAGGGATGTCGGGCGCCATTGGCCCGGTGGTGCGCACGCCTTTGAGCTCGACCTTCAGCGCCTGGAGCGGATGACGGATCGAATGGGCGACGGCGGTGGCTTCGTAGCCGGAATGGACCATGCAGTCGGCGCATTTCTCGTAATTACCGGTGCCGTACTTGTCCCAGTCGGTGGTTTCCATCAGCTCCTTGAAGGTCTTGGTGTAGCCCTCGCCAAGCAGGTAGCAGGGGCGCTGCCAGCCGAAATAGGTGCGCGTCGGGTTGCCCCAGGGGGTGCAGTGGAAGGTCTGGTTGCCGGCCAGGAAATCGAGGAACAGCGATGACTGGTTGAACTGCCATTTCTTCTTGCCCGGCGCGGCGCGGGAGAAGATCGAGCGGAACAGGTTTTTGGTGGCGGTGCGGTTGAGAAAGTGCTGCTGGTCCGGCGCACGCTCATAGGCATAGCCCGGCGAGACCGAGATGCCGTCGATGCCCATCTCCATCACGTCGTCGAAGAAGCGCGCCATGCGCTCGGGATCGGCGTTGTTGAACAAGGTGGCGTTGATGATGGTGCGGAAGCCTGCGGCCTTGGCTTTGGCGATGGCGGAGACGCAGCGGTCGTAGACGCCGTCCTGGCAGACCGAGCGGTCGTGGTCCTCGCGGTTGCCGTCCAGATGGACCGACCAGGAGAAGTATTTGTTGGGCTTGAACAGCTCCATCTTCTTTTCGAGCAGCAGCGCGTTGGTGCAGACGATGACGTATTTCTTGCGGGCGATGATGCCGCGCACGACCTCGTCGATCTCGCGGTGCAGCAGCGGCTCGCCGCCGGCAATCACCACCACCGGGGCGCCGCATTCGTCCACTGCTTCGAGGCACTCCGCCACCGACAGCCGCTGGTTCAGGATTTCCGCCGGGTAGTCGATTTTGCCGCAGCCGGCGCAGGCCAGGTTGCAGCGGAACAGCGGCTCCAGCATCAACACCAACGGATAACGCCTGCGGCCAAGCAGATGCTGCTTGACGACATAGGCGCCGACATTGAGGGCCTGGTGCAGGGGGATTGCCATGAAGCCGGACCTCGGGCAGTGAAGGGGCAGGAATGCGAACGCGACGTCGCGTTCGTGTTTTCGTTTAAGGACCGGCCATGGGCGTGTCAACAACGGCGCAAGGTGCGGGCCAGCGGCGCGGGCCGGTGCAGGAACGCAGCCAGGAAACCGTCGGCCGGGTGCTGGCCGGCGCCGGGCGGTTGCTGGCGCGTGGTGTCTCGCCGCAGGGCCTGACCACCAGTCAGATCGCCGCCGAGGCGGGCCTGTCGGTGGGCGCGCTGTATCGCTTTTTCCCCGACAAGCAGGCCATCGTCGACGCGATCGCGCTGCGGCATCTGGAGGCGTTCCAGGAGACGCTGGCGACAGATCTGATGGCCGACCTGCCGGACAGCCCGACCGGGTTTCTCGATGCGGTGATCGACGGGTTTGCCGGCTACCTCGACGCACACGCTGATTTCCGCACCCTGGCCTATGGCGCGCCGTCGTATGGCACGCCGGGCGGCAGCAGCGCGCGCGCCATCAGCGGCGCATTGTTCGATGCACAGTTGGGCGGCGCGGGCGAGATGGCCGGCATGGTGCGAGATGTGCTGGCCGGCATGTTCGGCCTCGACCTTGCCGAGGATTTCGACTTCCGCCTGCGCATCGCCGCCGAGATCGGCGACCGGTTGTTTGCCCACGCCTTCGCACAGCCGGATACAGCACAGCGGACGCGCGTCCTGGCACAGGCGAAGCACATTTTGGGGCGCTATCTTTTCTTCTGATCGATTTAGTTAATAGATATTAACGATACAGATAATATTTGTGTCGAATTGTCGCCGCCGACAAATTAACGACCATCTTAACCTATATCCAGCTAGACACTCCAATGCGCAATGTCTTAACTAGCGCATACGATCACATGCGGACGGCACGCGTCCATGTTGGAGCCGAATTTGCCGTCCACATCGTATCTCCCGCATATCGACTTGCTGTTGCAGGCCCTGCGCATTGCGCGCGACCGGCTGGACAGCCGCAGCAAGATCGCTGTCGACCCCCGCCTGCTGGTCCATGTCATCAAGCGGATCGTCGCCACACTGCCCTTCGACGCGGCGTTCTACCTGACCACCTACGACGATGTGGCCCATGCCAAGGGCGAAATCGGCGACCTGCACGCGCATTTCATCGAGGCCGGATTCTTCGAGGGCCGGCTTGGCGCCGACCCCGAGGTGGATGCCGGATACTACCTGGCAACCTATCCCGATGTCGGGCGCGCGATCGCCGAAGGGCAGATCGGCGCGGCCGGCGATCACTATGTGCAGCGCGGCTCGGCCGAGGGACGCGCGCCAAACCCCGGGCTGGCGCCCGCCGTCATGCGCTGGATGACCGTGTTGCGGCCAGAAGGCTGATCCCGCGGGTCTGCGTCAGACCAGGTGCCGCAGCGCTGTGACCGAAAGTTCAACCGCCAGGCGCGCGCCTTTGCCGGCGGGATCGCCCGCGGGATCATAGGCGGCAACCCCCAAACAGCGCAGCGGCACTGCCCGCGCGGCCGCCGCCACCGAATCGGCCAATGCCACCGCCGACGGCCAGTGCGGCGCGTTGGTAAGCTGGCCCGGCACAGCCTCCGGCCCCGCCACATCGAGGTCGATATGCATGTACCAGCCCGGAGCGGCCGCCGCGCGCGGCGCCAGCAGTGCGGTGGTCCGCGGCCCGGCATCGGCCGCCATCTCGGCCGCATCCAGCCGGGCGATGGCATGCGCCGTCAGCGCCGCCGCCTCCTCGGGATCGAGATCCGATGCGCCGATCAGCGCCGCCGCCGCCGGCGCCACCGGCTCCGCCAGCCCCGCCGCCACACGCCAGTCATCAAATTCCCACCCCAGCGCCACGGCAAACGGCATCCCGCCCAGCAGCCCGGTCGAGGTGGTGCGCAACGTGTGCATGTCGCCATGCGCGTCGAACCAGACGATGCCGGCCCGGCCGCAGGCGCGCGCCACCCCGCCTGCCGGGCCAACGGACTGGGTGCAATTGCCTTGCAGCACCAGCGGCATTGCCCCCTGCCGAATCGCGCCCTCGACCTGTGCCGACACCCAGGCGGCAATGTGGCCCAGGTTGGTGACGGGATCGCGGGTCCGCACATCCCGGTCAAGCATTGCCTCCACCGGTGACGCCACCACATGCCCGGCCGCGCGCAATGCCTTCGCCAGCCCGGCCCGCATCATCGCCGCCGGCCCCTTCGCCGCCCCCCAGCGCGCCACGTCGTTGGCGAACGGCACCAGGAACGGATGGATAATCATGGCAAAGCTCCAGGCAAACGTTTCACGGGGGCGGCACGAAAGGCTGCATCACGCCGCGAAACACCGGCATCGCCTCCAGCGCCGCACAATGCGCCACCAGCGACAAAAGCCGCTGCTCGGCAAGCAGGCCGGGATGCGCCTCGCGCACAAACCGCCAGGCACAGGCCATCGCAATATCCGCGTGGCTCAGCGCATCGCCGATCCAATGCGGCGATGGCCGGCGCGCCGCCTCAGCCTCCAGGGCCGCCGCCACCGTGGCGATCTGCTCGCGGCAGCGCCCGGCCCAGACCGCGGACACCTCGCCATGCAGCCGCACTTCGTAGAACAGGCTCACCGCTTTTTCCGCCAGCCCGACCGCCAGCCCCTCCAGCCGCAGCGCCGCATCGCGCTCGGGCCCGCCAACCGGGCGCAGCGCCACCGGGGATCGCCGGTCGATGTGGTCCAGCATGGCGTGGCTATCCACCACCACCGCGCCATCCTCCAGCACCATCGTCGGCACCCGGATCAGCGGATTGACCGCCCGCAGACGCCTAGCATCCCCGAATGCCGACCATGGCAGATGGGTGAAAGCAATGCCCGCATGGGTCAGGGCAATGCCGACCCGGCGCACGAACGGCGAGTCGAACTGGCCGATCAGGGTCAACCGGCCGGGAATGATGTCGGGATCCGTGCTCATGGCAGCACGATGTGCCTCACCAGGCGGCATCCAGCAACTGCCGCACCACGGCGGGCCCGTCGATCTTGCGCGGGTTCGTATGGACCATCCGGTCATGCATCGACCCCTCGGCGATGATGTCGAGCTGGTCCGCCCGCACGCCCACATCGCGCAACGTCCCCGGCAAGCCAAGTGCGGCGATCAACCCGGCCACCGCATCCCCGGCCTCGCCGCCCACCTTCCCGAGTGCCTCGGCCACCCAGGCCTGGCGCTCGCCATTCACCGGTTTGTTGAAGCGCAGCACATGCGGCAGCATCACGCACGAGGTATAGCCGTGCGGCACCCCCGCCGTGCCGCCCAGCACATGGCCGATGCCATGGCTCGCCCCCTTGGTCACCCCGGTCTGCGAGCCCACCATCGACATCCACGCGCCAAGCTGGCAATCGAGCCGCGCCGCGAGGTCACCGGGATCGGCCTTGCAGGCGCGCAGCCCGCGGTTCAGCAACCGCAGCGCCTGCAACGAGGCGCCATCGCTCATCGGCTGCGCATTCGCCGAGCACAGATCCTCCACCGCATGATCGACCGCGCGAATGCCGGTCGACAGCCAAAGCCACTCCGGCGTCGGTACGGTCACGGCGGGGTCCAGGATCACGCTCTCGGGGATCATCGTCGACGAGGCATAGCTCTCCTTGCGCGGCGGCCCGCCATCCGCCGGCTGGGTGTCGGTGCAGCCGGCAAACGAGGTGAACTCGCCGGCGGACAAGGTCGTGGGGATCGACACGGTGCGAATGCCCGCCAGCGTCTTCGGCCGCCGCGTCACCCCATCCGGCCCGGTGATGGCACGCAGCCGGTCCAGGTCGCGCGGTGCGGAAACATCGTTGGCCAGGCACATACCGATCATCTTGGCAGCATCCGTCACCGAACCGCCGCCAAGCGTCACCAGCAGGTCAGCCCCCGCCTCCCGCGCCGCATTGCCGGCCGCGACCACATCGATGCGCGGCGTATGCGCGCCGATGCGCGTCCAAGTACCAACCAAGGAATTGCCCAACGCCGCCTGCGCCACCGCCACAAACGGCGTCTCGCGCGACAACGTCCCGCCGGCGATCAGAAACACCCGCCGCGCATCCAGCCGCGCCCGTTCCTCGGCCAGCGCCTCCACAAAAGGCCGCCCATATAGCACGCGATCCATGTTGGGATAACGGTAAGTACCAACCTGCATGATGCCCCCCTCTTTCTGCATGAATAAAAGTTTTTGCTTCTTTTTTCAAAAAGAAGCGCTTGCTTCCCGCGCCTCAGGGCGCCACCGAGTTGGTAAAGTAAAATGACGGCGGCCGAGTGCCATGGATCTCGCCCGCCGCCCGCATCGCCTCGATCATCCGCTGCCAGGTTTCGCCCGATTGCCGCCCCCACCCCGGGGCGGCAGCAGGCGTGACATGGCCCAGAAAAATCACCAGGGCTGCCGCGCAGGCCTCGTCACTCTCGACCAGGGCGTAGCGGGCGCGGGCGGCCCGGCACGCCGCCAGAGGATCGGCCGCGGCATCGGCAAAGCCGGCACGGATCGCCACCAAGGCGCGGCGCACCAGCCCGGAATCGCTGCCCAGCAACGCCTGGTTGACGACAAAGCCGAAGCCCTGCAGCGACACACCGAAATCGGCGAGGTTGAGCACCTCGGGCGTCTCGCCCTGGGCCACCACGCCGGCGCTCAGGACCGCGGCGTCGCCAAGCACCAGGTCAAGCCGGCCGGCAAGAAGTTCTTCCAACTTGGCGCCACGGCCGACGGGGATCACCGTGACCGCGCTGGGCCCGATCGACTGAGCCCGGCGAAACAGCGTGAACGCCATTGAATCCGCGGTGCCCGGCGTGATGCCAAGCCGCAGATTCTCGACCGATTTTGCACTATCCAACAGGACGCGGCCCTTGATTCCGACAATGGCCAGCCCCGTGCGCGGCTGATAGATCGCCACCATCCGGATCGGTGTACCACGCGACACCGCGATCGCCGCCGCCGATGCCGTCAGGTGCCCCAGGTCAAAAGCACGCTGGCCGACCAGGACGGCAACCATGTTCGGCCCAAGCCCCGGTTCGATCACCGCCTCGATCCCCGCCCGCCTGAAATGCCCGGCCTCCAGCGCGGTCAGGATGGGCACGTGATGCGGCGCATAGGCACCGTCCAGCACCAGGCGCAACGGCTCGGCCGCCAGCTTCCCGGCTCCCGCCATCATCAGGGCACCGGTCAGCATCAGCACGAACAAAGCAGCCAAGCATCTGGCGCGGTGCATTCGACTCCCCGCCACTGCATCGCCGGCGTCGGCATGCCAATAGACGCTGAGGGCCCGTTCTACCAGAACAGGATGAACGCACCGTTCCCATCCGCGTCCCGCCTCGACCGGCGCGGCATTCGCCGTCATCATCCGCCGCCACCGCACCGCCATCCGGAGACCACCGTGAACGACGCCCCCAATCCTGCGCCAAGCGATCTCGTACATGCCCGTTACCGCGACCCATCCCTGCTCGGCGGGGTCGCGATGAACCCGGTGCTGGAAACCCTGCTCAGCCACAGCTCCTGCCGCGCCTTCCTGCCCGACCCGATCCCGCCTTCCACCCTGGAGGCGATCATCGCCGCCGCAGCCTCGGCGGCAACCTCGTCCAACCTCCAGGTCTGGAGCCTGATGGTGGTCGAGGACCCCGCCCGCAAGGCCCGGCTCGCGGCACTGGCCGGCGGCCAGAAGCATATCGAACAATCGCCCACCTTCCTGGTCTGGCTGGCCGACCTCGCCCGGCTGGAGACGATCGCCAAACAGAACCAGACCGACATCGTCGGCATCCAGTACTTGGAACTGTTCATGGTCGCGCTGGTCGACGCGGCCCTGGCGGCGCAAAACGCCGTGGTGGCGCTGGAATCGCTCGGCCTCGGCTCGGTCTATATCGGCGCGCTGCGCAACCAACCGGAAAAAGTCGCCGCCGAACTCGGTCTGCCGAAGCTGGTCTTCCCCGCCTTCGGCCTGTCGATCGGCGTGCCGGACCCCAAAGGCACCAGCGGCATCAAGCCGCGCCTGCCGCAAAGCGTAGTGGTGCACCGCGAACAATACGACCCCGCCATCGATCCCGCCGCAATCGCCGCCTATGACGGCCGGATGTCGGCGTTCCAAACCGAACGCAACATGCCCGACGAACGCTGGACCCAACGGGTGATCAGCCGGGTGCGGACCCCGGACTCGCTGACCGGCCGCCACCGCATGCGCGAAGCGCTGGGCAATCTCGGGTTTGAGCTGAAGTAAGGCGGGGGCTTCGCCCCTCGACCCCACCAGGGTCCGAGACCCTGGACCTCAACCATAAGCGCCTTCGGCAAGGGGTGTTGTCGAGGCCTTCATGAAGGCCTCGACA
>CAMBRC010000150.1 GCA_945869965.1 Asaia bogorensis
CCCCCCCACTTCCCGCCCCAACCCGCCCAACCTGGCCCGAAGCCGAATTCATCATCGGCAACCCCCCCTTCATCGGCGGCAAGGACATCCGCGCCCGCATGGGCGACGCCTACGCCGAAGCCCTCTGGGCCGCCCACCCCGCCATGAACGACTCCGCCGATTTCGTCATGTACTGGTGGGACCACGCCGCCCTCATCCTCGCCGCCAAACGCTCCAAACTCCGCCGCTTCGGCTTCGTCACCACCAACTCCATCACCCAGGTCTTCCAGCGCCGAACCATCGCCCGCCACCTCGCCGCCAAACCCCCGCTCGCCCTCGTCATGGCCATCCCCGACCATCCCTGGACCAAACTCTCCCCCGACTCCGCCGCCGTCCGCATCGCCATGACCGTCGCTGCTCGCGAGCGTCAGAGCGGACTATTGCTGGAAGTGATCGAGGAAACCGGCCTCGAGACCGACGCCCCTCAAATCGCCTTTTCCGCCCGCACCGGCACAATCAATGCCGACCTTACCATCGGCGCCGATCTCGCTTCAGCGCGACCGATCCGTGCCAATGAGGGCTTGTGCTCCCGAGGCGTATCGCTTCACGGCGCCGGCTTTATCGTCACCCCAGCCGTCGCCGAACACCTCGGCCTCGGCCGCCGGCCGGGCCTGGAGAAACACATCCGGCTCTACCGCAACGGTCGCGACCTGATGTCTCACCCCCGTCAAGCCATGGTTATCGACCTGTTTGGCCTAACTGCCGACGAGGTTCGATCTAAATTCCCAGAACTATATCAACACATTGTTCTCGAAGTGAAAGAAAAAAAGACGACACTGGCAAGTTAATCGGGCGCGATGCCAACAATCGCGCATCTTATCGAGAAAACTGGTGGATACATGGCGAGCCGCGCGGCGAACTGCGACCCGCAATCTCTCGCTTGGATCGCTTTATTGTCACGGTGGAAACCGCCAAGCATCGCATCCTCATGTTTATGGCCGCAGACACCTTGCCCGATAACATGCTTGTTGCAATTGGCTCTGAGGATGCCTTTCATCTCGGCGTTCTTTCGTCCCGAGTACACATTGTTTGGGCATTGCATTCGGGCGCAACGCTTGAAGATCGCCCCCGCTACTCGAAATCCCGCTGCTTCGACCCCTTCCCCTTCCCCGCCGCCGACGACCTGCAAAAAGCCCGCATCCGCCGCATCGCCGAGGACCTCGACGCCCACCGCAAGCGCGTCCTCGCCGACCACCCCCATCTGACCCTGACCAGCCTCTACAACGTCCTGGAAAAACGCCGCGCCGGCACCGCCCCCGCCGATCTCCCGCCGCCCGACCGCCGCATCTTCGATGACGGCCTCGTCCTCATCCTCAAGGACCTCCACGACCGCCTCGATACCGCCGTCGCCGCCGCCTATGGCTGGCCCGTCGATCTCCCGGAACAGGACCTCCTGACCCGCCTCGTCGCCCTCAATCACGCCCGCGCCGCCGAGGAAGCCGCCGGCACCATCCGCTGGCTCCGCCCCGACTACCAAATCCCCCGCTTCGGCACCGCCTCGGAAAAACTCGACCTCCGCGGCGGCCAAGCCGCCTCCACCGCCATCACCCCAGCCGCCATCCCCGCCTTCCCCGCCCCCGCCTTCCCAACCAACGACGACGTCGCCCAGGCCGCCGCCATCCTGTCCGCCCTCTTCGCCGCCCAATCCCCCCTCACGCCGGACGCCCTCGCCGCCACCTTCCGTGGTGGCCGCCGCAACCTCCCCCGCATCCAGGCCACCCTCGCCGCCCTCACCCGCCTCGGACACCTCGCCACCCAAGACGGCCAAACCTTCACCCTCCGCCGCGCCGCCTGACGAGCCACAGAGACAGAAATATTTCTTGCACCCATCCGTCGACCGATGTATAGAACATATAGTGAACGATCAGGCAGCAACCCCGCGCGCGAAAGGACGCATCGACTCATGATCCCCCCCATCTTCGTGCCATCCGCGCGCGACGTCTCCGCCCGCCTGGTCGCCATCCTCGCCGCCGTCACCTCGCTCATCTTCGCCCGCACCCACATCTTCGCAGCCCTCGGCGCCCCGCTCCACAACCGTATCGCCGGCGCCTCCCGCCGCCTCGCCACCATCCTCGCCCACCTCGCCGCCGGCACCTTCCGCCCCCGCCCCCACACCCCAAAACCCGGCAAAAACGGCGGCCCACCCGCCATCTACATCCCCCACCGCCGCGCCTGGCTGATAGAGAAACTCGGCCACCACATGGCCGCCTACATGTCGCACCTGGAACACCTCCTGCGCGCCCCCGAAACCCAAACCCTCCTCGCCACCGCCCCGCCCGAAGCCCTCAAATCCCTCGGCCGCACCCTCCGCCCCATCGCCCGCCTCCTCGGCGTCGACCTCCCGCCCGAACTCCAGCTCCCCCCAAAACCGCCCCGCCCCAAACCCGTCAAACCCCCCACTTCTCAAACCGGGCGCCCAATCCTCTCGCCCCTCCTCCCCCTCTACCCCCAAGGCCGCCCCCGCGACCTCCCCTTCATGAACTTCGACAAAAAAACAAAACCCGCCTGACCCACCCCGCCAACCCGTGCCTATAATATTACGATATCAAAATAAATATCATCCCCTGGCCCCGACACGTCCCACCCATGCAGACTAACCCCATGAAGCTCCCCCCCTTCCTCCGAGACCGCCGCCTCTTCATCATGGCCGCCCTCGGCTTCTTCGCCGGCCTCCCCCTGCCCCTCTCCGGCTTCACCCTCACCCAATGGCTCGCCGAAGGCGGCATATCCCTCGCCGCCATCGGCCTAACCGCCAATATCGGCCTCGCCTACACCCTGAAATTCCTCTGGTCCCCCCTCCTCGACCAACGCCCCCCCCTTGCCGTCCTAGGCCGCCGCCGCGGCTGGCTCGCCACCATCCAACCCGCCCTCGCCCTCGCCATCGCCGCCATGGCCCTCTCCAACCCCCACGAAAACCCCCTCCCCACCTTCCTCCTCGCCGCCCTCGTCGCCTTCCTCTCCGCCTCCCAAGACATCACCATCGACGCCTGGCGCATCGAAACCTTCCCGCCTGACAGCCAAGGCCCAGCCCTTGGCGCCTACGTCCTCGGCTACCGAGCCGCCATGCTCACCTCCGGCGCCGGCGTCATCGCCAGTGTCACCACAATCGGCTGGCACGGCGCCCTCCTAGGCGTCGCCGCCCTCTTTATCCCGGCCGTGGCCGTCACCCTCCTCGCCTCCGAGCCCACCCAACCCGAAGCCCCCCCAGCCCACGAAAACCTCTCCGCCCGAATCTCCGCCGCCATCGCCGATCCCCTCCGCGACTTCCTGAAACGCCCCGGCGCCTGGCTCGTCCTGTCCTACGTTGCGCTGTTCTATCTCGACGAAGCCCTGGCCGGAAAAATGCTCGCCCCGCTCTACCGGTCCCTCGGCTTCGACCGTGCCACCGTCGCCCTCGCCACCGGCCCGATCTCCCTGACCTGCACCCTCTTGGGATACGCCATGGGCGGCACCCTGGTCGCCTGGTTCGGCATGGCCCGCGCCCTGATCGCCACCGGCTTCACCCAGATGGCCTTCATGTCGCTCTACGTCGTCCTGACCCTCAACCCCGGCAACACCAACCTGCTGTACACAACAGTCGCGCTCGAGGCCTTCGTCCAGGCGATGGCCATGGCCGCCTTCATCGCCTACCTGTCCAGCCTCTGCACCCTGCGTTTCACCGCCACCCAGTACGCCCTCCTATCCTCCATCGCGGCCCTGGCGTCGCACACCGTCGGCGGCCTCTCCGGCTTCGCCGCCCAAGCCCTCGGCTGGACCACGTTTTACACCGTGGCGATGTTCTCGGCCCTGCCCTCGATGGCCCTGATGCTCGTCATCCTCCGCCGCTTCCCCCCAGAGCCGGCAAAGCCTACCGATTGAGCACAACCTCTGCGACACCCCCGTCGCAGGTGTAGCAACAATTCCGGCACCCCTGCTTGCCCCCCTGCCCCGAGCCCCAGAATACCGTCGGCCCACCACGAACCCAGGCGCCATAACAGATCCGCTCCCCGGGCGAGCAACTCAGCTTATAGCTGTGCTTTTCATCATCCTTGATCGAATAGACCTTCTTGTCGCCCGGCCAAACCGCGCTGCGGGTGCGCGAATAGAACTCGACGTCGACGACATTGGGGTGCTTGGACTGCACCCGAAACGTCAACGTCTCCGCCAGCACCGGCCCGGCGGCAAACAGCAACGACAGCATCAGCGCCAAGACGGCAAAGGGCCTCGATCGCAAGGGAAATCCTCCATCCGGGCGACAAGTGCCCATCCGCCCAGTGCCATATCACCGCAACGATGTCACGCCTGGGTCTGAGACTGCGATTGGCTCTCCTGCACGCTCACATCGACATGCAACGATTCCGCAGCCCCACCCAATCGAATCCCCCGGATCGGTGCCGCCTCCAACGCATCCAACCCGATCGCCAACCGGACATAACGCTCCGTCGGACACTGCCCGTTGGCCGCATCAAAGCCGACCCACCCGAGATCGGCCGTCATCGCCTCGGCCCAGGCATGGTGCGCCACGGCGTCGCCACCATCGGTCAACAGATACACGGTGACATAGCGGGCGGGGATGTCGAGCGACCGGGCGGCGGCGATGAAGATATGCGCATGGTCCTGACAAACCCCCCGCCGGTTGGCGAACGCCGCCATCGCCGTGGTGTCGCTGGTGCTTGCCGAGGTGTCATAGGCGACGACCTCGTGCAGCCCATCCAGGATGGCATGCAAGGTCGAAAGCGCATCCTCGCGCCGGCACCCCTGGGCAAAGTCGCGGATCGCATCATCCGCCGTGGTCAACGGCGTGCGCCGCAGGCACACATCCGCCGCCATGGCCTCCCAACCGGGGCCCACCACCCCGGCGGTGTCGGCCGTATCCACTATCCCCTCGGCGACGATCCGGACATCGGTCACCGGCCCATGCGAGGCGGCGAGTTCAACCAGGTTACCGAACGCGTCAGTGTACCGCATCGGGGTGCCGCCACCGGATACCCGAACCTGCCAGGAGATCACCGTCTGCGACTGCCCGGACGGCGGCGTCAGCCGCAGCGCCTGGATCGCCCGGGCGGCGCCCTCGGTGCGATAGGTGGTGGAATGGGTGATGGCAATGCGCATGCCCGTTCTTTAATCAAAATGATAATCGTTGGCCGTCGCCAACGCGATCGCGGCGTTGCGGGCCAGGAAGTCGCCGAGGAATTCGTGCAATCCCCCCCGCATGATCGTGTCCAGGTCCGCCGCCCGCATGTCCGCCGCCAACGCCTCGCCCAAGGCGGCACTGCTCGCCCCGCCCCCGGTCATCGCGGCGAGCGAGGCCAGTGACGGCGCCATGAAGTCGCTGCAAAACCGCAAGGAGCGCGGCATTTCCGGCCGCAGCATCAGGAACTCCGCCACCTGCCGCGGCCGCAGCCGGTCGCGGTAGAAATAGCGATAGGCGCCGACGGCCGAAACCGAGCGCAGGATGGTGTCCCACTGGTGCTGGTTGCGTTCGCCGCCCAGGGCCGCGTTGGCCGGCAGCAGCACGTTATACTTGACGTCCAGGATCCGCGCCGTGTTGTCCGCCCGTTCGGCAAAGGTGCCGAGCTGGCAAAAGTGAAAGCCCTCGTCGCGCAACAGGCTGCCCAGCATCGCGCCACGGAACTGCGCCGAGCGCTGACGCACCCAGTCGAGCAATTCGGTCATCGCGCCAGGCCCGACCGCCGCCGGGTCAATGGCGGAAAACTCGTTCCAGGTGGAGTTCATTGCCTCCCACATTTCGCGCGTCAACGCAGTGCGCACGGCGCGGCCGTTGTTGCGGGCGGTTTCCAGGCTGGACCGGATCGAGCTGGGATTGTCGCGGTCGAACAGCATGAAGCGCTGCACCTCCGCCGCCGCCAACGTGCCGCCGCCGGCCTCGAAGACAGCCAGGCACCCGGCCGCTGGCCAGGGTGGATTTCCAGTCCTCGCGATACCCTCCGGTGCTGTCCGGCGTCAACGAGATGCGATGGCCCACCTGGATCAGTCGGGCGATGTTCTCAGCCCGCTCCATGTAGCGCGCCATCCAGAACAGGCTCGAAGCGGTGCGTCCGAGCATGCTCAGTCCTCCAGCACCCAGGTATCCTTGGTGCCGCCTCCCTGGCTCGAGTTCACCACCAGCGAACCCTTCTTCAGCGCCACCCGGGTAAGCCCGCCCGGCACCACCCGGACCCGGTCGCCCACCAGGACGAACGGGCGCAGATCGACATGGCGTGGCCCCACTCCGCTGCCGGCAAAGGCCGGGCAGGTCGACAGCGCCAGGGTGGGCTGGGCGATGTAGTTGCCGGGATTGGCGCGGATGCGCTCGGCGAAATCCGCCCGCTGCTGGCGCGTGGAGCGCGGGCCGATCAACATGCCGTAGCCGCCGGAGCCGTGCACCTCCTTGACCACCAGCTCCTCCAGATGCGCCAGCACATGGGCCCGCTCCTCATCAATCGAGCAGCGCCAGGTGGCGACATTCTTGAGGATCGGCTTTTCCCCAGTGTAAAACTCGACAATCTCCGGGACATAGGCATAGACCGCCTTGTCGTCGGCAATCCCGGTGCCCGGTGCATTGACAAGTGTTACGCGCCCGGCACGATAGAGGTCGAACAACCCCGGCACGCCCAACAGCGAGTCCGGCCGGAAATTCAGCGGATCGATGAAGGCATCGTCGATGCGCCGGTACAGCACATCCACCCGCGCACGGCCGCGAATGGTGCGCATCCACAGCGCCCCGTCCTCCACCACGAGGTCGCTGCCCTGGACCAGCTCCACCCCCATCTGGTCGGCCAGGAAGGCGTGCTCGAAATAAGCCGAGTTGAAAATCCCCGGCGTCAACACGGCAATCGTCGGTTCGCCGTCGCATCCAGACGGAGCGACGCTCTCCAGCGTCTGACGCAACAACTCGGGATAGCGCTCCACCGGCGCCACCCGATGGGCGGCAAACAGCTCGGGAAACAGATGCATCATGGTTTCGCGGTTTTCGAGCATGTACGACACGCCGGACGGCGTGCGCAGATTGTCCTCCAGCACGAAGAACCCGTCCTCCTCCGTGCGCACGATGTCGGTGCCGATGATGTGCGAATAAACCCCGCGCGGCGGGTCGAAGCCCATCATCTGCGGCAGGAACGCCGAATTGCCGTTGACCATCGCCGACGGGATCAGGCCGGCGCGCACGATCTCCTGGCGATGATAAATATCGTGCAGAAAGGCGTTCAGCGCCCGCACCCGCTGTTCGATGCCGCGCTCCAGAAAGCGCCACTCGGCCGCCGAGATCACCCGCGGGATCAGGTCGAACGGGATCAGCCGCTCGTTCGCCTCCGCCGCCCCGTACACCGCGAAGGTGATGCCCATGCGGCGAAAGATCGCGTCCGCCTCCGCCTGCTTGGTGCGGATGCCCGACTGCGTCTGGCGTTGCAGCCATTCGAACAAGGTGCGGTAGCAGTCCCGCGCGGAAAAATCGGACCGCAGCATCTCGTCGAAACACAGGGTGTCGTTGCCCGTGCTGTATGCTTGCTTCTTAAGCACCCGGCTGCATTCCCATGCCGTCCAAACCCCTGTTGCCGCACTCTACCCTGCTTCGCCGCAACAAGTGTGCCAGGGGATCGAGGCTAACGCGAGGGGCCCGATTGCCGGGGATCGCCGCCGCGGGCATGGTGGCGCCCATGCAGGACGGAACTCTGAGCATTCGCGGACTGACCCGCCGCTTCGGCGCCAAGGTGGCGGTGGACGCCGTCTCGCTCGACGTGCCGGCCGGGCAGATGCTGGGCATCATCGGCCGCTCCGGCGCCGGCAAGTCCACCCTGTTGCGCATGGTCAACCGACTCCAGGAACCCTCCGCCGGCACCGTCCATTTCGGCGCCGTCGATATCACCGCCCTGCGTGGCCGCGCCCTGCGCGACTGGCGCGCCGCCAGTGCCATGATCTTCCAGCAGTTCAACCTGATCCCCCGGCTCGACGTGCTGACCAACGTGCTGATGGGCCGGCTGAACAAGCGCTCCACCCTGTCCAGCCTGCTCGGCCTGTTCAGCGCCGAAGAACGGGCGATGGCGCTGGCCACACTGGAACGCTTCGACCTCCTCGAAACCGCCCTGATCCGCGCCGGCCAGGTTTCCGGCGGGCAGCAACAGCGCGTGGCGATCTGCCGCGCCCTCATGCAGCAACCGCGCATGGTCCTGGCCGACGAACCGATCGCCAGCCTGGACCCCGGTAATGCCCAGGTGGTGATGGACGCCCTGCGCCGGATCAACCGCGAAGACGGGCTGACCGTGCTGTGCAACCTGCATCACCTGGACACCGCCCGGCTCTACTGCGACCGAATCGTGGCGATGAAAGACGGCCGCTTCATGTTCGACGGCACCCCCGCCGAACTGACCGCGGAACGAGTGCGCGAAGTCTACGGCGTGACCGAAGAAGAATTCCACACAGCACCGCAAGGCGCGCTGGCGCTGGCGTAGGAAGGCGAGGGCTCTGCCCTCGACCCGCTGGGGCCGGCGGCCCCAGACCCCATTCTTTAAGCGCCTTCGGCCAGGGGGGTTGTCGAGGCCTTCATCAAGG
>CAMBRC010000151.1 GCA_945869965.1 Asaia bogorensis
TCCAGCACCCGTAGCCCCGCGAGGGGCCCAGCAGACACCGTCATTCGGCGGCCATGCGGCGGAACGCGCCGAGGCTGCCGGCATGGATCAGCTCGCTGGGCAGCACGTGGCCGACGATCTCCTCGGCCATGCGCCCGACCTCGATCAGGCGGTCGAGGTCAACGCCGGTGGTGATGCCCATTTCCTCGCACAGCAGCACCAGCTCCTCGGTGCAGATGTTGCCGGCCGCCCCCTTCTGGCCGGCGAACGGGCAGCCGCCGAGGCCGCCCACGGTGCTGTCGAACTGGCTGACGCCCAGCTTCAGCGCCGCATGGGCATTGGCCACCGCCAGCCCGCGCGTGTCATGCAGGTGGAGCGCGATTTTCATCGCCGGCCACTTCGCCCGCACCGTGGCGATCACCCGCTCGATGCGCGGCGGAATCGCCCAGCCCATGGTGTCGGCCAGCGAGAACACCTCGATCTCCGCCCCGGCCTCGGCGGCGATCGCCATGCCGTCCGCTAGCGTCTTGACCACTTGTTCGGCCGAGATATCGCCCTGGTAGTTGCAGCCGAACGCCGCCATCACGCCGATGCGGTTGACCTTGATGCCATGGCTCAGATGCAGCGCGGTCTGCTTCTTCATCGCCGCCACGTTCTCCTCATGGCTGCGGTTGAGGTTCTTGCGGGTGAACCCTTCGCTGGCGGTCAGCGAGATCGACCCGCTCATGGTCAGCTTCTCCCGATACGCCAGCGCCCGCTCCAGCCCGTTCGAATTGAACCACAGCGCGGTGTAGTCGACGCCCGGCCGCATGGTGAACCCTTCCACCGTCGCCTCGGCATCGGCCCAACCGGGCACCAGCCGCGTATTCACAAACGAGCAAACCTGAATGTGATGCAGCCCGGTTTCGGCCAGCGCCTCGATCAGGCGGACCTTCTGCGCCGTCGGGATCGGGCCGGGCTCGATCTGGAACCCCTCGCGCGGGCCTTCCTCGTGGATGTCGACATGGGCGGGCAGGTCGGTCATGGCAGTGGCTCCCTCTCGAGGGGCGCAGGATACTGGGTGCTGCGGGGGAGGGAAACAGGGAAGGAAGGCCTTCTCTTTCTGTAGAAAAAGAAGCAAAAAGACTTTCATCCACTCGCCTTATGGATAAAGTTTTTTTGCTTCTTTTTGTTCACAAAAAGAAGAATCTTGCTGCCAAAGGGACCACGCCATGCCCGACGCAGAGTACGACATCGCCATCGCCGGTGGCGGCTCAGCCGGTGCCGTGCTGGCCGCGCGGCTCTCCGAGGTGGCTGGGCTGCGGGTGCTGTTGGTCGAGGCCGGACCGGGGATTACGCCCGGGCATGTGCCGCCGGTGCTGGCCAGTCAGTATGCCGGGCGGGCCCAGTTTAACCCGGACTGGTTCTGGAACGAGCTGCGCGCCACCTTCGGTGAGTTGAAATCGAACCAGGCGGCCACGCCGCGCGGCTACGAGCAGCCGAAGGTGCTGGGCGGCGGATCGAGCGTGAACGGCATCGGTGCCAATCGCGGCAAGCCGTCGGATTTCGACGAGTGGGTCGATCACGGGGCGGCCGGCTGGGGCTGGGATGACGTGCTGCCATATTTCAAGAAGCTGGAACGCGAGCTGGTGCACACCGGCCTGCTGCATGGCCATGACGGCCCGCTGCCGATCCAGTCGATCCCGCGCAGCGAGTGGACCGGCTTCACCAAGGCCGTCGCCGAGGCGATCGGACCCGAGGGGCTGGGGGTGGGCGATGACCAAAACGGTCCCTGGCGGACCGGGCTGATCCCCACCTCGATCAACGTCGACGAACGCGGCCAGCGCGCCAGCACGGCGGTGGCGTATTTGACCGACGCCGTCCGGCGCCGTCCCAATCTGACCATCCTGCCGGAGACGGTCGTGCGCCGGGTGGTGGTGGAAGACGGTCGCGCCATCGGACTGCGCGTGGCCAGCTTCGGGGCGGAGCGCATCATCGTCGCCCGGCATGTTGTGGTGTCCGCCGGCGCGATCGGCTCGCCGGCGCTGCTGATGCGTAGCGGCATCGGGCCTGCTGCGCATCTGCAATCGCGCGGCATCGCCGTGCTGGCCGACCTGCCCGGCATTGGGGAGAACCTCCATGAGCACCCCGCGACCGGGCTGTCGGTGTTCCTCGCGCCACATGCGAGGGGGAAGGGCGGCGAGCATTATCATTTGCAAACCCTGCTGCGCTGGTCCTCGGGGTTGGAGGGAACACCCGAAGGCGACATGCACATGGCAGTGTCCACCCGCGGCACCTGGCATGCCGTCGGCCGGCGCATCGGCGGCTTCTATGGTTGGGTCAACAAGTCCTACTCGCGCGGCCGCCTTCGCCTCGGCGCGGATATCGAGGCGGTGCCCGAGGTCGACTTCCGCATGCTGTCCGACCGCCGCGACCTGGTGCGGCTGATGCAGTCTTTCCGCTTGAGCCTGCGCATCCTGCAACGGGTGAAGGACGCCGGCGCCGCGCTGGAAATCTTCCCCTCCGGCTATTCCGACCGGATCAAGGCGCTGGCCAAGCCAACGCCGCAGAATGGCCTGATCATGGGCATCTCCGGCCCGCTGATGGACAGCAGCGCCACCCTGCGCCGCCGCATGCTGGCCATCGCCACCGAGAACGCGCCGGCCCCGGAACACCTCGCCGCCGATGACGACCGCCTGGAGGACTACCTCCGCCGCGTCGTCGGCGGCGTCTGGCACCCCTGCGGGACCTGCAAGATGGGCGCCGAGGCCGATCCGATGGCGGTCGTTGGGCCGGATGGCGCGTTGCGCGGGATCGCCGGGCTGAGTGTTTGCGACGCTTCGGTGATGCCGACCATTCCGTGTGCCAACCTCAATGTCCCCGTGATCATGATCGCGGAGAAGATGAGCTACGGGTTGAAGAGTAGGCTAGCCTAAGGCCAGGGCGTTGCCCTGGACCCACCAGGGGGCCAAGCCCCCTGGACCCTTAAATTACAAGGTCCAGGGGCTTGGCCCCTGGCGGGTTTGGGCGGAGCCCAGCCTTAGCTTACCCTTGTGCCGCCTTCGCGATCGCCTCGGTCATCTCGCGCCGCCCAGCCACGCCCTGGCTGAACGGCTTGCCCGCGATGTTGCCTCCGTCCACCACGATATCCGCGCCATTGATGAAGCTGGACGCATCGGACGCCAGAAACAGCGCGGCGCGGGCGATGTCGTCGGGCACGCCGGCGCGCGGGATCGGCTGGGCTTTGGCAAGGCGACCCGCCAGGACGGCGAGTTCACGATCGGCGACGTCGTGGTCCAGCCCCGCGCCCTTGCCGAAGATGCCGGTGACGATGGCACCCGGCGAGATCGAGTTCACCCGGACATTGTCCTCGCCCAGCTCGGCGGCCACCGAATGGGTGAGGTGCAGCACCGCGGCCTTGGCGGTGACATAGGCATGCGACGAGCCGCCGGCGCGATAGCCGCCGATTGAGGCGGTGGTGATGATGCTGCCGGATTTTTGCGCCTGCATGATCGGCGCCACCGCCTTCATCGCGATCACCACGGCGCGCACATGCACCGACATCATGAAGTCCCAGGTGGCGATGTCGGCGTCCGCGATGCGAAACGGCACCAGCCCGTGGCCGGCATTGTTGAACAGCACATCGACCCGCCCGAAGCGTGCGGCGGTGCCCTGGATCAGCGCCACGATGTCGGCTTCGTTGGCCATGTCGGCCTGGACGAAATGCGCGTTCTGGCCCAGCCGGGCGGCGATGGCCTCGCCCTGGTCGGCGCGGCGGCCCGACAGGATGACGGTCGCGCCCTCCTCGATGAACAGCTCGGCGGAGCGTTCGCCGATGCCGCTGGTCGCCCCGGTGATGATGGCGATCTTGCCGTCGAGCACACCCATGATCGTTCCTCCTGTTGCGCTTGCAAGTGTGCCAGCACCGGCGCCCGGCACCAACTGGCGCGCCGGTCCGGAATGCGCGAGCATGGCGCGTTATCGCATTGGGAAGCCCATGACCGTTCAGGCCCGCATCGACGCCGTCTTCGCCCCGCTGGGGATCGAGGTCGGCTTTTCCGCCACCCATCTGCCCACTGGCAAGACCGTGGCGATCAACCCCACTGCCCTGTTCCCCACCGCCAGCGTCTACAAGATCCCGGTGATGGTCGAGGTCTACCGCCAGGCCGACGAGGGCAAGTTCAAGCTCACCGACCGGCTCCCGCTGACAGACGCCCAGCGTGTGATCGGCTCCGGCGTGCTGCAAAAGCTCGACAACGCGCTGGCCCCCACCATCCGCGACCTCGCCATGCTGATGATCATCATCAGCGACAACACCGCCACCCACATGCTCCAGGAGCTGGTCGGCTCGGCCAACATCAACGCCACCATGCGCCGCCAAGGGCTGAACGATATCCACATCGCACTCTCCCTGCCGCAATCCTTCGCGCACAGCTTCGCAATGCCGCTCGACCCGCCGCCGGATTACGCGACGATGCAGCGCCTATCGAACAGCAACGCGATGGACTACCGGACGCTGACTTTCGCCGCGTCAGACCGCAACACCACCAGCTCGGCCGCCGACATGGCAGCACTCTGCGCGATGATCCTCCAGGGCACGGCCGGCAGTGCGGCCGCCTGTGCCGACATGATGACCATCCTGCGCGCGCAACAACTGCGCGACCGGGTGCCGCGCTACCTGCCCACCATCGCGGTCGGCAACAAGACCGGCAGCTTCCGCGGTGTGCGCAATGACGCCGGGGTGATCATGCGCAGCGAAACCGACGCGATCTCGTTCGGCCTGTTCACCTTCGACCGCACCGAACTGCCGATGGGGAATTCGCGGCTGCTGGCCGAGCGCAATGCGCTGGTCAACACCGCCATGGCCGAAGTCGGTGGGATCCTGTGGGAAGACTTCCGGAAGTAAGCAAGGTCTTCTTTTTCTGTAGAAAAAGAAGCAAAAAGACTTTCATCCATTCAGCAAGTGGATAAAAGTTTTTTGGTTCTTTTTTTCAAAAAAGAACGTGCTTCCTTCATTCTGCCGCCTTCGCCGACTCCTGTCCCTGCACCGTAAAGAACGAAGCCGTCTTCGGCTGCTGCGGCAACTCCACGCGCGTCTCCGTCAGCCGCGCAAAGCGTGCCGGCTGGCCGCGCACAACCTCGCCCTCATGCGTGCTCGGCATCGGGTTGCGCGCCAGCGGGATCGCGTCGGCGGCGGTGTAGACGCAGATGTACAGCCCGCGCGGATTGTCCCCAGCATTGGCCGCCGAGCCGTGCGCCAATTTCGTGTGCATCAGACACACGGCACCGGCCAGGCCGTAGCAGGGGATGCTTTGGGCCAGTAGCGCCGTTTCGGTGTCGGCCGCCACCGCGCCGGTGAAGCGATCGCCGTCGAACAGCGAGTGCATCGGACCTTTGTGCGAACCGGGCACCACGGTCAGTGCGCCGTTGGTTTCGTCGATATCGTCCAGGAACAACAGCGCGGTGATGATGTCGTCGTTGGTGTGCGGGGTATAGGCGAAGTCCTGGTGATACAGCACCTCGGTCTTCGCCCCGGTCAGCTTCAGGTTGATCTTGCAGTGGTGGAACTTGACGTCCGGGCCAATCAGCTCGGCGACCATCTCGGTCATGTCGCTGTCGCGCATTGCCGTGAGGTACGCCGGAGAGATGTCCGACGGGTTGTTGATGCGGCGCAGGGCGGGTTTGTCGGCGCTGTGCTCGGCACCCATGTCGAAGCGCGGCCGGCCATCGATGGTCGGCGGGCCGAACGGGGCGGTGTGGGCGCGGCTTTGCTCGACCCAGCTGGTGATCTCCGCCCGCAGTGCGGCGAGCTGGCCGGGTGACACGGCGTTTTCCGCCACCAGGAAGCCATCGCGCCAGAATGCCTGCTTTTGCGCTTCCGTCAGCACCGTCATGTCCGCCCCCGCTTGATGTCGCAACCAGTTTAGGGCGGACGGCGCATCCGCTGCAATCAGGCGATGCCGATCAGCCGGATTTCATCGCCCGGGCACAGATCGCCTCGAACTGCTGCGCGACATGGGCCCAGGAGAAGCGCGCCTCCAGCCGGGCGCGGGCGGCGCGGGTGATGCGGTCCCGCTCGCCGGCATCGGCCAATAGCCGCAGGATGGCGATGGCGAAATCCTCGGCGCTGTCGGCGGCCAGGAAGTGTTCTCCTGGCGTGATGTCCAGCCCTTCGATCCCCACCGTGGTCGCCACCACCGGACGGCCCATCGCCATCGCCTCGAACGCCTTGATCCTGGTGCCGCTGCCGACGCGCAGCGGAATGACGCACAGATGCCCCTGCGCCACATAGGGGCGGATGTCCGGCACCGACCCGGTCACCGTCCAGGCCAGGTTGCGGCTGCGCACGGCATCCAGCAGCGACGCCTGCGGATTGCGCCCGACAATCAGCGCCCGTGCCGCAGGCCGCTCGCGCAATACCAGCGGCCAGATCTCGTCCATCAGGAAGGCGATGCCGTCGGTGTTGGCCGGGCTGTCCATCACCCCGGTGAACACGATCGTCCCGCCATCCGGCGTCACCGGGGGCGCGGCATCGGCCGGCGCCATGGCGAAGTACTCCAGGTCCACCCCGGTCTCGATCGCCTCGATCCCGCCATGGCCATAGCGCTGGCCAAGCGCTGCGGCATCACGGGTGGAGACCGCGATCACGCTGCGATAGCGCGCCAGCACCGCGGCCTCGAAACGCTGCATCTTGCGCGCCTGGTCGGCCCAGACCGGGCGCCACAGGCCAGCGGCCAGCCGGGCATGACGCTCGAAAATCTCGGCTTCCACGTTGTGGGTGAACATCACGCTGGCGGGCGGCAAGGCGCCGGGCACCAGCACGTCGGCATGGGGAAAATCGACGACCACGACATCGGGCCGCTCGGCGATCGCGGCGGCAACAACCCGCGCCCCGGCGGCCGAGCGATCGGTGGCGGCGGAAACCGGGATACGCCCCGGCAACGCCAGCAGGCGCCGCAGCCGCGACGGCGGCGTGGCCGGCCAGGAGCGAAAATGATCGCACACGCCGATGGTCTCGACAGCATGGCGGTCGGCATCCGGGGGCACCGGCGAGGCCAGGATGACCTCGAACATTCCGCCTTTCATCTGGCGCAGGATATTGGCGGTGCGGATCTTGCCGCCCTCGTTGGTGGGGAACAGGAAGCGCGTACTGACGAACAGCAGCCGCGGGCGCAACTTCACCAGCAGAACCCTTCGTAGGTGATGCCCGGCACGGCGGCCAGGCCGGGGATGCCGCCCAGGTCCAGCACCCGCTTGCCGGCCAGCGCCGCGAACAGTACCGCCCGGTCCTCGGCCGCGACATGGCCGATGATGACCAGCCCCGCCCCGTCCAACGCCGTCGCCACATCGCCGGCCAGGAGCCGCTCCAGATGCGGGATCTCGCGCTCGATGAAGGCCCGGTTGCTGCCGGTCAGCCGGGCGGTCTGCACATGCCGGTCGTGGATGCGCAGGTCATAGCCGCGCCCGATCAACCGCTCGGCAAGCATCACGAACGGCGATTCCCGCAGGTCATCGGTGCCCGCCTTGAACGCCAGGCCGAACAGCGCCACCTTCTGCCGGCCATGCGCCGTCGCCATCGCGAACGCCCGGTCGATGATCGCCTGATTGCCCGGCAGGACCTGGCGCAGGAACGGCGCCGGCACATCCTTTTCGGCCGCCAGCGACAGAAAGCTGCGGATGTCCTTCGGCAGGCAGGAACCGCCAAAGGCAAAGCCCGGCCGGAGATAGGCGGTCGAGATGTTGAGCACGCGGTCCTCGCAGAACAGCCGGAACGCCGCCCTTGCATCCACGCCATGCGCCGACAGAATCGCCCCGGCCTCGTTGGCGAAGGCGAGCTTGACTGCGTGGAAGACGTTGGAGAGATACTTGGTGCTCTCGGACACCCGGTATGGCGTGACATGGACCGCTGCCGTGACCGACGCATAGATGTCCCGAACCACGGCCGCGTCATCGCCGTCCGCCGCGCCGATCAGGGTGAACGGTGGCGCGTGGAAATCCTTGACCGAACTGCCCTCGCGGAGGAATTCGGGGTTGCTGTAGTAGCGGAAGCCCGACCCATGGTTCAGCCCGGACTCGCGCTCCAGCGTGGGAATGGCGAGGTCCTCGGCGGTTCCCGGCGGCACCGTCGAACGCATCACCACGGCATGCCCCGCGCCCTTGATCGCCAGCGCCTGGCCGATCGCCACCAGCACGGCCTGGACCGCGCCCATCGAGACGCTGCCATCCGCGGCACTAGCAGCCTGTCGGACTTAACGCGACGCGGAAGCAGTCGGTAGAATTGTTGCATCGCTTCGCCGTTTTTGCTGTTTGGATATCTGCTGGATGGGCAATTTCCGCCTGATTGACCGCGATACCGGCTTTCTGATGCCACCATCGGTGG
>CAMBRC010000152.1 GCA_945869965.1 Asaia bogorensis
CCCACCACCTTCGCCGAGTTCGAGAAGGCCGCAATGGCGGTCAATTCCCCGCCCGACCGCTTTGCCTTCGGCGTCATGGGCAAGCAGGGCTCCGGGCTCTACACCAGCATCGCGTCCTGGCTGTATTCCGCCGGCGGCAAGCTGTGCGACGTCAAGACCGGCGAGATCTTCATCAACCGGCCCGAGGCGGTACTGGCGTTGCAGTTCCTCGGCGACCTCGTGGTCAAGAACAAGCTGGCGCCGCCCGAGGTCACCACCTGGGAGTACGACGAGATCATCGCCGGCGGGCAGCCAGAGCCGAACCTGGATCGACGGGCATTTCATGGCGGTGCCGAAATACTCCAAGAACGCCGACTGGCCGATCGACTTCATCCGCATGGCCCGTTCCAAGCAGTGGCAGCTGCGTTCGATGGAACGTGGCAATGCCCCGCCGCGCGGCTCGGTGCTGCGCAACCCCGAGCTGGCCGCCGATCGCGGCCCAGGCGATCGAGACCGGAGTGCCCACGCCCGCTCATCTGGTTTGGGATACGCTGGAACTCAGTCTGCGTACCGGGGTGTCCGAGGTGTTGCTGGGGCAGAAGACCGCCAAGGTGGCGCTCGACGCGGTGGCCGCTGACTGGCAGCGTGGGATGCGCCGGGCGGGGATCGGGCGGCGCTGACGTAAGGGAGTCTGGCATGACGATCGATTGCGACATCCATCCGGGGGTGCCGAGCGTGAAGGTGTTGCTGCCCTATATGGATCCGTATTGGGCGGATGCGTTTGTGCAGCGTGGGATGGACGGGTTCGACATGGCTTCGTATCCGCCCGGGGCGCCGATTTCGTGCCGGCCGGATTGGCGGCTGGAAAAGGGAAAGCCGGGGACCAGCCTGGCGCAGTTGCAGGCCCAGGCGCTGGATGCCTTCGGGGTGCGGTTCGCGATCTGCAATCCGTTGTATGGCGGGCAGGTGGCGGTCAGCGAGACGATGGCGGCCGCGCTTTGTTCGGCGCTGAACGACTGGATTGCGGCCGAGTGGATGGCGAAGGATCCGCGGCTGCGGGCCTCGATCGTGGTGCCGGTGCAGAATCCGCAGCTTGCCGCCGAGGAGATCGAGCGCAAGGCGCCGGACAAGCGGTTCGTGCAGGTGCTGCTGCCGTCCGGGGCGGAGATGCTGTACGGCAAGAGCTACTACTGGCCGATCTTCGCGGCGGCGGAGAAGCATGGGCTGCCGGTGGGGATTCATGCCGGGTTGATGTACCGGCATGCCCCGACGTCGAACGGGTGGCCGAGCTTCTTTCTGCACGACTATGTGGCGGGGTCGCAGGTTTTCGAGGACCAGTTGTTGAGCATGGTCAGCGAAGGGTTGTTCGTGAAGTTTCCCGGGTTGCGGATCGTGCTGCTGGAATCCGGGGTGACCTGGTTGCCGGGGTTCATCTGGCGGGCGATCAAGACCTGGCGCGGGGTGCGGGCGGAGGTGCCGTGGGTCAAGCGGTCGCCGGCTGCGTATATTCGCGAACATGTGCGGCTGACGATGCAGCCGTTTGATGCGCCGGCGGATGCGGGGATCGTCGGCCAGATTCTCGACGAGATCGGGTCGGACGAGATGTTGCTTTTTGCGACTGACTTTCCGCATTGGCAGTTTGATGGCGCGGAGGCGGTTCCGCCTGGATTTTCGCCGGCGCTGCTGCGCAAGATCATGGTCGACAATCCGTTGGCCACATATCCCAGGCTCAAGGAAACCATCGCATGAGCGAAGTCCTCGACCGTCAAACGGCTACCGACAGCAAGTTTCGGATCATCGATAGCGATATCCATCCGTCGTTGCGGGCGGAATCGGACCTCAATCCGTGGCTCTCGCAGCGCTGGCAGAAGCACATCGCCGAGTATGGCAAGCTTGGCCGGGGGCCGTATGCGGCGCGGAATACCTATCCGCGCTTCATGCCCAATACCGCGCGGCGTGATGCATGGCCGCCGGGGGGGGCGCCGCCGGGCAGCGATTTGGATTTCATGCGCGAGCAGCTTTTGGACCGCTACGACATCGAGCATGGCATCCTGGAGCCGCTGTTCCCCGGCAATCTGGTGCGTAATCTGGAACTCTCGGCGGCGGTGTGCAGCGCGATCAATGACTGGCAGGTGGCGGCCTTCACCAGCCAGGAATCGCGGCTGCGCGGGTCGATCCAGATCCCGTTCGAGGATGCGAAAGCCTCGGTGGCGGAGATCGACAAGCGGGTCAAGCAGCGCGACTACGCGCAGATCCAGCTGACCTCGCGCAGCACCGAGCCGCTCGGGCGGTCGCGCTACTGGCCGATCTTCGAGGCGGCCGCGCACTACAACCTGCCGATCGGGCTGCATGTCGGCGGCGAGGCCGGGTTCGCGCCGACGGCGGCGGGGTGGCCGAGCTTCTATATCGAGGACCATCACGGGCTGACCCACGCGATGCAGTGCCAGGCGACCTCGCTGGTGCTGGAAGGGGTGTTCGAGCGGTTTCCGACGCTGAAGGTGATCATGATCGAGGGCGGCTGGTCGTGGCTGCCGGTGCTCGGCTGGCGGCTGGACAACCACTGGAAGAAAATGCAGGCGGAGGTGCCGCACCTGAAGATGCCGCCCAGTGCGTATATCAAGCGCAATTTGTGGATCTCCACACAGCCGATGGAAGAGCCGGAGCGGCCGGCCGACCTGCGCCATACCATCGACTGGATCGGCTGGGACCGCATCCTGTTCGCCACGGATTATCCACATTGGGATTTCGACAATCCGCGGAACGCGTTTCCGGTGGCGTTGAGCGAGGCGGAGAAGCGGATGATTTTTCGCGGGAATGCGGAGGCGGTTTATAAGCTGGACTAGAATTTGTTCTGATATCGAAACATTTACGGCAAGATTGTGTGCCGCCTCAATGGGGTGTTTTCGCGAGATTCTTGGCGGATGGTGGGCGGCGCTCGGGCGCGCGGCAGTGGGGACGCGGTTCACCGCCGCGATCGGTCCATGGTGCGACAGGTGGAAGCCTGGCGCGCGGCGAGAATAGCGTGGGTCGTGCACTTCGTTCGGGATGACGGCGGGAGGGCGGTGTTTGCGCGCGGGGGTGGCGTGACGCGGCGTGCGCGACGACTGAACGCGGGGGAGCACCTCGGGGTTTGACGGGGTGCGGGGGTGGGGTGCGGGAAGGGTTCCGGCCTGCCAGAGGCGCAGCAGGTCCTCCAGCCGGCCGAAGATGCGCGCCAGGGCGGCCATGATCAAGGTGTGGATGGCGGTGGGAATCCAGGCGCACTTCTCCTGTGCCTGCATGGTGCCATGCAGGCGGGCGATCTGGTCGCCGAAGGAGGGTGCTCTGTTTTCCATGCGGCGCATACTAACGAATTGTTATGTAATGCGCAAGGAAAAAATGTGGCGGTTCGGGAAATTTTTTGTGGGGGAGGGATGGGTAAGAAGGAATCTTCTTTTTGTGAACAAAAAGAAGCAAAAAAACTTTATCCGTTGAGGGGAAGAGGCGGGTGCGAAGAGCCCCCCTCCGGCTCCCCCCGCCCAAGCGCGAGGGGAGAGAAGATTCTTAGCGAATGAAGTTTTTTTGCTTCTTTTTGTTCACAAAAAGAAGGTTCTTCCTCCCCGCTTAATGTGCTTCGCCCCAGCTATGCCCTTGCCCGGTTTCGACCACCAGGGGCACGGAGAGGGTGGCGGCGGATTGCATGATGGTGCGGGCGAGTTCGGCGAGGGGGGCGGCGGCGGGTTCGGGGACTTCGAAGAGGAGTTCGTCGTGGACTTGGAGCAGCATGCGGGCGCCGAGGTTGGACTCGGCGAGGGCGTTGGGGAGTTTGACCATGGCGTGTTTGATGATGTCGGCGGCGCCGCCTTGGAGGGGGGCGTTGATGGCTTGGCGTTCGGCGTACCCGCGGCGGGCGGGGTTTTTGTCGGCGATGCCGGGGATCCAGCAGCGGCGGCCGAAGGGGGTCAGGACGTAGCCGAATTTGCGGGCTTCTTCCTTGGTGGCTTCCATGTAGTCGCGGATGGCGGGGTATCGGCGGAAGTAGAGTTCGATGTAGTCGCGGGCTTCGCCGGGGGTGATTTGGAGCTGGCGGGCCAGGCCGAAGGCGGAGATGCCGTAGATGATGCCGAAGTTGATCGCCTTGGCGCGACGGCGGGTGGCGCTGTCCATGCCTTCCATGGGGACGCCGAAGACTTCGCTGGCGGTGCGGGCGTGGATGTCTTCGCCGTTGGAGAAGCTTTGCTTGAGTTGGGGGATGTCGGCGACGTGGGCGAGGAGGCGGAGTTCGATCTGGGAGTAGTCGGCGGAGACGAGGACGTTGCCGGGTTCGGCGACGAAGGTGCGGCGGATGCGGGCCCCTTCGTCGGTGCGGATGGGGATGTTTTGCAGGTTGGGGTCGGTGGAGGAGAGGCGGCCGGTGCTGGCGATCGCCTGGGCGTAGGAGGTGTGGACGCGGTTGGTGTCAGGGTTGATTTGTTCGACCAGGGCGTCGGTGTAGGTGGATTTGAGTTTGGCGAGTTGGCGCCATTCGAGGATGCGGTTGGGCAGTTCGTGGCCTTGTTCGGCCAGGCCTTGGAGGACGCCGGCGTCGGTGCCCCAGGCGCCGGTTTTCATGCGCTTGCCGCCGGGGAGTTTCATCTTGTCGAACAGGATCTCTCCCAACTGCTTGGGTGAGCCTAGGTTGAAGGTTTCGCCGGCGAGGGCGTGGATGTCGATCTCCATGGCCGCCATGCGCTCGGCGAAGTCTTTTGACAGGGCGCGGAGTTCGGCTTCGTCGACTTTGATGCCGGCGCGCTCCATTTCTAGCAGGATGGGGACGAGGCGGCGTTCGATCTGTTCGTAGAGGGCGAGGGATTTGGCGGCGCGCAGGCGGGGACGCAGGGCGAGCCAGAGGCGCAGGGTGACGTCGGCGTCTTCGGCGGCGTAGGCGGTGGCGCGGTCGAGCGGGACTTGGGCGAAGGGGATGCGGGCTTTGCCGGTGCCGGTGACGCTGTCGAAGCTGATCGGGGTGTGGCCGAGGTGGAGCCCGGCGAGTTCGTCCATGCCGTGGCCGTGGGCGCCGGCTTCCATGGCGAAGGAGATCAGCATGGTGTCGTCGATTGGGCTGGGGAGGGTGACGCCGGCCTGACGGAAGATCATCAGGTCGTATTTGGCGTTTTGGAGGATTTTGAGGACGGATTCGTCGGCGAAGAGGGGGTTCAGGGCGGTCAGCGCCGTTTCGGGGTCGAGCTGGGTTTCGACGTTTTCGTGGCGCAGGGGGATGTAGCAGGCGCGGCCTGGGGCGGTGGCGAGCGAGATGCCGACGAGGGTGGCGCGCATGGCGTCCAGGCTGTTGGTTTCGGTGTCGACGGCGACGTATCCGGTGGTTTGGGCGGCGGTGATCCAGGCGTTCAGGGCTTCCAGGGTGGTGACGGTTTCGTACGGGCCGTAGTCGCCGGTGTTGGTGATGGGGGGGAGTTGGGGCTGGGCGTCGGGGAAGAGGGCGCCTTGGGCGCTGGGGGCGGCGCCGGGGCGGTTGGCGGCGGGGCGGGTGTCGGGGATGCTGGCGGAGGTGCCGGAGTCCAGGCCGAGGCGGGTGGCGAGACTGCGGAAGCCCTGGGCGGCGAGCCAGGGGGCGAGGACATCGGGGTCGGGGTCGCGGGCGACGAGGGCTTCGAGGGGTTCGGGCAGCGGGACGTCGCAGGCCAGGGTGACGAGGAGGCGGGAGATGCGGGCGAGCTCGGCGTGTTCGATGAGGAGGTCGCGGCGCTTGGAGGGTTTCATCGAGGGGGCGGCGGCGAGGATGGCTTCGAGGTCGCCATACTCGTTGATGAGTTGGGCGGCGCCCTTCGGGCCGATGCCGGGGACGCCGGGGACGTTGTCGACGCTGTCGCCGATGAGGGATTGGGCGTCGATGAGTTTTTCCGGGGGGACGCCGAACCTGTCCATGACGTCGGCCAGGGTGATGGGCTTCTGCTTCATCGGGTCCAGCATGTCGATGCCCGGCCGCAGGAGCTGCATCAGGTCCTTGTCGGAGGAGACGATGGTGGCGCGGCCGCCGATGGCGACGACGGCGGTGGCGTAGGAGGCGATGAGGTCGTCAGCTTCCCAGTCTTCGAGTTCGATGGAGGGGACGCCGAAGGCGCGGGTGGCGTCGCGCACCAGGGCGAATTGTGGGCGCAGGTCTTCGGGGGGTTCTGGGCGCTGGGCTTTGTATTTGTCGTAGAGGCGGTTGCGGAAGGTGTAGCGGCCGGCGTCGAAGATCACGGCGAAATGGGTGCCGACGTGGTCTTTGAGCAGGCGGGACAGCATGTTGGAGAAGCCGAAGACGGCGTTGACGGGGGTGCCGTCGGGGCGGGTCATCGGGGGGAGGGCGTGGTAGGCGCGGAAGATGAAGCCGGAGCCGTCGATCAGTATGAGGTGGGGGGCACCCGGGGTTTCCGGGCCGGGTGCAGTGGTCATGTCAGTGGCCGTGGCCGTGGCCGGCGCCTTCGTTCAGGACGTAGAGGCGGGAGCAGTAGGGGCACATGACCTGGCGATCTTCGATGTGGAGGTAGACGCGGGGGTGGCCGAGGGCGTCGCCGCCGCCGTCGCAGGCGACGGTGCGTTCGTCGACGTGGATGGTTTCAGTAGGGGTGGTGGCGCCGTCCGGCATGCGGAGTCCTTTGGGGGGTGTTGTCGGGGCTCGTGGGCATGATAGCCATGCGGGGCATGGTTTCAACCTTCCCCTTGCCTGGTCGGCGCGCGGTGCTGTTGGCGGCGGGGACGGTGCTGGGCGGATGTGTGACGAAGGGGGCTCCGCCGGGGCCGGAGGTTCGGGTGCCAGGGATCGAGGACGGGTCGTTTTTGATGGCAGACGGGGCGGGGTTGCCGTTTCGGGCCTGGTTGCCGCAGGGGGCGGCGGAGCGGGAGCCGGCGGCGGTAGTTTTGGCGCTGCATGGGTTCAACGACAGCCGGGATGCGTGGGAGTTGCCGGGGCCGGCGTTCGCGGCGGCGGGGGTGGCGGTGTTTGCGCCGGACCAGCGGGGGTTTGGGGCGACGGCGGCGCGGGGGTTGTGGCCGGGGGCGGATGCGTTGGCGGCGGATGCGGGGGCGATGGCGATGGCGGGGTTGTTGCGGCTTCGGTATCCGCGGGCGCGGCTGGTCTTGATGGGGGAGAGCATGGGGGGGGCGGTGTTGATGCATCTGGCGACGCGGGGGGGCGCGGTGGCGGCAGATGCGATGGTGTTGCTGGCGCCGGCGGTTTGGGGGCGGGCGGCGATGAACTGGTTCATGCAGGGGGGGTTGTGGCTGGCGGCGACGCTGGCGCCCGGGTTGACGGTGAGCCGGCCGCCGCCGGGGGTGCGGATTGTGGCGTCCGACAATGTGGAGGCGCTGCGGGCGCTGGGGCGCAATCCGTTGACGGTGAAGGAGACGCGGTTTGATACGTTGCGCGGGCTGGTGGACCTGATGGATCTGGCGCTGGCGTCGGCGCCGCGGATTGGGGCGGTGCCGACGCTGATGCTGTATGGCGGGAAGGATACGATTATTCCGGCGGCGGCGACGCGGGCGCTGTGGGGGGCATTGCAGGGTGCTTCGGTGCGGCGGAGTTTTTATCCCGGCGGGTATCATTTGTTGCCGCGTGATCTCGGCCGGGCGGTGGTGATCGGGGATATTCTGGCGTGGGTGCGCGATCCCCGCACGGCGTTGCCCTCGGGGGGGGAGGCGGCGGCGGGGGTTTGGCTGGAGAGGTAGAAAGGTCTGCTTTTTCTGAAGAAAAAGAAGACCTTGTCCATTTGGGCCGCGCCTCAGCGGCTGGCGTGCGTGCAGTGGATGAGAGTTTTTTGGTTCTTTTTTTCAAAAAAGAACATTCTTGCTTGCCTTGTGCGGCGGGGCTTTCGCCGGGGGCGCATTCGCGGTAAGAA